>CAZFDW010000275.1:0-8997 GCA_964517865.1 uncultured Chitinophaga sp.
GCTAGCCGCCGGTGCTGACCGAATGCACAACCCGCGGCTAGCGCCTTGCGGCTCAATTAACAACACGTCCCTCAGTCCTGGCCGCGTGGAGTATAGCTGCCCCGCCCCGAAGGGAGCTCCCTTCGTGACACTCTGAGTTTTGTCTATGTCTGTTCGCCGTCGCAAAGTGTTCTCAAGCAATGCTTTGTAAGATTTGGCCGTTCGGGGCTCTGGGCAAAACAAAAGGGTCGGGTCTCTTTTAATTGAGACCTGACCCTTTATTTGTCTTTGAACTCAGCGCCGACACGTTAGCAAACCAGATTCTGAGAACCACATGCGATCGCTTGCTGAGCTGCGACTTGATTACTACTCCGATTCGGACCGAGGTGCGAACGGCCCAAAAACTGTTGGCCGACATCACTCCTGTGGTAATGACCGGACGGAATTTTGAACGAATCCAGTTGCACAGAAACAATCGTCACTACCGATTCCTGCTGCACGTCTGCCGGATGCTTTTCGACACGCTTCTTCCCGAGGAAAACACAGGGCAGAATCGCTTTCATGACATCTTCAGGGACGAAACACGGATGCCTCAGCTGTTTGAAAAGTTTGTCCTGAACTTCGCCCGGAGGCATTGCATTGGTGCGAAGGTTTATTCAGAGAGAATTGAGTGGCATGGTGAATGGAATGAGGAGGTTGCTGAAGTTCTCCCGACGATGCGGACGGATGTGTCTATCGAATATCAGGAGCGCAGGACAATTCTTGACTGCAAGTTCTATCGAGATGCGTTGGTGACCCGCCACAACCGACATCGGCTGCATACGAATCATCTGTACCAGTTGAACGCCTACCTCCAGAATAAGTCCCGCATTTCCGGGTGGGAAAATGTTGACGGCGTTCTGTTGTATCCGGCAGTCGACCACAGCCTTGACCTCTCGCTCAATCTGCTGGGACATTCGGTTCGTATCGTCAGCATCGACCTTGATCAGCAATGGCATATGATTGAGCAGCAACTTCTCATGATTCTCGGACTACCCGGCGAATTCATTGAAAGCTGAAACGCAAGAGTAGGATTCGGCGAGTTTTCTGGTACGCACGTCGTTTACTTACCGTAAGCCGCTTTGGCTGTTGGGTCTGCACGGTCGTCGATAAAGACCGTTCGATGGAAGCGATGATCAAGAATGATGATGAGAAAATCTGGATGGAAGCGATGCAGGCAGTGGATGAGCTTCGTAGGGAAGCAGACAAGTCGAATGAACGCTCGCTCGCGATCGTGCAGAAGTCGCTGTTTGAAGAGGCGGAGGGGGAATAGTTGGCAGTCGTCAGTTGGCAGTCGTCAGAAAGGCGAGCGGCTGGGCGTCAGCCCTCCGTGCAGAGGGCGGGGCCGATTGAATCGCAGTGTTTCACCACGGAGGGCAAGGAGAGCACTGACAGGAATCGCAGATAGGAGAAGCGGTTAATGAGTATTCCAGAAATCTTTGCGTGTGAAGAGGCGGCGATCAGGGCGTTGGATCGGTTGTTCCCGGAGCTGGAGGCCGTTCCGTGCCAAGTGCGAGGGAATGGTCGTCAGGTGGTTGGGGTGTTTCAGAAGTTTTCGGGGAAACGGCGCAGCACAGAGTTCAGGGAGCCGGACCGTGAAGCGGTTTTCAGCTTTTGTCTGGACTTGTTGCCTGGCAAATGTGAACACGAGTTTGCGTCCGTCATCGGGATTCAAGTCGGACTTGCGGGCGAGTATTTCGGTTCTGAAGACGATCGGCGAGAGTTCTGGGATCTGGCCAGTAACAGGCCGGAATTGTGGAAGATTGTTCGGGGTTAATCCCGGCTTAATTAAAGAGTTGGTGTTTCGTGGGGTGGGACCAGCGAGCGAATGCGAGCGCCGGCCCACCGACTGGGCGAAAATGGTGGGCCGGCGCTCCGCTTGTCCCACCCTGCGAGATTGAAAACTGATGGGGGAGACAATGATGAGTGCGGTCATGTTTTCGGATACAGAGGCGGCAGTGATGGCGCTGGATCAAATGTTTCCGGGGCTGGAAGCTGTGATTTGTGATTGCACCGAAGATGGCAAACATTTGATCGGAATCCTGCAGAAATTCGAAGGCCAGCGGCAAAACGTTTCGAGTCGAATTTCAGACGGACCATCGGTTTTGAGTTTTCGTCTGAACGTGATTGCGCCTTCGGACGAGCACGCGACAGAGTCGGTGAGTGGATTTCAGATCGGGCTGCCGGGCGAGTATTGTGGCTCAGTCGATCAGTTTCGCAGCTTTCAGGTAGTCGCCAATCGGATGTCGGAGTATTGGGAAGTGCGGCGCGTGTAGGTTGGACATTCTTGTCCGACGGTGATTCGACGGGCAGAAAAGCCCATCGTACATATTGGTGGGCGGGGGACCGAATTCTGACGAATCCGGCTACCAGGGACACGGAGGGCTGACGCCCAGCCGCTCGCCGAACTTGGTAAACGAAACTGGCTGCATCACATGATTTTCAATGAACTGAAACTTTCAAATTTCTGCATTTACCGTGGCGAGCACGAGTTCAATCTCGCTCCGGCGGCGCATCGCGGGAAGGCAAAACCGGTCGTCCTGTTTGGTGGGATGAACGGCGGCGGAAAGACGACGATTCTGGATGCTGTCCAGCTGGTGCTATACGGCAAACACCTCAGTTCTGGAGAGCCGAATCGCCAAGCGTGTCCGCAAGTCGGATGAGCTGAAGGCACTCGAAGAGCTTGAGGAAACGTGGAAGTCGAAAGAAGAAGTCGTCCAGCGGTTGAAGCAGGATCGGGCCGGAATTGTGCCATTGCTGGAACGGGCCACGAGCCGTGTTTACAAGGCTGAGTCGGACTTTGCCAAGGTTGGCGGTAAGCACTGGGAACAACGCGAACAGCGACAACGACAGCATGGCGAGCTGGAAAAGACCGTCCAGCACTGCGAAGAGTCCCTCGTGAATCTTGCCAGTGGTGCGTTGCCTCTCGCTTTGGTTGGTGACTTGCTGGCTCAGGTCGCTGAACAGGCCCAGCTGGAACGGTCGGCTGCGGAGTCACATTTTCTGACAACTTTGCTGACGAAACGAGACATGGAACTTCTGAAGACTTTGAAGGCTGTCAAGGCCAGGGATGAAGTTGTCTCGGCGGCTTCGGAGTTTCTGGAGTCTGATCGCACCAAACGACAACAATCCGTCACTGTCGAACCATGGTTGAATTTGCCGGACGTGTCAGCTCGTCGATTGGATGAACTGTTGGAAACATTGAAAAAGGTGTCTGGAACTTTGGAGGCGGCAACAGAACGCGACGAAGACTGGCCGCTGGAGAGTTCCAGACACCTTTTTCAACACTCGCTTGGACGTCGATTGGAAGAAGCAAATGACGTGCTTTCAAAGCTGGAAGACGCCCAGAGAGATCTCGATAATGTGCAGCGCAGCCTGGCGGCGGCTCCGAAGGAAGATGCCATCAAGGGTGTTGCCACGGAACTCAAGGCAGCGACGGCGGAAATGACGGAACTCCAGCAAAGAGTCATTGTTAAAGCGTATGAATGAAACGAGAAAGCCAGAAAAGCCTGCATCGCAAAACATGGTACTGGATGTGCGGCGTGCGACATTACCTTTTCCAAGGTATACGGCGACATCGGTGAGGGATTCATCCACGTTCACCACAACAAACCGCTCGCGGCGATTCGTAAAGAGCATGAGATCGACGCAATCAAAGATCTCGTTCCCGTCTGCCCGGCATCTGTCGAAGGCAACTCCCGGAGGATCATACAGACCCCAACTGGCTCAGGACTATACGCTCTCCGAATACGATCGATTTCACAAAATGTTCCTGGATCTTGCAGATGAAGTGATCGACTGTTCGACGATCCTTGTTCCGGCAGTGGCGGACCATGTTTTAAAATCAGCCAGCAAATAGGCGAGTTACCGGATTGATTGATCGTCCTGCGATTCAATGCGATTCAAAGGGTCACTCTTGACGCCGTAAACTCCGCAAGTCACCACGACAAACATGATGATTGAGAGCATCGGTTATGAAGAGAGTCCCTTTAGGGGAAGGTTAGGTTGTGAAGGGGGGCGGCCCGGGCTATGGTCGTCGGTGCAGGACGAGTGCCATGACGCTTTGGACGCCGGCTTCTGCAAGCAGGGCTGCGGCGAGGGTAAGTGTCCAGCGACTGCGGGCGGTGGTAGCGCACAGAAGTACGGAACCGACGGGCGGGTCGGTGAAACTCTTGAGGCGAATGGTTTTTTCCAGATGGTTGACATGCGATGTGCTCGGGAGGTTCTCCGGGCAGGCTGGACCATGCCACGTGAAGGCATCAAGCAGGGGCAGTCGGCCGATCGTGGAGAGGTGAGTGGCCAGTTGCCGGTTACTCTGCATTTCAAGGTCCGGTGCAGGGGCTGGCATGATCAGTGCCGGGCGCTGTTCCCAACTGTGCTTCCATCGCTGCAGCAGGCTGACAGCTCCATTGAGCAGACCGGAGGGAACGATTGTCATGCCACTGCGCGCGAGTTCATCCAGTTCCTCGGTCCAGCCCGGATCGTCTGCAAAGGCGACAGCGCGGGCGGCGAGCTTTGCGGAGATTCTTCCTTTGCGAGTGCAGCCTTTGGGCCAGATTTCTCGGGGTTCCAGGATCACATCCTGCTGGCGGAGGAAGCTGCGTGCCTCATTGATTGCACTCTCGGAAGGGCGTAGTCCCGGTTCAGGGAGTTGTCCGGTGCAGACGGAGCATTTGCCGCAGGGTGCGGGACTGGGATCGCTGAGTGCCTGCTGGAGGTATGCCATGAGACAGCCACGTCCGTGGGCATAGTTGCGCATGAGGTCAGCTTCTTCACGGCGCCCTTCAACGAGAGCGTCCCATTTTCGCGTGTCGTGGATCCACGGTCGACCGGTGGCAGCCCATCTGCTGCCGTCCTTTTTGACCGAGTCATCGACAGCGAGGATGCGAAGGAGTGCCTCGAGGCGTCCACGGCGGATTGCCGTTGCGCCTTCGAGGTCCACGACCGACTGTGGCTGTTGTGCGAGTGCGTTCAGGACGCGGTCTGCGTTGTCCTGATTGGGAATGTTGGCCGTTGCAAAATACTCCCAGATCGCTTCATCGCCGCTGCCCGGAAGAAGAACGGCTTCTGCGTGGGCGAGGGCACGGCCGGCGCGGCCGATCTGCTGGTAGTAGGCGACGGGAGTGCCGGGTGAGCCGAGGTGGAGGCAGAATCCCAGGTCGGGCTTGTCATAGCCCATGCCGAGTGCGGAGGTGGCGACGACGGCCTTGAGTTCATTTTTCCGCAGTTGCTCTTCAATTTGCAGACGGTCGGCAGTTTCCGTCTGGCCGGTGTAGGCCGGAACATCGAAACCGCATCCACGGAGAAAGCCAGCCAGCCGTTCGGCTTCGGCAACGGTGAGTGTGTAGATGATGCCAGAACCCGGCAGAGTGGGCAGGGCGTCGGCGATCCATGCGAAACGTTCTGCGGCAGAGAGTCCGGGGATGACGGAGAGTCGGAGTGACGTTCGGGCGAGAGTGCCGCGAAAGACGGCGGTGCCGTGGCCCAATTGTTTGCGGACGTCGTCCGTGACTCGCTCGTTGGCGGTCGCGGTGGTTGCAAGGACAGCGGCGTTTGGTGCGGCGAGCAGGGAGCGAGCGAGTCGCTGATAATCGGGGCGAAAATCAAACCCCCAGTCGCTGATGCAGTGAGCTTCATCAATGACAATGAGGGACGTTTGAGCGAGCAGTCGGGGGAGCCGTGCAGCAAAGGCCGGGTTACCGAGTCGTTCGGGTGAAACGAGCAGCACGTCGAGCTGGTTGTTTTCGAGTGCCTGAAAGATGGGATCCCACTCGTCGATGTTGGTGCTGTTGATGCTCTCGGCCTTGAGGCCCGCTCTGCCGGCAGCGGTCAGCTGATCTCGCATGAGTGCGAGCAAGGGGGAAATGACGAGTGTGGTTCCGCCGCCAGCCATTCGCAGCGCGGTGGTTGCAGCCCAGTACACCGCGCTTTTGCCCCAGCCGGTGGCCTGGACCACAAGGACTCGGGCGACAGGTTTGAGAACGGCCTCGACTGCGGCGAGCTGGTCAGCACGGGGAACGGCATGCGGGCCGGCCAGACGCTGCAGGACTGCGGTGAGATGCTCTGAGGCGGGAGAAGTGGACATGGTGCAGCAGTCCTGAAAAAACGAGAGATCTTATGCAGACGAAACGTCGAGCTTAATGGAGGGGGCAGCTCAAGTCCACGGACGCTGATGATAAGCGATCATCAACAGATCGGAAATCGCCAGCGGAAATTCGGCTGAGGTCCACGCCCGGGGGCTTGAGCGGCAATTAGGGAACACTATTCGGGGGCATAGATCACGGAGATCTTCAGTCAGTCTGATGGTTTACTTCGTTCTGAGTTGCTCTGCATGGTGCTGGTGACAGGTAAAGAAGATGACCTGGTGCCGCTCCGCAAACGCTCGAATGATGTCGGCTGCCTCTGCAGATTGCTCCGCCGGCAGAGATTCTGAAATCTGATCGATATCTGCGGGAGGTCCGGCAATGTGCTGCAAAGGATCGAGACCTTTGCGATCAGTCCGGTACAGTGCATATAGCATCAGCTTTGCCCGAGAGGCTGCGCAGTAGAGTTCGCTTTGTGTTTCTCCGACTTTATACCGCACACGGTTGGCAATGGCTCGTTTAACCGCGTGCCCAGCGGGCCGCGCTGGCTGCGTCCTGCGGCATGGATTCCGAAGCGCGGGGCGTTGCCCACGCGGTTAAACAAATGTGCCATTCTCAACCGCGTTCGGTATACGTGGTCCTATTCCCGCGATGATCCGAAGAGCAGAAAAGGTCGATTCAATCGCGGTGTCCGATCAAATCTTCTACGTTTAGATTGCAGTTATCGCGAACTAACAATCCTCTGAAGAACTTTGGTCCGAACCTCTCGGTCCTGCGTTCTGTCTCTGTTCTTTGCCAATTCGATGAACTCTCGGCATGATGTTCAGTAATCGCCGCCACTGCCGGAATGAAGGTTGAGCGATTGGCACAAGGATAAGCGATTGGCTTTTCCCCGTTTGAACTTCTTAAAGGATGTGACTTATGAGAACAGATTTGACAGACATCACGATGGTTATTGACCGCAGCGGTTCCATGCAGTCCATTCAATCCGATGCGGAAGGTGGGATCAATTCCTTTATTGAGCAGCAGAAACAGGAGCCCAGTGAAGCGAACGTGACGCTCGTCCAGTTCGATACGGATTACGAGTTCGTGCACTCCGGAGTTCCCATCAGGCAGGTTCCGGCGTTTAAATTGGTACCGCGAGGATCGACAGCTCTGTTGGATGCCGTTGGTCGGGCCATTAACGAGACCGGAGCACGGTTGGCAGCGATGGACGAATCGCAGCGACCGGGGCTGGTGGTGTTCGTGATCGTGACAGACGGGGAGGAAAACTCCAGCCGCGAGTTTACTCGTGACCAGATCCGCAAGATGGTTGAGCATCAGCAGTCGGCCTACAAGTGGCAGTTCACGTTTTTGGCCGCCAATCAGGATGCCTTCGCCGCAGGCGGATCCATGGGCATCGCTCAGGACGGAATCGCCGCGTATTCCATGGGCAAGGTTAAAGGGACATGGGACGCTGCTGCAAAGAAGATGTCTCGCATGAGGAAGGCTGCCGGCGAAGGGGCAGCCGTGGACAACAAGTTCACTGACGAAGAACGTGGTGAAATGCTGTAACGGTGCTCCGTGGAAATGGAGTCAGGAACCAATAGCCAAATGGCCCGAAGGGTGCTCTGCACTATTGGTTCCCGACCCCATTTCCAATGCCCTCCTTGAAGCCCGGCTGGGCAAAACGGCCGGGCTTTTTCTGTGTGTCAGCCAGCAGAGGGTCGAAGGAACATGCCCTTATGAAAACAATTCCCGTGTTTTACTCTCCTGAAATGTCGGTGGATTCTCAAGGCTATTCTCCGTCTGCTTCGAAACCGGAAAAGGTGGTCGCCGACTGGAACAATGCAGGCCTCGCGATCGACATTCGATCATTTGTGCCTGCAACGGCGGAACATCTGTTCGAGGTTCATGATGGGGACCACGTACTCGACGTCCTCGAAGGCCGGAAATCCAACGGACACGGCAACCAGATTTTGAAAGTGTCTCAGTCCTGTCTGTGGACGGTCGGATCTTTCGTCGCCGCCACGCACGAAGCCATGAGGAACGGTCAGGTGGCCTGTTCACCATCCAGCGGATTTCATCATGCGGGCTACGATCACTGCGGCGGATTCTGTACGTTCAACGGGCTAATGGTGGCTGCCCACAAGATGATTACGGCAGATGTGGCGGTTGCGATTCTGGACTGCGACCGTCACTTTGGAGACGGAACTCAGGACATTATTGAACGCATGAATCTTGAAGTCCGGGTGCCTCACTGGACGTACGGCCGAGACGTACCTTCTGGCTTCCACTGGTCAGACTTTGAGCAGCAGATTCGACAATTCATCAATGATTTCGCAGAGCAGGATGAACCCGGTGGCCGCGTCCTGCTCTATCAGGCGGGAGCGGATGTCCATATCAACGATCCACTGGGGCCGGGACCAACCAAAGGCATGACGGATGACGATATGCGACAACGCGATCGGCTGATCTTCACGCTTTGTCGAGACCTGAACATCCCAGTCGTATGGAATCTGGCAGGCGGCTACCAGAAAGACCAAAACGGCGGCATCCGCAGAGTTCTTGAGCTGCATCGAGCCACCATGGAAGAGTGTGTCGCGTGCTTTTCCGATGTGTTTGGCCCCACTGATGCACAGCACAGCTGACGGCGGATGATGAATACGATTGTCGCAGTCTCAACAATTCATCAATCACAGAAACGAAAGTACGAAGCAGATGGAAGATTCCTTTCCGCGCCGTGCCTGTCCCACCAACAACCGGTACCTGATTCACAAAGTGAGCACAGTGCGTGTCAATGATCGTGGAATGCTGCAATTCACATATGAAACCAGATTTGGAGTGACCAGCCAGGGGCCTTGTTACCTCGGAACACCGTCCGGACCAACACGGGCGATCGACGAACTTGCAAAAC
>CAZFDW010000276.1:0-2437 GCA_964517865.1 uncultured Chitinophaga sp.
CCGCTCGCATCCTTGGCGTTGATCGCAAGACATTGTACCGTCGCCTGAAGCAGGACGAGAATACGTAGGGTGTGTGCAGCGCCAGCGGAACACACCAGTTTTTCACGCTTTCCCCAAATGGTGCGTTGCGCTCCGCTCCACGCGCCCTACGACTTAAACAGCAGAGCCCCCTCGCCCTTCACCGTGAAAACGCTTAAGTCCACTCCATCGCAGAATCCCACCTGATCGCAACATGAATGGCGAGGCATTCTGCCCCTTGAGGCACTCCGCCCCATGCATGAATCGTCAACCCGATTCCAGCGGCCGGGAGAAGCACACGAGAAATCAAATTCATCTCGATGGCACGCGACGTGCTTTCAGTATTCCCCGGTTGAGGATCAGTCAGTGGACTTTGTTGCTCGGCTATCGCCGAGCAGTTCGACAGACTGAATTTCTGCTCAACAGGAAGAGTCAGCATGAAACTCACATCATTCAAAGGGATGGCAGCGGGGCTCGTGCTGTCAGCCGTCGGTGTTGCAGCCGGCGCGTTCACGGCCGGAACGACACCCGCGACATCCGGATCCACAATTCGCTGGACAGATAGCAACTCTGGCGGCAAGGAGTCAGAAGAACATGTGGCATCGCACGACTATGCGAAGTCACTGTCCAGTGCCTTTCGCGGTGCGTCAGAAAAAGTGATGCCTTCGGTCGTGACGATTCAGTCGACGGGAACAAAGAGTCAGGGGAGTGACATCGCTCAACACGGGCAACTGCCCGAAGAACTCAGAGATCATCCACTCTTCAAGCGGTTCTTTGAAGGCATCCCCGAGGGTAACTTCGACACTCCAGGCAGCCAGCAGCGAATTGGAATGGGATCGGGTGTCATCGTAGATGCATCAGGCATCATTCTCACAAACAACCACGTCGTCAGCGGAGCCGACAAACTGCTGATCAAACTTCACGACGGACGTGAATTTTCAGCGACAGAATGGAAGACCGATCCAAAGTCCGACATTGCCGTCGTAAAGATTAACAGTCCAACCAGCCTGCCGGTAGCTTCCATTGGCAACAGTGACAAAATCGATATCGGGGACTGGGTGCTTGCTGTCGGAGCGCCTTTCGGGCTCGATGAAACCGTGACCGCAGGCATCATCAGTGCCAAATCACGCGGGATCGGGATCACGGCTCGGGAAGAGTTTCTGCAGACAGATGCAGCCATTAACCCAGGCAATAGTGGTGGCCCGCTGGTGAACCTGGATGGTGAAGTGGTCGGCATCAACACTGCAATTTCCAGCACAAGCGGAGGGTATCAGGGAATCGGATTCGCCGTTCCTGTCAACCTTGCCCGCTGGGTGGGTGATGAACTGATGGCTCACGGAACAGTTCGGAGAGCATTTCTGGGAGTTGGTATTCAGTCGATCGACGACACCCTCTCGAAACAGCTTGGCCTGAATACAGTGAAGGGAGCCGTTGTGACAGACGTGCGTCCGGGAAGTCCGGCAGCCAAAGCGGGTTTGCAGACTGGCGACGTGGTGCTGGAATTCGACGGGATGGCGATCAGCCGGCCAGGCGATCTGCAGGGGCGCGTTGAACGAGCATCCCTGAATGAGCCTCACAAGGTTGTTGTTATGCGAGATGGGAAAACCATGACGATCGAAGTGCGTGTTGAGGCGATGCCGACGAACCTGTCCGTCGAGGAACCCGTGAAAACTGAAGCTCCGGCTCTGCCCGAGTTCAACGGTCTTGGGCTTGAGTTGTCGGAACTGACCCCTGACGTTGCCAGACAGCTCGGAATGGAAAATGTGACCGGGCTGGTGATTACCGGAGTCCAGGCTGGCAGTCCGGCGGACACTGCCGGTCTGAAAGACGGCATGGTCATCAGCAAAGTCGGTCAGACAGCAGTCAAGTCGCTGGCCGATTTCTCTGCAGCGATGAAGGATGTCTCCCTGAAGGACGGGGTCCTGTTCCTGGTGCGAGTCGGTGAGGCGTCACGGTTTGTCGTGATCAGAGACTGACGACCAGACGCGCTCGCCGCGAGTCGCCGTGCCCGACGCCCGGTTCTTAAACAAGACCGGGCGTTTGACTTTGTATCCCACAGCCGGAACGGACGGAGCGAACAAACTGAAAATGATTGACGTCATCGAGAACATGTTC
The DNA here is from genome assembly GCA_964517865.1 of uncultured Chitinophaga sp. Lineage (GTDB taxonomy): Bacteria > Planctomycetota > Planctomycetia > Planctomycetales > Planctomycetaceae > SXXK01. The sequence continues at coordinate 2,134 of CAZFDW010000276.1, forward strand.
AGCCAGGATTGGGTTCTCGTAGCACGCCGGAATGTTTCTCGGTACGCTTCGCAGCTGGCACATATGCTTCCGCTATTCCCAATTCTGCAAGCCACTTCATGTTGGAACTTCGTAATCCACACAGTATTAAAGCCGCGCTCGAAGTGCGGCCAAAAGCCGTGAAACTCGTCTGTGTCCATTCTGAGAATCCTGGGGAACCGTGGGATGCTGTGGTGAAGCTCGCGCAGGAAAACGGCGTTCCCGTTCGTATCGGCGCGCCTGAGCAGCGCGATCACCGGGGCCAGAAAGGCGGCCAGAAGGGCGG
>CAZFDW010000276.1:2537-8940 GCA_964517865.1 uncultured Chitinophaga sp.
GGCGGCCAGAAGGGCGGACGCGAAACGGAACGCACGGGAGCCGGTTCAGCGACGGTCGAACCACCGTCGCCGATTCCACTGGAATTCCTCTGGAATACGGATGAGGCATCCACCGGATTGTGGCTCGCGCTGGATCAGGTCCAGGATCCTCAGAATCTTGGCGCGGTTTTCCGCCTCGCAGGATTCTTCGGAGTCCGCGGCATCGTGCTCACCAAAGATCGCAGTGCTTCGGTCAATGCCACCGTGTGTGATGTGTCTGCCGGGGGAGCCGAACACGTTCCGTTCGCTGTCATTGCAAATCTGGCGCAGGCGATGGAGAAGGCGCAGCAGAATCAGATCTGGGTTTTGGGAACCTGTGAACGAGCCGACACCACAATTTATTCCGTGCAGCGAGATCGCAACTGGATGCTGGTGCTGGGCAATGAGGGCTCCGGCCTGCGGCGCCTGACGCGCGAACGATGCGATCAACTGGCTTCACTGCCTCCGCTGGGCCCGGTCCCGTCGCTCAATGTCGCCACTGCAGCAGCTGCATGCCTTGCCATTCTGACGGCGCGTACGAACTGAATGGACAACAAGTCATGGAACTTCGCGCATTCGCAGAACAAGTTCTGTACTCAGATGAACTGATCCTCAAAATCACGCGGATCACGGAATCGCTGACCGATAAATCTCCTGGCGCTGCGGTTCGGGTCACCCAACCGACACGGCCCGCAAATCTGCAGTTTGGCGAGCGCAAGACGGCTCCGGCAATGCCCAAAGCAGAATCATTGAAGGACGTCAGGAAGCGTGCCATCGCACACCATGTCATGGCCAATCACGAATTGCAGGCTCTGGAAGTCATGGCGATGGTGCTGCTGGCATTTCCGGATGCTCCGGCAGATTTTCGCACAGGACTTGCGGATGTGATGTTCGACGAGCAGCGGCATACGCGAATGCATGTCCAGCGCTGCGAAGAACTCGGAATCCGTTTTGGCGACTATCCGGTCAACGGATGGATCTGGAAGAAAGCTCAGGACTACAGCTCCACGCTCGAGTACGTGGCTGGCCTGCCGTTGGTGTTTGAAGGTGCGAATCTTGATCACACAGCGGAATTTGAACAGTACTTTCGTGCCGCCGGTGATCGCCGCAGTGCCGCTGTCATGCGGGCCATTCATAAGGACGAAATTCGACATGTCGAATTCGGCCTGAACTGGCTGCGGCAGCTCAAACCCGCCGGAGTTTCCGACTGGGATGCATGGACCGGCGCGCTCCACTGGCCTATCCGCCCGTCCAGGGCCCGCGGCGATCTGTTCCAGCGCGAAGCCCGTCTGCAGGCCGGATTGACGCCGGAATTCATCGACCGGTTGGAAGCCTTTGATGAACCCGGTTCTTAAACATGCCAGGTCACTTTGGAGTGCGGCGACTTGTCGCCGCTTTCTTTGTGATTCGTCGTATTGAAGCGGACCGACGCTGCCTGGGAATTCGAGCGAAACCCTGAAAAAGAAAGCGATGACAAGTCATCGCACTCCGAAGTATGCTACTCCCTGGTGCTCTGTCAATCGTGTATTAAAGTGTGCCAGAGCACTAATTCGACTGTCCCATTTTGTTCGTAGTCCGGCCTTTAGGCCGAAATTCAGCCAGCCCCGCCATCGGCAGCTAACACATTCTCCGGCTAAAGCCGGGACTACAAGCGAATCTCGGACAGTCGAACTATCGCTGAATGCGATAAGCCTTCAGATCGACGTGCGGTTTTTGGCCACTGATCATCTCTGCCACTAACTTGCCGGTACCGGTGCCCATGGAGATGCCCAGCATGCTGTGTCCTGCGGCGACCCAGACGTTTTTGAATCGCGGTGAACGGTCGATGAATGGAATTCCGTCGGTCGTCATCGGACGCCAGCCGTACCATTCTTCTTCGACCGGATCAGCCGTGGGCTCAATCAGATACTCGGCGGCCCCGGATCGCAGATAGTTCAGACGTTGCTGATTCAGTGTAGTGTCATAGCCTGCGAATTCCATGGTGCTGCCGACACGATAGCCTTTGTCGAACGGTGTGATGGCAACATGACACTCTTCCAGGATCATGGGATACTTTGGACAGATTTTCGGTCGCGCCATCGTGATTGAATAGCCTTTGCCTGGCTGAATCGGCAGCTTGACGCCCAGTGATTCTTTCAGGAGCGGCGTCCACGAACCGGTTGCGACCAGCACTTCATCGGCTTCAAGTTCCGCATGACTGGTTTCCACGGCGGTGGCTTGATTGCCCGCACTTCTGAGACTCTTCATTTCGCAGTTTTCGATGACACGCACGCCGCTTTCGTCCAGCAATCGTCGCAGTTCAAGCATCAGTCTGTCCGGACGCAGATGGGCATCGCAGCGATAGAGCCATGCCCCGGCAAGACCGGGTTTCAGTGCCGGCTCAAGCCTGGTCAGCGCAGGACCGGCCACTGGTTCGGCGGGCATTTGAAAATGTTTCCGCAACCATTCGTCGGTCTTTGCATACGCATCGAATTCGTGCTGATCGCGATAGACAAACAGCAGGCCATCCGTGCGCCATTCTACCTCCATGTTGTGCGTTTCAATCAGCTCACGATACAGCGCGGCGGAAGACTGCAGCAACGGATGACACGCGAGGCCTGCCTGCATCATGTCACGTTCGTTGCAGCGACCGGCAAACTTCAGCAGCCACGGCCACAGACTCAGGATTTTCCTCGGCTCAATCCGCAACGCCGTCTGTCGGCTGAGCATTCCCCTGATGCCTTTGCCGATCTGACCGGGACGCGCCAGAGGAATCACATGACTCGGGCTGACGTACCCGCAGTTGCCATGGGAGCACGCTTTGCCAAATCTCCCTTTGTCAATGAGCGTGACATCGCGTCCGGTCTGTCGCAAATACCAGGCAGAAAATCCGCCAATGACTCCACCACCGATGACGACTGTATGAGGCGTTTTGTTTGCCATGGCTCATTTCAACGGGCAGGCTGAAAGCCTGCTCCACTTATGGTTCAGGTTCGAATACCGGTGCGGAACGGATCGGAATCTTCCAGAATCAGGGACGATTCGCCGGTGATCCATGCCGATCCGGTGATGGTCGGAATGATGGCATCTTTGTCAGCGGAAGTCTCATCCCGCAGCCAACTGCCTTCAAAAATGCTGCCGACGATACTCTCCTGACGCCATACGGCCCCAGCCGCCAGCTTTCCGTCCGCCGCGAGACACGCCAGCTTCGCACTGGTCCCCGTGCCACACGGTGACCGATCATAGGCACCACCAGGACACATGACAAAGTTTCGACTGTCGGCATCGGCATGAGTCGGCGGTCCAAACAATTCGATGTGATCAATTTCCCCGCCATCCGCGCCCGTGATGCCGTTTTTTGCGAGAGCATCCCGAATCCTGAGTGTCAATTCAGAAAGTTCCTTCCACTTTGCCAGTTGCAGATCCTGACCGTGATCACTCACCAGAAAAAACCAGTTCCCACCCCACGAGATATCTCCGGTGACCGGGCCGTGTTCCGGCACATCGACAACGACAGACTTTCGGCTGCGATACGATGACACGTTCTGCACAGAAACGCGATGATCATCCTGCAGCGTCGCCGTGACAACTCCGACCGGCGTTTCAATGCGATACGAACCCGGCCTAAGCTGTTTCATCCAGCGGAGCGTGACCATGAGTCCGATTGTGCCATGGCCACACATATGCAGATAGCCGGCGTTGTTAAAGAAAATAATGCCGGCTGCGCAGGTGGGGTCCGTTGGCTTGCACAACAGTCCGCCCACCAGCACATTCGAACCGCGCGGCTCATTCATGATGGCGGAGCGGATGTCGTCGAAGCGTTCACGAAAAATGTTCAGCCGCTCGCGCAATGGCCCAGCGCCCAGATCCGGACCGCCCTCGACAATGATCCGTGTCGGTTCGCCGCCGGTGTGAGTATCAATAACTCGGATCGTCTGCACGTTGCTATCCTACATCAAACCGCGTCGATGAAGTTCGGCTACGACCTGCTGCACAATCGCCGAGACTTCCGCCGGGTGTGCCGAATTCGCACCTGGCTCACCGATCGGACAGCCGCCGACCGGTTGATCGGTGAATCCGTGATTGGACAACATGCACTGCAACTCGCGGCTGAGCGAGCCGATGTCTGTCTGTTGCTTGTCCGACAGCGGCTGACGCCCGTGGCCCATCTTGAATCCACGCAATTCGACCGCCGCGCGAAAGCCTTCCGGGAACTCGGCCGAATAGATCATCGTGTCGAAGAGTTTGACAAGGTCATACTGAACCGCACGGGCCGCATCGATTTGATAAGACTTCGTGAGATCATAGAGTTTGCGAGTCAGTTCCGGGACGACTCCGGAACTGGCATTTGTTCCGCCATCGCAGCCGACGAGCAGCATCGGCATCAGCGCCGCGTCCCAGCCTGTGAGAAACGAAAAGTCAGGGCGATTGGGCTTCACAGCCTGAATCATGCGAATCATGTGCGGAATCTCTCCCGAGGAATCCTTGATCGCGACGATGCGCTCGCATTCTTCCGACAGCCGCTGAATGGTGGGGACGTCGATCGGGCTGGCAAACATCGGAATGTTGTACAGTGTCACATCGATCGGCGTGTTGCGTCCGATCTCCTTGAAGTATGCATAGACCGACGCCGGGCTCAGCTTGTAATAAAACGGGGCGACAATCGCGACAGCTCGAATGCCCAACGACGCATAGTATTCGCAGGCCTTGATCGTTTCTTTCACATTCGCTTCAGCGGCACCAGCGAGAATCGGCACACGTCCGCGAACCTGATCCGCCAGAATCGCGACGATGCGCCGGCGTTCTTCCGGAGTAAAACGCGTGAACTCCCCGGTCGATCCGTTCGGATACAACCCGTGTACACCGCGTTCGATGAGCCAGTCGGCGTATCTTCGCAGTTCAGGCTCATTGATCCCGCCGTCGGCGGTGTAAGGGATCAAATTCGGGGTGAAAATACCCTGGAGACGGGCTTGAGCCATAATTCAGGACTTTCGAGGCAGGAGCTTCGTGAATTTTGAGCGGTCAGTTCAGCACCGGGATGTTCGCGACGAGTGATAGCACGGGTCAAGTGTGAAATCCATCCCGCCCCCCATCGCTCGCGGTTGGGAAGGAATCGACGACCGAATCACGCCCCCGTCTCCCCGCCGGTGTTTCGGTCCAGCGAGGGTTGGTGCAGGAATCCGGAGTGTAGCGTGTGTTGTGGTTTCGGTGACCAATACTCGACTCGCTTCGCACGGTCGGCCAGTTTGTCAATTTACGGTAGGGTGTGTGAAGCGGAGCGAAACACACCATGTTCGATTGTGCAGGAAAGTGGTGCGTTGCGCTCCGCTTCACGCACCCTACAGGAATCGCAGATTCACAAATTGGCCAGCCGTGACTCGCTTCGGGTGCCGTGGCAATGCGACGGACAGGAATGTCTACGAGTTTTTCGGAAGCGCCACGTGAAAAGCGGCACCGCCGGTTTTCGGAGTTTCGTGCAGGATTATGCCGCCATGCATGCGGACAATCTGCCATGCGAGGCACAGTCCGAAGCCCAGTCCGCGGCCGGCCGAACGACCTGAATAGAATGGGTTGAACAGGTGCCGTCGCACTTCATCAGACACGATGCCGGGGCCATCATCGACCACGGATAACTCGACGGTGTTCGGCAGATCATCGCGGAGTGTTACCGAAACACGGCCGTCCTGATCGGCTCCACGCAGTGATTCGATCGCGTTGCGAACAAGTTGTGCAATAAGCGTACTCAACTGGGTTCGATCCGCGACGACGTCAATCACGTCGGCGGTTGTCGCAAAGTGAATCTCGACGCCAGCGTCGGCAGCGGACCTGTCGAACGGTGTCAGAGTCTGCTGTACGACTTCCACCAGGTTGATATTCTTCTTCTGCGGTTGTGGCGGACGAGCGAACAGCATTGAATTGCCGATCATATCGCGAACGCGCCAGGCCTGAGCGCCAATCGTTTCGAAGGCCTGTTTGCGTTCAGTCGAATGTTCGCTCTTCAAAAGAATCTGAGTCTGTCCCAGAATGCTGCCAAGCGGATTATTGATTTCATGTCCCGCTCCGGCGGCGAATTCGGCCATGGCCTCCAGCACGTCGGCACGCGGCAACAGGACGGCTCGATCACTCGCGCGGGACAGTAATTGGCGACATGTCGAAATCAGTGTCGCCTGCAGCGTCTCTCGCGCGGGTTCCAAGACTTCCGGAAATTGAATAATCAAAGCCGCCGCCAGATCAGGCCACGGCAACACCATCAAATGCAGGCCACCGATGAGTCCCGTCTCAGCAATCGCTTCGATAATGTCGCCCTGATCGAGCAGAATCGCAAAGGGTTGAGCGAGTAAGATGCTGCTGAACTGCGGCCCATGTTCATCAACGGTGCGGCAACACGCCACCTGCAATTCCTCGG
>CAZFDW010000277.1:0-8936 GCA_964517865.1 uncultured Chitinophaga sp.
ATGCACGATCAGATTCTGGTGACTCCGCTGATGTGGCTGGGCAATTCGGACCATCATATGGACTTCCCTGGCACGCTCTCCGCGCCGCCACGGGTGTATCTGGATCTGCTGGTCGGACTGCTCGACAACATGATCTTTCACGGATTCACGCGACTGTTTCTGATCAACGGGCACGGCGGAAATGATGTTCCGGGCAAGCAAGCCGTCTTCGAAGTGCGTCAGAAGTATCGCGATCGCAAGGATCTGCTGTTGCTGTTTTCCACGTACTGGGGGCTGGGCGACACTGCTGTCACGGGCCGCCCCGAGTTTACTCAGCACGAGATGGGCCACGCCTGCGAATGGGAAACGTCCATGATCCTGCGGATCGCGCCTCAACTGGTGCGCGAGTACAAGAACCTGGAAGTCGTCAAACACGGCAATCCATTTCTTCCGGCGACGCGAGGCTGGATCACGAAGGATCGGACTGTACCCGGCCATATCGGCTCGCCACATCTTGCTTCAGCGGAAAAAGGTGAGACACTGTTTGGGACCTTCAGTAGCGGTGTGCAGCAGATGGTCAAGCGTATTATCCATTGGGATGGAAAATCCTGGGAGGGTTAGTTTATGCTCAATCGACGCCAGTTCGGGCAGAATCTCGCGGCTGCTTCGCTACTTACATCACTCAATGCTGCCAGTCGCGTGAGTGCCGCCGCACCCAGCGCTGATCAACCTCGAAAGAAGATCGCGTTCCTGGGCACCGAAGTGTATCAGCATTCCCACGCTCAGCACTTTCTGGATCGCTTTGCGATGGGGTATGCTTCAGGCGGAAAATGGCATCAGCCGCGAGTGGATGTTGCGTCGGTGTTTATTGCTCAGGTGCATGACAAAGATCTCAGCAAGCAACGCATCCAGCGGTATGGTCTGAAACAGTTCCCGACAGTTGCCGAGGCTCTGACGCTGGGTGGTTCTGAACTGGCCGTGGATGGTGTCATCATCATCGGCGAGCACGGTGACTATCCGAAAAATGAAAAAGGCCAGACGCTGTATCCGCGTTATGCGTGGTTCAAAGAATGCGTCAAAGTGTTCGAAGCCTCCGGTCGATCGGTCCCGGTGTTTAACGACAAGCATTTATCGACTGACTGGAATGAGTGCCGCGAAATGGTGGCGGATTCCAAACGTCTGGGCTTTCCTTTCTACGCTGGTTCGTCGCTGCCTGTGACATGGCGGCTGCCATCGTTTGAACTCCCGCTCGACACGCCGCTGAAAGAAAGCGTGTGTGTCGCGTACGGCGGAATCGACAGTTACGACGTTCACGCACTGGAAACAGCGCAGTGCATGTCAGAACGCCGTGCCGGTGGAGAGGTCGGTATTCGTTCCGTCCGTGCGGCAAAGGGTGATAAGCTCTGGACGCTGCTGGAAGCCGCGAATCGGAAACACACACGCGACCTGTTCGTATCGGCCCTGAGCCGAAGCCACAATCTTCCGGTGGACAATGGCTACCCGACAGCTCCGGTCACTTTTGAGTGGGCTCGCCAGGCACTGCCGGAAACAACGGGCTACATGGTTGAACATCTCGACGGTTTCCACACCGCCATTTTTCTGACTGGCATTCGCGACTTCAATTACGCGGGTTTGCGGGCCGACACTGGAGAAATTGTCGGCTGTCAGATGTACCTCCCCATGCCCGGCCACAGTGCGACAACCGCCGACTTCTTCACGCCGCTCTGCCAGCATGTGGAAAACATGTTCGTGCAGGGCACCACACCGTACCCGATCGAACGTACGTTGCTGTCGTCCGGCATGGTGATTGGCGGTGTCGAGTCTTTATTCGCGGGAGGAGAACCTTTCGTCACAAACGACATGGCGATTAAGTACAAAGCTCCGGAACAGTCGATGTACTGGCGCGAGTAAGAATTCGCCCATTGACAATTGGTAGCATTATGCTACCATGCTGAGATGAGTCAGCCCGTCAAACTTTCCGATGCCTTGGTTCTCGACGCTCGCATTGCCGGCGAAGCATTTGAGCGATCACTCACGGGCCAGGTCGAATTCTGGGCAAGACTGGGACGAGCCATTGAGCCGTTGTTGCAGGGGACTCAGGTGCTGGCGTTATGCCGCAATGCGACTGCTCAGCCACTGTCCGCATGTTTGGAGTCTGTCGATTCGGATGATGGGCGGAAGCGTGTCTCTGAATACCTGAATGCCCAACCGTTTCCGCATTACGAGCAGGCGCCGAATGAACCGGGATTTCTGGTTCGGACAGAAGCCGATGGAAAACGCGAGGTCGGCCGGTTCGTGAATCGGCAGTTCCAGGTCCGCAAACCATCTGGAAAGAAGCGCGGGACATGACGGGCTCACCGTTTGATCAGCGTCCCCTGATTGTGGCGATCGCGGGATCGAACGGTGCCGGGAAGTCTACGTTCTATCACGCACATCTGCGACCCGCAGGTTTACGTTTCGTCAATGCCGATGTGATCGCCCGCGAACTGGACTTGGAGCCCTACGCCGCAGCAAAAGTGGCCGATGCTCTGCGCCGTGAATTGGTCAATCAGCGGGAGAGCTTTGTATTTGAAACCGTCTTCTCCGACCCGGTGGGCGACAAGATCGCCTTTCTGAAGGACGCCATCATCGCCGGCTACACCGTGGTGCTCTGCTTCATCGGAATCGCCAGCCCCGGGATTTCCGAGCAGCGTGTCGCCATGCGGGTTTCACAGGGTGGCCACGACGTCCCCACCGAAAAACTCCAAAGTCGGCATCCGCGCACGCTCGCCAATTTGAAGGCTGCTATCCGAGAACTGCCTCATGTCCTGGTCTTCGACAATAACGATCTTCACACTCTATTCCGCCAGGTCGCCGTCTTTGAGAACGGTAAACTGACCATCCGTCAGAAACCGTTGCCCCGCTGGCTCGCCAGGTTGTTGAAGTGACCTTCACCCACATTGACGATCCTTGCGGCATTCTATACTACTAAAAATTGGTTTCTTGTTCTCCCGCGAAGATTTTCATACGTCTGTTTGCAGAAGTCACCTCAGGACCTGCAGAAAAATGGGTGGCAGAAAAATACGGACCACGACTCGAGGTTTTTCTGTGATTCATTTTTCTGCCATCAATTTTTCTGCAGCAGTGTTCCTGCCTGAATGACAACCCGGATCTCATACTCCGCGCGGTCGGAAATGAGTCCGGCGAGCGGAGCGGCGTCAGCCCTCCGGTACATCGCTTTTGTACCGGCAAGCTGACGCATGCCGCTCGCCAATTGTGTCACTCATGACCGCGCGGAGAATACGTCCCGACTCCGACAGTGGGTTGCGGGCGAAGCCAGCGCCGGGGATTCAGCAGATCTTGCCGAATCGCATGATCGGCACTCGCAGGGCGAAGTCATTCTCACAGAAACTCAATCAGCTTCAGACAGCAATTTGCTACAAGTCAGTTCGTGGTGTCATGCATCTCGTGGCAAAGCCGCGATTCGGTGAAGGGATCATATCATGTGGCAAAAACTTGTCGGTGCTTCTTTGATCGCGATTCTGACCACATCCGTCGCAGGCTGCTCGCTGGTGCAGTCAGTGGAATCAAATGTACAGACGGAACCTAGATTCGGTTGCCGGGAACTCTGGCATCCACCAGAGGTATCAAATGCTCAGACTGAACCTGGGCGACAGCAAGGCGGTCATGCCGTGGCGAACATGGACGTTTTCTTAGTCAACGAACAAGGCCGCGTGCCGAAGATCGACCCACAGGAATTGATACCGGGGCAGCATGTGCAGCTTTTGACTGGCGAGAATCTGAGTGGTGATTTCCTGGACGAGGTGGAGATGTTTACCAGATCGTTCGCTGGCAGAGTCAAGGCGAACGATGGCGACCGCCTTGTACTGCAGGATGTCGTAATGATCAATGAAGCCCGCTCAATGACCGGCGTACCGATTTTCAGGAGCAAATTGCCATATTTCAATCGCTTTTTCAAAAACACCAACGTAGCCCCGCAGGGCGTTTCGATCCCGGGAGAAGTCCACCTCGATCGATCCAAAATCCTGCACGCCTGTGAATTGACTGACGACAGTTTTAAAACGATTCGCCAAAACGGCGGCCACGAACGCATTGGGGTGGATTTTGATTTCAATGTTGCAGATGGCGAGGATGCGACATCGCAGCAATAATGCGACTTCCCTCGATCGCGTGCAGTTTCTGCTCGCGACCTCATTCACTTCTTAATCTTAATCCTACTCTTAATCATAATCGATTCCGGCAGCCGTTGAGTTTCACGGACGCTGGCTGGGATCGTGCATAGAGTAGGCCGGACCAAGTCCGCCGCGTGTGCCGGAACAGCGCAAACCCGAGTTTAACGTTATGACACGTTGCCGGTGGGACTTACGTTCGACCGGCGGTCGCAGTTCCGGCTTTTACCGGGTTTGCTCGGTCCGGCCTACAATGTAGTTCGCAATTCTCGATGGCTGCGAATCGATTAAGATTCTGATTATGAGTAGGATTAAGATCGGGAGCAGACAGACGACGGTTCCCTGCGACTATTCAATTCCCTGCGCCGCCAGCCAGCGTTCGGCGTCGAGGGCCGCCATGCAGCCGGTTCCGGCGGCTGTAATCGCCTGGCGATAGTAATCGTCGGCGACGTCGCCCGCCGCGAAGATGCCTTCCACGCTGGTGTAAGTTCGCTGAGGCGTGGTCCACACAACGTAGCCTTTGGCATTCGTCGTCAATTGCCCTTTCAGGAAGTCCGTGTTCGGCGTATGCCCGATGGCGGCAAAGTAGCCGGTTGCCGGAACGTCTTCCGTTTTTGAATCATCCACCGTGCTGCGAATCCGCACCCCGACGACGCCCGTTTTTTCGTCGCCCAGAACTTCATCAACCGCCGAATTCCACTTCACCTGAATCTTGTGGTTTGAGAGCACGCGCTCGGCCATGATCTTGCTCGCTCGAAACGCATCGCGGCGATGGATGATGTACACGACCGACGCGAATTTTGTCAGGAAGTTGGCTTCTTCCATCGCACTGTCTCCGCCGCCCACGACAACGACAGGATGATTGCGAAATCGCGGAAGAGCTCCGTCACAGACGGCACAGGCTGAGACGCCCATGTTCTTGAGACGATCCTCAGACGGCAGTCCCAGATAATTTGCACGGGCACCGGTGGCGATGATAATCGCGTGCGATGTGAACTTGTCGCCGCTGAGCGTCGTTAATTCAAACGGACGCTTGGACATGTCGATATCGACAATATCGTCCGTGACGATGCGAGTCCCGAAATTCATGGCCTGCTGGCGCATGAGTTCCATAAGTTCCGGACCACTGACGCCGTGCTTTCCATGCGGAGCCATGTACCTGCGTTTGGAGTCCTCAATGGACGTGTCCAGATAGCCCGTCATGTCGCCGGACGGAAATCCAGGGAAGTTTTCAACTTCGGTCGTGAGCGACAATTGTCCCAGAGGCAACGTGCCCTTCTGGCGGTTTTCTTCATTGAACGCGCCTTCGTAGACGACCGGCTTCAGTTCCGCGCGAGCCGCGTAAATCGCTGCCGTCCAGCCTGCAGGGCCTGACCCAATGATTGTGATTCGTTCTGTCATTTTGCTCGCCTTGTCAACATTACCGTGCAACACATCCAAAAGACCGGTGCTCCGTCCTGTCCAGAACCTGTCTGAATACCATGTTTTTGTGAGCGGCAAGGCGCTAGCCGCCGGTTGTTGCGGGCGAATTACCCGCGGCTAGCGCCTTGCGGCTCACAGTTTTTGAGTATCGGGACAGACTCCTATAGCGTGGAGCATGATGGGCATTCCTGCCCGTCGAATCGCAGTCGGACAAGAATGTCCAACCTACATTCCAAGGCTCGACAATGCACCACGCCGGAACACTAACGGACGAAACACGGTCCAGCAATCCTGCCTTGCATGACATTTTCCCGAACCCTGACACTGCGTATGATTTGCCTGGCATTTGCAATGCTGGGAACGTGATTCTCCGGAGATACGAGACGTTCATGGCAAGTGACTTGAAAAGCGAGCGTTTATCGCCTTAACTCTCTGCCTGAACGCAGTCTGAATGACTGACGTCGTCGTTGCCTCGGACGATCCTTCCTTATTGAAAGCCCTCGTTGCATGTCCTCACCTTCCGCACCTCGCCTCACCGGCGTTCAATGGCTTGTCTGTGTCATCGCCGCCATCGGATTTGCGTTTGATATCTACGAACTGCTGATGCTGCCGCTGATTATCAAATCAGCTATTCCCGCATTAGCATTAAAAGCTGGCTGGGCAACTCCCGCCACAATTGGCTCGTGGGTTGCTGGCGGCGATGATTTCAAACGCTGGGCACCAAGCCTGTTCTTTGTCCCGGCACTTGTTGGAGGAGTTTTCGGTCTGGTAGGGGGATGGCTGACGGATCGACTTGGGCGACGTCGAGTGCTCACGTTCAGTATTCTGCTTTATGCTTTCGGAGCCTGTGCTGCCGGATTTTCCACCAATCTTTACCACCTGTTGTGTTTCCGATGCTGCGTGTTCGTTGGTGTTTGCGTTGAGTTTGTCGCGGCCGTGGCCTGGCTGGCTGAGTTGTTTCCAAATCATGATCAACGCGAGAAAGTGCTCGGCTGGACCCAGGCTTTTTCTTCGTTCGGCGGTCTGATGGTCGCAGGAATGAATATCCTTGCCGGCACATTTGCGATGAGTCTTCCTGCAATCGCAGGTGATCACGAAGCATGGCGTTACACACTGATTTCCGGCGTCATTCCCGCACTGCCGTTGCTCCTCATTCGTCCGTTCCTGCCCGAATCACCGGAATGGCAAAGGAAGAAGGATGCGGGTACGCTGCGCCGCCCGTCAATCGCAGAACTCTTCAGCCCCGCACTTCGCAAGACAACCATCATGACGACGATGGTTTTTGCGGCGAGCTATGGGATTGCATTCGGAGCCATCCAGCAGTTGCCTCAAGTATTGGGGGCACAGGCGCTTGGGGTTCCCGGCAAGGAATCCGGCCACAAACAGGTTTTGGAAGCTGCCAAACTGAAGGTTGGGGCTCCCGAGGGCACGAACCCGGAAACGGGGAAGCCAACATACACGCCAGATCAGAAAAAAGCAGCGGGAAATGAAAGTGACGCAATCGTCGCCGGCGTAACGTTGTGGCAGGAACTCGGGGGACTTCTGGGCCGGGCACTGCTGGCGGTCCTGGCGCTTAAGATCGTCAGTCGTCGCACATTGCTGCGGGTATTCCAGATCCCGGCATTGATCATTGTGCCAGCCTTCTTTTACTGGGTCGGTGGAGCACTTCACTCCGATTCGCTCATGTTGATCAAGATCGGCATTTTTGTGTGTGGTGTGTTCGTTGTGGGACAGTTCAGCTTCTGGGGCAACTACATACCGCTCGTGTTTCCGGTCCATCTTCGAGGCACCGGTGAAAGCTTTGCAGCAAACATCGGTGGTCGCATCATCGGGACGGCTGCCGCATTCTTGACGATATCGCTGGCCGCTGGGCCTGGACAAATGGCGGTCGTCGGCGCGTGTGTCGCTGGCGGTTATGCACTGGTCGGTGCCATTCTGACCGGCATGCTTCCCGAGCCCGCAATTGGCGATGAGGCGACTGATTCCTGAGTTTTGCTTTTGAAAAATTAACTTGTCTCTGTCTACTGAAAGTTCTCAAATGTCTGATGTCAAAGTGCTTGTGAAAGATAACGGCCCGCTCCTGATTACCGGGCCGGTGACTGTCACCGATGCCGCTGGCAATATGTTCGATCTCAAAGGCAAAGAAACGTTTGCCCTCTGCCGCTGCGGTGCATCTGCCATTCGACCTTTCTGTGACGGTGCCCATAAGACATGCGGATTCCAGGCCGCAGAACGAGCGGTCACCAGCTGACCCCGGGAAAACGTTTTCACGTACGCCGTTTTCACTCGGCCCCGATTAAGAAGTAGCCGGATTCGTAAGAATTCGGTGGTTGGATGACCATTCATGCCGAAGTCTCACGACTTCGGTGAGTGCGTCCGTCAAAGTTTGTTTTTGGGGTAGGCCGGACCAAGCGCAGCGCCGTTCCGGCAGGTGTCCGGCAATTGCCGGAACGGCGCTGCGCTTGGTCCGGCCTACAGTTCTGCAGAAAGTTGTTCCGATGATATCTGCCCTCCTTCGTCGCACAACATGCCTGCGGCCGATGTTGCTCTGTGTCGTCATGTTTGCGCGCGTCCCGCTCTTCGCACAGGACAAAGAAAAAGTTGATCCACCATCTGCCGCAGATCTGAAACCGATCCAGGATCAAAACGACAAACTGCGTGCAGCGATCGATGCCCTTCGCGGAAAACAGGAATTGCAGACGCGCGATGGGCAGGCTCTGCTGGCAGACGTCGCGGTCTTCGAAAAAGCCGCGTTATGGATGCTGCGCTTCGAAGAGTTTCCAAAGAAAGATTACATCGATCAGCTTCGTCAGGTTATTGAAAAAGGTGCCGCACGTGCAGAGAAGCTGCAACAGGACAAGGCAGACTGGCAGCTACAACCAGGCACGACGGTTCGCGGATATGGCAGTGCGGTGGATGGCAGTGTGCAGCCCTACGCCATCACGCTGCCGGACGGCGTCGATCCAAAAATAGCCCACCGCTGGCCGCTGCATGTTGTGCTGCATGGTCGTGCGGATCAGATGAACGAGGTGAATTTCATTCATCGCATGGATGGGAAACCGCTCTCGCAGAAAGACGATCAGCCTCAGCAGAACTGGATTCAGCTGGATGTCTACGGACGCGGCAACAATGCCTATCGCTGGGCGGGCGAAACGGATGTGCTCGAAGCCATGGCCGATGTGAAGCGGAGGTTCCGCATCGACGAGGATCGGATTACTCTGCACGGGTTTTCGATGGGCGGCGCGGGAGCGTGGCATCTGGGAATGCATTTTTCTTCAATGTGGTCATCGGTCGGCCCTGGAGCTGGCTTCGTGGATTATTATCGCTACCAAAAGAAGGATCCGGATCAGCCCGATCAGCGGCTGC
>CAZFDW010000278.1:0-8905 GCA_964517865.1 uncultured Chitinophaga sp.
GGCAGAAGTAGTTTGGCATAATATCGTTTAACCGCGTGGGCAACGCCCCGCGATTGGCAGCGAAGCGCGGCCCGATGGGCACGCGGTTAAACGAAGGAACTTCTGCACTGGTGCTTACCGAGGCGGCAGAATCCAGATTTCATCAAAATCAATGAGTTGTTCTGAGCGATAGTGCTCGTGGCGGATGAGTTCCAGAATGGCCAGAAACACGCCCACGATGCGGGATTGAATTTTTTCACCCGCGAAGAATGAGCTGAACGCAACGCGGCCTTCTGCGTTGATACGATCGCGAATCTGTTCCTGGTAGACGGCCATGGGCGTTTCATCCATCCGAATGCTGACTTCGCGTTCGATGTCCGGCATCCGCACGATACGGGACAGTGCGCTGACCAGGTCCCACAGTTCGACGCCGCGGATGCGATCATCAGAACGATCTCGCTTCGCCGTCGGACGATCGCTGCTGAGCCGTGGATAACGTTCCAGCCATTCTGAGGCGCGTAAATCGAGCAGTGTTGACGCTTCCTTGTAACGACGGTACTCCATCAGACGCATGATCAGATCGCTGCCGGAATCGTCTTCCTCAGTAGTGTCATTGACAACCTGAATCTGCGTCGGCAGGACTTCGCGGCTTTTGATTTCCAGCAGCGTGCTGGCGACGACAACAAAGTCGCCGATCAGGTCGAAGTCCAGGAATTCCAGAACTTCGATATAGGCCACAAAATCTGTCGTGATCTTCGCCAGCGACACCGTGCAGACATCAATTTCCGACTTGCGCACCAGGTACAACAACAGATCCAGCGGACCTGCAAAGAATCCGGTCTCGATGCGATATTCTGTGAGCGTCATGGCGTGCGACTCTGTTTGTTGTTAACCCCGGCAGTAAGGTGCAGCTGCCAACGACGGGAATCGGCGAAAATTGCCGGTCGCTGACAAGACGTTGACTCGCTGCAGACCGTCGTCTTTTCTGCATCGACCTCAAAACCGTCACAACTGGAATAAATTACCCACGGCACTCTGACATCGCCGCGAGTTGCCATTGCAGAGCAAGCAGTTCATAATCCGGGTCGGTGACAGATTCCCGCCACCGAGTGTCGGGGCACATTGAGTGGCGGGCACAGTCCGCGTCAGGATTCACATGATTCGCAACATTTCGCCAGTCTCCCTGTTCACAGCACTGGTCCTGTTTCCTTCAGCTTTAATGGCAGAAGAATTCAGTGTCAGGCCGTTGACTGACGACGAGCGTACCGTACTGCGTTCGATTCAGGAGAAGCAGGTTCTGGAAACTGTTTCGTTTCTGGCATCAGACGAAATGAATGGTCGCGATACGCCGTCGAAGGAACTGGACGTCGCCGCAGGTTTTGTTGCCGAGCGATTTCGCAAAGCAGGCCTTGAAGGTTTTGGCCCCGACGGTTCATTTTTCCAGACGGCACAACTGTTTCGGACGTCGGCCCCGGTTTCAAAAGCCGTGATGTCATTTGGTGCTCATGAGGACGTTCAACTGACGGTCTTTACGGGGACCAAAGAAATTCTGAAGGTCAGCGGTGTTGTCCATGATGATGCGGCACAGGACAAATCCTTGACTGGCACGGAAAAACCGAGTCTCGTGGTGATTGATGAACTGCCACTCCCGCCGCAGGCTGCCGACAATCCCATTGCGGCACTTGTCACCTACGTGCGTCGAACTCTGCCGCTGGTTCGGCAAGGTGCAAAGATTGTTCTGGTGCGCGTTGCAGACGACAGCATTCTGTTTGATGCTGCAGCAACTCTGCAGCAGCAGCCCGTGTCAATCCCCGCACAATTTGAACCGCAGTGTGCGATCGTGCTCATTTCGAAAGCGCAAGCTCTGAAAGGCGAAGTCACATTCGAGATTCCCGCCAACGTCCGCCAGGGGATTCCCGTTCACAACGTCGTTGGCGTGTTGCGCGGCAGTGATCCGGAGGCAGCGAAGCAGGCCGTGATCATCTCGGCACACCTGGATCACATTGGCCCGGCAGGTCGCGGCGACGACAAAGTCAACAACGGTGCCGATGACAATGCGTCCGGCGTCACGGCAGTGCTGACTCTGGCAGATGCAATCGCAGCCCTGGAAGATCGCCCGCAGCGATCCGTGATTTTCATGACCTTCTGGGGTGAAGAAAAAGGATTGCTTGGATCAAAGTACTTTGCGGAACACCCACTTTGGAAACTTGACAATCTCATCTGCAACATCAATCTGGAAATGATCGGCCGTCCTGAAGAAAATGCGGACGGCAAAGCGTGGGGCACGGGCTGGCCTCATTCCACTCTCGGCCCACAAATGGCCGCCGGAGCAATGCGTGCCGGCGTGACAGTTTTTCATCATGAGAAGTTCAGCGAAATGCTGTACGCCCGCAGCGACAATGCGTCGTTTGTCGCGAAAGGTGTCATCGCCCACAGCTTTTCCGCCGGTTCGCTGCACAACGACTATCATCAACCCACGGATGAAGTCGCGAAACTCAACATCCCGCATATGACAAAAATCATCCAGGGACTGCTCGCCGGAACCCTGCCGATCGCGCGGGGAGAACTGACGCCAACCGCGATTCCGTAGCCCCTTTGGGAGTGCTGTGGCTCGACACAGCTTTGGAACTTTCGGGCGAAGCCCTCTCCGTGTGGCTCGGTTCAAAAGAAAGTCGCTGCGCGACGATACCAAAGCTCCGTCAAGCCGGAGCACTCCCAAAGGTGAAATCGTCGTAGACTTTGACGCGGTCGGTTTTGAAGCTGTAGATTGTGCCGACCTGAGCGGGAGATGCTGTTTCTTCGAACCATGCCGCTGAGCACCATCGGTATTGGTTGGCGATTACGACAAGGCCGTGATGTACGGCATTGTGATGCACATAGTTCAATCTCGCGAGGTACGATTTTTCGTAACTCAACCGAGTCTCCCAGAAGTTGTGCCAGACCTGTCTCCCGGGCTGAGCGTCCTGTTCATTTATCCCGGTCGCCGTGGCAGTGTGCAGGTGGCTCTGAAACACCTTCACCGAGCTCGATCCCTCGCGTGAATGCCCCACAAAGTGATAATGGTTTGAAAAGACGGCCCAGGCTTCGAGTTCCCATCCGTGCTCCACCGCCAGTTCCAGCAACTTCGCTTCGAGAAAATCCAGCCGCTCATCACCGTGAAACAGATGTTGCTTATGCAGCGTTGCGGCCGTGACAATGTACGTCCCGTGTGCGCTCACCCGATGCACTGGCGCATGGGGCCAGTACTTTTCCATTTTGGAGTGCTCCGGCTTGACGGAGCTTTGGAATTCTTCTTTTGAGATTTCGTTTGTCTGTGGCTCCGATACGTCAAACAGGCGTTCCACTTGCGCGAGCTGTTGATCCGACAATTCCAGGAGTCGCCGAATCAGCCTGATGCGCAGTTCTGCTGAATGTCGAGCCATCGCTGTTTTCCATCAGGGAATTACCTCTCATCGCAATTTGACGCAGTTTGCAATCCGTGATTCCGCGCTGCAAGCGAAGAACGAGCGATTTTGGGAGTGCTGTGGCTCGACACAGCTTTGGAACTTTCGGGCGAAGCCCTCTCCGTGTGGCTCGGTTCAAAAGAGAGTCGCTGCGCGACGATACCAAAGCTCCGTCAAGCCGGAGCACTCCCAAAGGGACTGATTCCAGCCATGGCTGCCCCTATACGGTCGAAACCGGTGATCGTTGCTGCTATTCTGTAACGCATGGATGGCGTGGCAAAGTTCTCTGCGACGGCTTTCATGCAAATCATTGAAGCAGCGGCAGCATTGAAACAGGACATTGAATCAAATGGCGAAGTGTCTGGTCACCGGAGGAGCCGGGTTTATCGGCAGTCATCTGACTGAGCTGCTGCTGAGTCAGGGGCATGTCGTCGTCGTGCTCGACAACCTGTCGACCGGGAGAGCCGAAAATCTTGATGCTGTGCGACACAACAGTCGCCTGGAAATTCGCAACGGATCGATCACCGATCAGGTTGCTTTGAGCGAAGCGGTTCACGGCGTTGAAATGATCTTTCACCTGGCGGCTGCTGTCGGAGTCAAACTGGTGGCAGATGATCCCGTGCGTACGATCGAAACGAATATTTATCCGACCGACCATTTATTGCGATTGGCCGTGCAGGGTAACGTGAAGAGGTTTTTCCTGGCATCCACCAGCGAAGTCTATGGCAAGCATCCCGGCGAATCATGGGTTGAAGACGACGACCTGCATCTGGGCCCCACAAGTCGACCTCGCTGGGCTTATGGCTGTTCAAAAGCAATCGATGAATTCCTGGCGCTGGCCTATCACCGCAAGTATGGGCTGGGTGTGACTGTCGGACGATTTTTCAACGTCGTCGGCCCGCGGCAAGTCGGCAATTACGGCATGGTCGTGCCTCGTTTTGTCGATGCCGCCTTAAGACATGGACCCGTCGTTGTCTATGACGATGGATCGCAGGTCCGTTGTTTCGCGCATGTGTCTGAGATTACTCAATGCATCACAAAGTTGATGGACATCGAGGCCGCCCAGGGCATGGTCTTTAACATCGGGAGTGATCAACCGGTGTCCATTCTGCAGTTGGCCAAGCGCGTGATTGACAAGGTTGATCCCAGGGTCCAGATTGAATTCATGCCGTACAGTAAGGCGTATAGTGACGACTTCGAGGATGTCCAGCGGCGAGTTCCAAACGTCGATCGCCTGTTTTCCACAATTGGCCAAAAGCCGACTTTGGGACTGGACACAATTCTGGATGACATTATCGCATGGAAACGCTCGTTGCCGAAATCGTAAGCTGCTGTCAGTTGACAATCCTGCGGCGATTAGCGCTCATCCGCGTACTGAATGAAACGTCCTGTTCCTTTCGAAGCCCCCGCACACATCAATGAGCCGAATTCACTCGATCGACGGAATCTCTCTGCACCTTGGAACTCCCGACGCCAGCGAAGGCGAATGGATCGGACAGAGAGAGGTACTGAAACAACTGCTCGCCTGCTGGCTGGTGGTCGATAAACGCGACTTGCCGTTGACGCCGCGTCTGGTGGGAACTCCGGGCATCGGCAAGACCACACTGGCGATCTCCGGGGCGCGACAGCGTGGCCAGGACTTGTATATTTATCAGTGTACGGCAGACACCCGGCCGGAAGATCTGCTGGTCACACCTGTGCTGGCGGAGAGCGGCAAGATTGCCTACCACGCATCACCGATGGTGACCGCGATGCTGACCGGTGGCGTCTGTATTCTGGACGAAGGCAACCGCATGAACGAAAAATCATGGGCCAGCCTTGCTCCGCTGCTCGATCATCGTCGTTACGTGGAATCGATTGTTGCCGGTATCACAATCGCCGCTCATCCCGATTTTCGATGCGCCGTGACGATGAATGAAGATGAATCCACGTTTGAGATTCCTGACTACATTATGAGCCGCCTGCAGCCGACTCTCACTCTGGGTCATCCGGCGCGGGAAGATGAACTGGCAATTCTGAAGTATCACTTGCCGTTCGCGGACGATCAGATGCTCAATCTGACCGTCGATTTCCTGCAGGAATCGCATTCGCTCAACCTCGATTTTTCCACCCGCGACGGCATCAATATTCTGCGTTTTGCACTCAAGCGAATCGCTCAGGATCCGACTCATCCGGTTGCCCGCGACGATGCGTGGCGGGAATCACTGGAAAAGTGTCTGGGTGAAGATGCTGCGGATCTGAAGTCGCTGGCAAGTCGCAAAAGTCAGTCTCTGGGGGGCAACATTGTGCCGATGGGTCTGGGAGATTTCTTCTTTTCCCCGGATGATCCTTTGCATCCAGACGCTGATTTTGATGAATTCGACGACGACGATGATGACATTGACGACGACGAGCCTGACGACGACGAGCCTGACGACGACGAGCCCGAAGAAGACAGTGAGGATCGCCGCTAGGTGGCATCATCTTGTCAAGAATTGTGATGCACTGTATCGTAGGGTGCGTGAAGCGGAGCGTAACGCACCGTTTTGGGAAAGCGTGAGAAAGCTGGTGTGTTCCGCTGGCGCTACACACACCCTACTTAAACTTTAAAAAAGGGGTCAGGAACCAATAGTGCGGAGCACCCTCTGGGCCATTTGGCTATTGGTTCCTGACCCCTTTTTTAAAGCCGAAAGCATTGGCGTGCTGACCATATTTTCACGGAGGAAGCAGCAATGAAGAATGCTGCCTTGTGTTTTTGCTCATTCCTGATCGGTGCCTGTCTCGTGATGTGGCTGCAACGCGGTCCGTCACCGACATCTGCTGCCGCTGCCCAGCCGCCAAATTCACTTTCAACGGCTGTACAGGAGCAGCAGCGTGCGGCGACGCGGGAGATTTCATTCCAGGCACCAGCAAACGAAACACTACTCGGCGATGCGTTAAGCGACATGATTCCGCCGCGCGTGTACGACGCCAACGGGCTGGCACCAGATGAAGCCGTCTCGGCCTTTGTTTACGAAGCCAACGATCGCAGCGTCACGAATATTGCGACGAGATTCGGTGCCGCTCGCGGATTATTCGGCGACAACCCGACCTCAGATTCCGGGTCGGGGTTTATCCTTGACCGGGAAGGCCACATCCTGACCAACAACCACGTCATTGAGAGTGCTCAGCGAATTCTGGTCACGCTGTACGATGGCCAGGAATATGAGGGCCAACTTGTCGGAGCTGATCCGATCAATGATATGGCCGTTGTAAAAATTGAGGCCGCTCCGGAAGCACTCGTACCAGTGCGGTTCGCTGATTCTTCAAACCTCAAAGTCGGGATGAAGGTCTTCGCGATCGGAAATCCGTTTGGTCTGGAACGCACGATGACCACCGGCATCATTTCCAGCCTGGATCGCACATTGCCGGTAACACAGGCGCGGTCAATCAAATCTGTCATTCAGATTGATGCGGCCATTAACCCCGGGAACTCCGGCGGGCCGTTGCTGAATTCTCACGGCGAAGTGATCGGGATTAACACGGCGATTGCGAGTAAGACTGGCCAGAATTCAGGGATTGGATTTGCGATTCCAGCCAATCTGTTGGCCCGCGTCGTGCCGGAACTCATCGAGCATGGACGGTTTATTCGGCCGGAGTTTGGCATCGACGAAGTGGCTCGTACAGAAGAGGGCTTGAGGATTGAGACGCTGGCAGTGGACGGGCCGGCAGCAAAAGCCGGACTGAGGGGGCCGGGAATTCGCCGTACACGGCGTGGCTTTGTCACTTTTGAAACTCGCGACATCACCCGCGCGGATGTGATCGTGGGTGTGAATGGCAAGAAGACTTTAAAACCGGATGAATTCCTTTCCGAAGTCGAAAGTCATCGACCGGGAGACAGGATCTCGATTGAAGTCCTTCGCGACGGCGCCGTGATTTCCGTGCAGCTCGTGCTGAAGTAGAACTGAGCAATCCGCGATGACCGACGTGCATTCTTCCGCACAGCGATCGTTCAACATGTCGCAGATCGGATCGCGTGATACAAAGCCCGAACTGATCGTACGTTCGATCGTGCATCGGATGGGATACCGTTTTCGTCTGCACCGCAGCGATCTGCCCGGCAAGCCCGACATTGTGCTGCCGTCCCGCCGCAGGATTATCTTCGTTCATGGCTGCTTCTGGCATTCGCATCGGTGTCGCTATGGACGCGTGACGCCGACGACGAACTCAGAATTCTGGAAAACCAAACGGACGGCCAACACGGTCCGTGATCGCCGCAACATGCGACGCCTGCGCGCCGCTGGCTGGCAAGTACTGGTGGTCTGGGAATGCTGGACGAGAAGAATCGACGACTTGCTTATTCCGAAGCTGCGTGAGTTTCTCCAGCAGTAAATGCTCATGCTCCGGCACTACCCGATTCGTTCGCCAGCATCAATCGATTTCGGTAATGCTTTGGGATTGTCCCGAGCGCAGCAAGGTACGTCGCTTCGAGTGGCAGATTCACATATCGCCGATGATCGAGGAACAGTGGCATCAATGGCAATGTCAGCCCAATCGCCATCGGCTCTACGTAGGCCACTGTCGGACGAACTGCATGGTACGAGACCGCCGTCAAACGCCGATTGTCTGGAAAGGTGAACGGAGCCGACGGATCAATCTCATTCCAGATCGCTCCATGAATTCCGTGCGGGTCGAGGGTTCCAGGCGGATAAGGATCAACGACCAATAAATGGATGCCCCGTTCTATCACGCTGCAACACTTGTCGAGAAAGCGATCCAGAGTCCGCAGGCTAGACTTGTTGCCTGACGAGAGCAGTTCGACGTAGGCAACGAGACGGTCGTGAGACGAGTGCCGAATGGCCAGCCGATTGCGGCGTTCGCTGTAGATTTCCGCTTCTGACGCGATCTGCGTGACGGTGACAGCGGGCTTCGTCTCGGTCAGTGTTGCTGTGCCGCCCGCATCAGCGTCATTTGCGGTCTGAGCTGCGGAAGAATCCTCGTCGAACTCCAGAGTCAGTACATCCGGCCCGGTATCCCCGGCAACCTGCTCGGCTTCGGCGTAGTATTGTCGCGGCAACAGACCCGTGTTCAGTGCTCTGGTCAGTTCACCGATCCAGAGCGTATGAAATCCGTGATACGTTCCGGCAGAAACAAGAGTCCAGTCGTGCATTGGCATCGGGGGGATTCACTTTGTGTCGCAATTACGAGCTATTCAGGCATGAACGCAGAATATCAGCGGCTGAAAGCGAAGGCGAGTGCATTCCGTCAGCAAGTTGTAGATGACCTTTCATTCTGCAACACAATTTACCAAAATATAGCCGTGGAAGCGACGCGATTCAGCGATCTCCAATTCAAATCACCATCACTGCGGAATCCACACCGATATGCCAATCAACATCGCAAGCGAGTTGAGTCCTCCGCCAGGCACGTTCGAGCACATCGAAGCGAAGATTCGGCGCGATGCTGAAGGGACAACGTTTGGTGGTGACTTTGAATGGCTCTGCAAGTGGTTCCTGGAAAACGCT
>CAZFDW010000279.1:0-8837 GCA_964517865.1 uncultured Chitinophaga sp.
TTTGGAACCAGCCGGACAGGATTGCGTTTTTTTGAAACCATCTGTTACCTGAATGTGCTGCTCATCACCGTATCCGGAGTCAGCTATTTTGTCACGGCAGTCACGGAAGAGAAGGACGCCGGTACTTTTGCGCTGCTGCGACTTGCCGGGATGACGGCGTTGTCTGTCACCCTGGGAAAATCGACGTCCCGCCTCGTGAGCTCACTCATGCTGCTCGTCATCCAGTTGCCGTTCACGTTCCTCGCCATCACGCTGGGAGGTGTGCTTTGGCAACAGATTATTGCGTCCTATATCGCGTTGGCCGCATGGATGGTGTTGGTTGCCAATCTCGCGCTATTCTGCAGCGTGCGTTGTGCAACATCCGGTCGCGCCGCCGGCATGGCCGGCGCGATTCTGGGGCTGATGCTTGTGCTGCCCAGTCTGATCGTGAATGGAGTCGCTGCTTTTCCTGCCGGGTTCGTTCCTCCTATGATTTCGGATGCATTAAACAGTATCCCTCCTGCGTTCGAAACGATCAATATCTTTGCACGGCTGCGAATGCTGCTGCAGACAGACAGTCCGGTCGTATTTCTGGGCCAGCAGTTCTGGATCAGCGTGGCGATTGCTGCGGCACTGTTTGGGATCAGCACACTGACGCTGGATTTCTGGTCGGCACCCGTGGAGGCAGGGGGACCATCTGAGAATCCTGCGATCCGGCGTTGGGCAGTCGGTCGCTGCTGGCCGATGGCTGTGATGTGGAAAGAATTTCTGTTCTTCACGGGTGGTCGCAGCTTTTTTATCGCGAAGATGATCGGCGGTGGCTTTCTGTTTGCGGGATTCATTGTGTTGCAAAGAAACAACATCGATCACAGCTCCTACACTTTGAGCGGCGACTATGCGTGGGCTGCATTTTTGACGTTTGCCGGATTTCTGGCGTTGGAAGCGCTTGTCTATTCCTCAGGCTGTTTGTTTTACGAAATTCGTCAATCCACGCAATCGACGCTCGCTGCCATTCCACTCTCCGGTGTGCGGATCCTGCTTGAAAAAGCCGGAGGGTGTCTGATTGCATTAATCCCCGCCGCATTTTGGCTTGGCGTGACGTTTCTCGCTGGTTATGAGGGCATCGTACGCGAATGCTCGTTGACGATGGTGATCAGTTTTCTGATCGTGCTGGGCTTCAGCAGCCACATTGCCGTGATTCTGTCGCTCTACACACGCTGGGCTGCGTTGCCATTAACGGTGCTGATTTCTGCTCCGGCCTTTTTCTGCCTCGCCACGCCAATCCTTGGTCTCACCGCCGCCACCAATGCCGTCGCCCGCAGCCAGCATATCGAATCGACGCTCCTGCTCAGTGCCTTTGTTAATATTTTCTGGACATGGCTTTTCATCCTGTTGCCAATCCAACTGTGGATCCGTGACCGGTGGAATCATATCAGTCAGTTTTGAATCGTTCCGACGTTGCTGTGTGTCTCTAAGTATCATTCGGAAAACTTTCGGGAAGATTCTCCAGATCGGCGAGATCTTTGAATCGGCCGCTTGCCTGCTTGTTGATCCGGAGGTCGCTCAGCGAAATCAGAGATACACTGATTCCGTCGATTTCCTTGATTACGCGATTTGGCCACGCATCCTGAAACTTCAGGCCAGAAACCGAATTCAGGATTTCAATTCGAACGGGAGGATGCCCCATTCGGGTCATCTGATTCGGGTCCATGAACAATTCCAGTCGCAGATTCGGAACATCGAAGCCAAACTCGCGGCAAACGCGAAGGATTTTTTGAGCATTCTGCGCCGACGTATGAATCCAAAGATCAAGGTCTCCGGTGAAACGAGGATACCCCCAGGCTGCGACTGCGTATCCTCCGACCAGAAGATACTCAACCTGGTGAGTATTCAACAGATTCAAGAACTCTTTGAAGTCGTGGGGCAGTTCGACCATCGGGGTAGGTTTGCTTCCGCAATTGTTCCAGAATCTGTAACCGCTGTTCCATTGTCATGGACCAGTATTCCCGTCGAGTGGCGGCGTCAGCAGCGGCAAAAGAACTGAAAGATTCGACGTGATTTCGATTCATGACAGTCGTTTTCCATTGAATAGTGATGCCGTGAATATATCCAATACGATCGACTCCTGCGAGATCACTCAAGTGGCTTTTTTTGTCTCTGGAGTTGGTCGTCGGTCTGTCGCACGAGCACGTCATCAAAGTAGTTGATCCCCATGCCGGCGTCGATGACAAGGCCCTGAGCGTTGATGCCGGAGGAGCGCGGGCTGAGCAGAAAGGCGACGGCAGAAGCGACTTCTTCGGTTTGGACGGATTGCTTTCGGAGTGTCGCTTTTTCAGCAAACAGGTAGCTATCGACATAGCCCGGGATTCCAGCAGAGGCAGATGTTTTCAAGAGACCGGGACAGACGGCATTGAAACGAATTCTGGAAAACTGCGAGAACGATTTTGCCAGAAAACACACAGAAGAATCCAGCGCCGCTTTAATGGGGGCCATGTAGCCGTAGTTCTCGGCCGCCATGCGCGTCGTCGAGATTGAAATCGTGACGACACTGCCGGTCTCCGGATCCAGCATCGGCCTGAATGCTTCCGCCATGGCCGTCAGTGAAAAGCAGGAGATGTTTGCGGCCTGCAAAAATGCCGCGCGCGGAGTCTGGTGAAAGGGCAGCCAGCCAGCCGAAAAATCCGCAAAGGCAATCGAATGCACAATGCCATGCAGGACGCTCGTTGTGCCCGCAACTGCGTCTCGCAGTGCATCGACCTGTTCCTGATGCTCGACATCACAGACAAAGATCGGCAAATCGGGAAAGAGCTTCGTCACAGAATCGGCCCGCGCCTGACTGCGCACGGACAGCAACACGTTTGCTCCCGCTTCCTGCAGCAGTTTCGCCGTGTGCCACGCCACGCTTTTGCGATTCGCGACACCGGCGACGAGGATGGTCTTGCCAGTGAGTTGCAGAAAATCCATGATTCAGGAGATTCGGATTTGAAATTTCGGATTTCGGATTTGAGATCTAGCGGCTGAGCGGTTTGAAGCGTCCATGCTGCGGGCGGTCGGCATCGGCACCGAGGCGTTCATGCCGCTGTTTCTCGTAGATCTGGTAATTTCCTTCGCACCAGACAACGGAGCCGTCCGGTTCAAAGGCCAGAATGTGCGTGGCGATCCGATCGAGGAACCAGCGATCATGGCTTACGACAACCGCACAACCGCCGAAGTTGGATAATCCCTCTTCAAGAGCGCGCAATGTATCGACATCCAGATCGTTTGTCGGCTCATCGAGCAGCATCAGGTTTCCGCCGGACCTCAGCAGCTTCGCCAGATGAACCCGGTTTCTTTCGCCTCCGGACAGTTGCCCCACAAACTTCTGTTGATCTGATCCCTTGAAATTGAATCGACCACAGTACGATCTCGCGTGGATCTTTGATGTGCCGACTTCCAATACCTCGTGCCCGCCGGAAATCTCCTGATAGACAGTCTTACTGTCATCGAGCGAATCGCGAGACTGATCCACGTACGATGCCTGAACCGTCTCACCAATTTTCAATGTTCCGGAGTCTGGCTTTTCCAGCCCCATGATCATCCGGAACAGCGTGGTTTTACCTGCTCCGTTCGGCCCAATCACACCGACGATTCCACCTGGCGGCAGATCGAAGCTCAGATTGTCAAACAGGACGCGGTCTCCGAAACTTTTCTTCAGTTTGTCGGCCTGCACAACCAGCTGCCCCAACTTGCGTGACGTCGGAATCTGAATCTGCGCGGCATCGTCGCGTTCGTCGAATTGCTGTGCCGCCATTTCGTTGTAACGTTCCAGACGCGCTTTATTCTTGCTGGCGCGGGCTTTGGGTGACATCCGCACCCACTCGAGCTCCCGTTTCAGATCTCTCTGGCGGCGGGTTTCACCGCGTTCTTCAAGTTCCAGTCGTTTGCGTTTCTGTTCGAGCCACGAGGTGTAGTTTCCTTCATAGGGAATGCATCTGCCGCGATCGCATTCCAAAATCCAGCCGGCAACATTATCCAGAAAATAACGATCGTGGGTGACCGCGACGACAGTGCCTTCAAACTTCTTCAGAAACATCTCCAGCCACTGCACCGACGACGCATCCAGGTGATTCGTCGGTTCGTCCAGCAACAGCAGATCCGGATTCATCAGAAGTAACTGACAGAGTGCCACGCGGCGTTTCTCACCCCCGGACAGGACTGCGACCTTTGCGTCCGCTGACGGAAGCTGCATCGCATCGGCGGCGATTTCAAGCGTGCGATCCAGTTCCCAGAGATTGTTGTGATCGATCTTGTCCTGCACTTTCGCAAGTTCATTTAAGACCTTGTCCATCTGTTCCGGCGACAAATCCTCACATAGTTTCATGTTCAATTCGTTGAAGCGTTCCAGGGTAGCACGTGAATCGGCCACCGCGTCTTCAATGCATTCGCCGACCGTCTTTTCAGGATCAAGCCGTGGTTCCTGAGAAAAATAGCCGATGCGAATCCCTTTGGCCGGACGCACCGTTCCCATGTAGTCTTTGTCTTCACCCGCCATGATGCGCATGAGCGTGCTCTTGCCGGAACCGTTGCCTCCGAGTACACCAATCTTCGCACCGGGATAAAATGCCAGCCAGATGTCCGAAAGCACTTCCTTTTCGTCATACAGACGAGTCATGTGCTCAATGGTCATAATGTACTGCTGGGCCATTTGCAAAAATCTTTCCTGGGAAATACGAGCGTCTGGTTGAGAATGAAATCCTGAAGACTACCCCACGGTGAGGGCATTCACAAGCTCACGCAGTCGATCAAGGGCGTCGGTGCGGCTGGCGAGAATTTCATCAAGCTGTTCGTTCCGAATTGTGGTAAGAAGCATGCGAAACGCAGGGCCCTGAAGCACATTCAACGCGATCAGATCCTGGCCATTTACAAGCGGCGGCGGACATAACTCATCACCATGCAGCGTGGACAGATAATCGCGACAGAACCTGACATCGGTTGCCGGACGATTTTCGGCTGCAGCCAATGCGGCCGACGTCTGCAGGAGCAGTTCAATATTCGGATGTGCAAGCAACTGTTTCCGGACATGCAGCGGTCTGCTGCGGATGTCGTCGAGAACCGGAAGCGAATCCACCAGCCAGCAGACGCTGTTGGTCTCTTCGTTCGACAATTTCAGGCGCCTGCAGACGGATTCAACGGCTGCCGTGGATTTTCCTGCCGTACCAGGATGACGCAACGAGCGCAGAGTTAAGGCCAGAGCCGGTTCAAACTGCTCCGACTTCAGATGCAGCAGGGATCGCCGGATGAAACTCAGCGTTGCCTCATCGGTTGCGCGACAGCTGTCATGGCAAATTTCCGGCAGCACCTCCGGAAGCAGTCCAGTCTGCTGCAGCAGTCGGAAAGAATGCTCACGTGACGCATGTGACAGCATCCGTCTCAGTTCCTGCGCAATACGTTCGGCGCTGACCTGATTGAGCTGCTGTCTCAGCTGACAGGCCGCATCGGCAGTGGCTGCGTCCAGAGTGAATCCAAACGTCGCCGTAAACCGGACGGCGCGAAGCATTCGAAGTTTGTCTTCAGTAAATCTGGCGACGGGATCGCCAATGGCCCGCACGATGCCTGCGGCAAGATCTTCCCGCCCGCCAACATAGTCAATCAAAGTCTCTGCGAGCGGATCAAAAAACATCCCGTTGATGGTGAAGTCGCGGCGTTTGGCGTCTTCTTCCGGACGACAGAAAACGACACTGCTGGGACGTCGGCCATCAAGGTACTCACCGTCGCTGCGAAATGTGGCGACTTCAATTTGTCCGGCAGACTTGTCCGGACCAAGCACCATGACAACACCAAAGCTGGCTCCGACAGCAACCGTGCGTCGTCGCCCAAAGATACGAATGACATCGTCCGGAGTGGCCGTGCTCGCGATATCGTAATCCTTCGGTGATTTCCCCAGTACCTGGTCGCGAACGCACCCGCCGGCCCAAAGCGCCTCAAAACCTTCCTGCCGAAGTGTGCGTACCAGATCCACCGCAAATCTGCGGCGGGGGGGGTCTGATTGAGGATGCGGGGAACTCAATGTCTGCTACTTAAACGAAAAAATATCCGCAGTCGGAAGTTCAGCGATGGATTTGAGCCCAAACAGTTTCAAAAACTTTGCCGTTGTGCCGTACGAGACGTCGGTTCGCTTCGTTCCGTTTCGTTGCAGCTCAACCAGTTGCAGCCGCAGCAATTGTCGCAGCAGCGCCATTGCGGAATGTCCACCAATGGATTCGACCTGTTCCTTTTCGACTGGCTGATTCCATGCCACAAATGCCAGCACCTCGAGTGTCTCAGGCGAAAGTTTGACGTCTCGTGGTCCGCTGCCGAATGCGCGGGTGCTGACGTCCTGAAATTCTTCACGAAGCTGCAACCGATATCCGCCTTCATGCAGACGAATTTCATACGGACGATTTTCGCGTTGATACGACTGATTGAGCGAATCGACGAGCGAGACGGCAACGCGGTTATCGACATCCTGTCCGATCAAAGAGGCCAGCTTTCGGGCTGTGAGGGCGACATTGCCGCCCACAAATACGGCGGCTTCGATGACTTCACGCGGTGAAACACGGCGCAGGCCTTCGACAAGTACCGCGTTTCCCGAAGCTTCTGTCGCGGTCGCCGTGAACTTCAAATCCTCCGCCAGTTGGGCGCCAATGGAGAATCCATCCGAAGCAGATTCTTCCTCGACACCGCCACCGACTGCAGGATCGACAATATCGACCATCACTGACCCGACTTGTCGCTCTGCCGCATCGAGTGCTTCCAATGCCTGACGATAGGCCAGCTCGATATCTTCGACCGCAAAATCCCGTTCAGGGAACTGCAGATCGTCAACTTCATTGTCTTCGCCCGGCAGGACGTCTGAATCAGACATGACGATCTCTCTACTCAAAGTTTTCCTTTGAGAACGCCGACATCATCTTGCCCACAAATCGCAGCAGCCCCGTGTTGCTGGTGAATTCACCGACCCATGTGCCGGCTTCTCTCGAGATCACAATTGAGAAATCATCTTCTGTAATCAGCGCTGCGAGAGCACGTTCGCGGACTCGCGCACGTTCGCGGCGAAGCTTTTCCTCGTCGGCTGTCAGCACACCGGGTTTTTCGTTTTTCGCCGCCGCATCGATGCGTTTCGCCCACGGCAGCATGTTTCCGTCAACACGAAACACGACAGGATTTGCAGCCGGGTCGCCAACCGTGGTGATCGTGGATTTCAGAGTTGCAAGTCCATCCTGACCAGTCGCGATCCAGACCTTTTGCGGTCCGACGCCGATAAACAAATCGCTATGGGCCCCAAAGTAGCGGTCGAAAATATCAATGAAACCTTCAGCAATCTGAATTTTGTGGATATCGACGTCGCCGACTTTTTCGAGATTCAGCTGCACGTCATTTCCTTTGCCGGCATCGGTCAACAGCGGCAGGATCTGATTCAGCTCCGCTGCGCTTGGCGCGACAAACGCCGCAACGGTGGTAAAGCCGTCCTTGCCATCCGGCACAGATTCGATGAAGCCGTTCAGGTGCCCGGAAGTCACACTGGATTCCAGCACGCTCACGACACCCGCCACAAACTTGTTAAACGCTGCTTTTTCAACATCTGTACGGGTCTTATTCGCCGCCAGACGGGCTTCGAGATCAGCCCTGACCAGAGTGAGTGTTTCTTTCAGATGCTCCTTGCGGACATTATCCAGCGGATGACTGGCGCGCAGGGATAACGCGGAATCCTGCAGTCGCTTCAGTCCTGCAAACGCATCCGATTGTGTACCATGTTCCGCGATCGTGGCTTCCAACACTGTGCCAGGAATGGCCGTCAAAATTGTGCGCAGGCTGACTTTCGGCAAGTCCGCACGGGTGCGATCCAGCGTGAGCGTCATCAGTAACTGATCCGCCTGCGACATGATCCTTTCAGCCTCGTCGTATAACCGCCGGGCGCTTGACTGTCGTAATTGAAACGTGGTTGCTTTCTCATCAGGTCGCTGCTTGATCAATGCCATGTTGTCATCGCGGATCGGCTTGAACGCATTGACACGGTGCGTGATCGCAGCACCTGCCACATCGGTATTCTTTATTTCCGCGATCATGTTTTCGTCAAGCGTCGTAGGCGTCAGCGCGGCTTTAAGCACGATTTCCTTCAGTTGCGGCAACAGAGCCTTATCAGTCGTGATCATAAAAAAGGCATATTGCAATTCGGCATCGACTTTCATCCAGCCGTACTCATTGGCATCGCTCTCGATTGAGTACATCGTGCGATCGGCCGGGTTTCGCGTGATCCGGTATCCGAGCGAATCCAGGTTTTCTCGAAACGCCCTGGACGGATCACTTGCGGCCTGAAGCGGCACACAGAACAAAATGCCTGCCGGATTGATTCCCGTCATCACCTGGACCTGAACTTCACGAGCCTCATCGATCCCGATAATAAACGTGTCAATGTAGCCCTCAATGTTTTCCCACTGCTTCTGTTCCCCAGGTGTGGTGAGGTCAATGGTTTTCTTCAGGTCCGACTTCAAAAGATTGAAGCCCGGATGCGCCACGGTAATGCGAGCATCCTGCGGAGTTTGTGCAGAAGTCGCATTTACAAGAGCAAGTGTCGTCAACACCAGAGAAACAACGCGAACTGCAGTCAACATGTGGTCACCGAAAATGAGAGGGGAAGATCAGAGTTGTCAGTTTTACAGCAGTTTTCAGTCAGGAATATGAGAACTGCGAGACAGATATCAATGTCAGTCAGTCTCCAGCGGATTACCGCCTGCAATCAGGAGTCTGAGCAGTTGAAATGCCCGATGGATGGCAATTCTATCTGAACGAGACAAGACGGGTAAAGGCAGGTTGCCGAATGTCGGTGACCTGCGCGGAAT
>CAZFDW010000280.1:0-8794 GCA_964517865.1 uncultured Chitinophaga sp.
AACGTCGAACAGCTGGAACGACATGCACGAACGATCGCGGGGACTCATCGGCTGGTAACTGGTCCGGCGGATGACAGGCTCCTGCCACGGCTGGCGGAAAATGAGCGAGTTCTGGTCGATACGTATGACCTGATCGCGGCCGCAGCGGCGCGTGAGCGAAGAATCGCACCGGCGGCGGAATGGCTCCTCGACAATTTCTATCTGATTGAAGAACAGATACGATCTACGCGGAGATTGCTGCCGCGATCTTACAGTAGTGAGCTCCCCAGACTGGCGGCGGGCTCCGGGGCAGACTTTCCTCGCGTCTATGATATTGCGCTGGAGTTGATTGCCCATGCTGACGGTAGAATGGATGCCGCGAATCTGACGGGATTCCTGACTGCGTATCAATCGGTCGTGCCCCTGAAGCTGGGTGAACTCTGGGCGCTGCCATTGATGCTGCGGCTGGCCCTGATTGAGAATCTGCGGCGCGTGTCAGTACGAATTTCTCAGGGACGCTGCGATCGCGACCAGGCCAGTGACTGGGCGGAACAGATGATTCGCACGGTCGAACAGAAGCCGACCGATCTGGTTCTTGTCCTGGCCGACATGGCTCGTGAGAATCCACCGCTGTCCGGTGCGTTTCTGGCCGAGCTGACTCGGCACCTGCAGGGACAGAACCCGAATTTTTCATTTGCCAGCAGCTGGCTTGAGCAGCGACTGGCCGATCAGGGACAAACAACCGAACAACTGATCCTGGCCGAAGGTAAGGCTCAGGCTGCCGATCAGGTGTCGGTGGGTAACAGTATTACCAGTCTGCGGTTTCTGGCTGTCAACGATTGGCGCAAATTTGTTGCCGATCAGAGTCTTGTCGAGCAGACACTGAGTCGGGATCCTGCGGGCGTCTATGCAGGCATGGACTTTGCCACGCGCGATCGGTATCGCCATGCCGTCGAAGCAATCGCTCGTCGATCACGCTGCACGGAGTACGATGTGGCCCAGCGGGCCGTTCAGCTGTCACAGTCCGAAGCGGCGGTCCAGGCGAATCAGCGCACAAACCATGTCGGCTACTTTCTGGTGGATCACGGTCGGCCAGCACTTGAACGCCTGGTTCACATGCAGCTGACCGCCGGAGTTATGATCGAGAAGTTTCGTCGACGTTTCCCGTTGTTCATCTATGCTGTATCCATGTTGCTGTTTACAGCTGTCATCATCTCCGTGCTGTGGAGCCGCAGCGCGGGGCAGCGCCCGGGAGCACTGCTGCTGTGGCTGTTGGTGATTCCTGTTGTGATGTCCGCCGTGCAGCTGGCAATCGGAATCCTGCACTGGCTGATGACAGCCGTAATGCGCCCTCAGGCATTGCCTCGCATGGATTTTCGCACCGGCATTCCGGCTGAACATCGGACGCTGGTGGTCATTCCGACAATGTTGTCCAACCCTGCCTCAATTGAGCGGCTGCTGGAAGGCCTGGAAATTCGGTATCTCGCCAATCGTGAGAAGAACCTGCACTTTGCTCTGCTGACGGACCTGGAAGATGCATCCGAAGAGATTCTTCCCGGGGACACAGACCTGGTTCAACAGGCATGTGATGGCATCACAGCGCTGGCTGGAAAGTACGAACACGATCGAGCGGATATCTTCTTTCTTCTGCATCGCAGTCGCCGATGGAACGCTCAGGAGAGAATCTGGATGGGCTACGAGCGTAAGCGCGGGAAGCTGGCCGATCTGAACGCAACTCTGCGCGGTGCATCCGGACGATTCGCCAATGTTGTCGGCGACAGTACGAAACTCCTGCAGGTGCGTTTCGTGATCACACTGGACACAGACACACAGCTCCCTCGTGATTCGGCTCGCGAAATGATCGCGGCGATGGCCCATCCGCTCAATCGACCGGTGCTGGATGCGGCTGGACAGCGCGTGATTCAGGGCTACACAATTCTGCAGCCGCGGGTCGGCGTCAGTCTGCCGAGTGCTTATCGATCGTGGTTCGTGCGATTGCTCGGCGGCGATCCGGGTGTTGATCCCTACACGCGAGTGGTCTCGGACGTGTATCAGGACCTGTTTGCCGAAGGTTCGTTTGTCGGCAAGGGAATTTATGATGTCGATACGTTTGATCATCGGTGTGGAGACTTCCCTGAGAACACGATTCTGAGCCACGACCTGCTGGAAAGCTGCTATTGCCGGTCTGCACTGCTGACGGACGTCATTCTGTACGAAGACTATCCATCGAGCTACACGGCCGATGTCGGCCGACGGCATCGCTGGATGCGGGGTGACTGGCAGATCGCCGCGTGGCTGCTGCCCCGAGTCCGCAGCCTTGAGTCCGGACGCGTCGGAAACCCAATCTCTGCTTTGTCGCGATGGAAGATCCTTGACAATCTCCGCCGCAGCCTGGTGCCGGCCTCCATGCTGTCCCTGCTGCTGCTGACATGGCTGCTGGCTCCGCCCGCGCTGGCTGTTCTGGCGACGGTTTTCATTGTTCTGGCGGTGAGTCTGCCGTCGCTGCTGACTGCGCTGATGGACATGGCATTTAAGCCGACCGGGCTGCCTGTGCTGACGCATCTCAAAACATCCGTGTTCGCGATGGGACGTCCGCTGGCTCAGTGCCTGCTTACACTGGTGTTTCTTCCGTATGAGGCTTTCATCAGCCTTGACGCTGTCGTGCGCACCCTCGTGCGGGTTCACTGGACGAAATCAAAGCTGCTCGAATGGAAAACCTCCGGCGATACGGATCGCAGCGCTCGATCGGATCTGAAGAGTTTCTTCCGGGCAATGCTCGTCGCACCGGGAATAGCGACAGTGACGTTAATGTGGCTGATCCTGCAAAGGCCACAGGTACTGCTGGTTGCCGGGCCATTACTGGGATTGTGGTTTGTTTCTCCGGCAATTGCGTGGTGGTTGAGTCGTCCGATTGTGCCGGCACCGGTGAACCTGACGCGGAAGCAGCACATCTTTCTCAGGCGGATGTCCCGTAAAACATGGCGCTACTTTGAGACGTTCGTGACGGAGGACGACAATTGGCTGCCGCCCG
This sequence comes from uncultured Chitinophaga sp., assembly GCA_964517865.1. Taxonomy (GTDB): domain Bacteria; phylum Planctomycetota; class Planctomycetia; order Planctomycetales; family Planctomycetaceae; genus SXXK01. The sequence goes on from CAZFDW010000280.1 coordinate 3,011, forward strand.
ATAATGTGCAGATGAATCCCGGTGAAGTCATCGCGTCGCGCACGAGCCCGACAAATATCGGCATGGCGTTACTGGCGGATCTGGCTGCGTACGACTTCGGCTACATCTCGGCGAGCTGCCTGCTTGATCGCACTCGGAAGACGTTTGGTACGATTTCGAGAATGGAACGCTATCGTGGCCATCTCTTTAACTGGTACGACACGCGGACTCTGACGCCCCTGGCTCCACAGTACGTGTCGACAGTCGATAGTGGCAACCTCGCCGGACAATTGTTTGTACTTGGAAGCGGACTGAGAGAACTCACGGACTCCCGAATCCTTCCTCGCCGCATCTGCGATGGTCTGGCAGACACATTGGGTGTTCCCCTGGAAGAAATTCGCGGGCAGATACGTTCCGACGGCAATGAATCAGGTCGCCACATTGATGGAAACACGGTGCGGTGGCTTGAACGACACATCGAAGATCTGGAACGTTGTCCGTATCAACTCAGCGCAGTTCATGTTCTGCTGCTGAGGCTGATTGACGACGCAACGGCAGCGGCGGCGGAAAAGTCGGCTTTGTCAGATCCGGAACTTCACTGGTGGATCAGTGCATTTGTGCGAGCCTGCACGGATCATCTGCATGAGTTGCAGCTTCTGGCTGCGTGGTCGGTCATTCCGCCTCCTCCGCCTGGAACATGGGACGTCGGGTCGCCCGGGCAGTTGCAACGCCTTGCAGAACTGCGTTCGCAGCTGGCGACACTGGATGCAGTTCCTGCACTGAGAGAAGTGGCCGCTTTGATTCAAACGTCCATTCCGTTGATCGATGCCATTTGTGCTGAGTTCTCGTCGTCCAACGCTGATGTCACGGACCTACTCGTCACCCAGAAACTGGACTGGTTACAGCATTTGCAGCAGGCCATGACGAAATCATCAAAGCTGGCAATCACTCGTATTCGCAGCCTCGAACAGGTCGCGGATCAATGTTCCGAGTTCGCCGAGATGGATTTTGAATTCCTGCACAACAAGTCACGCGATCTCTTCGCGATTGGATACAACGTCAGTGAAAATCGCATCGACGGGGGCTGCTATGATCTGCTCGCCTCCGAAGCCCGCCTCGCCAGTTTTGTGCTCATTGCCCAGGGGCATTTCAGCCAGGAACACTGGTTTTCACTCGGCCGACTGCTGACGAGCGCCGGTGGCGCACCGGCTTTGCTGAGCTGGAGCGGTTCGATGTTCGAGTATCTGATGCCCATGTTGGTCATGCCGACTTATGAAGGCACGCTGCTTGATCAGACCTGCCGCGCCGTTGTGCGTCGCCAGATCAATTACGGCCGCCAGCGTGGAGTGCCGTGGGGAATTTCTGAGTCCGGCTACAACATGGTCGATCGGGGATTCAACTACCAGTATCGCGCCTTTGGTGTCCCTGGTCTGGGACTCAAACGAGGACTCGCAGAAGATCTGGTCATCGCACCTTATGCCACATCACTCGCCCTGATGGTGGCTCCGGAAGCGGCGTGCAGAAATCTGGAACGACTGGCGCATGATGGACGGACAGGAGCGTACGGATTCTATGAAGCGGTCGATTATACTCCGTCGCGACTGCCACCTGGCACGCACAGTGTGACCGTGCGACAGGTGATGGCACATCATGCGGGCATGAGTTTGCTGTCGCTGGCTTGGCTGTTGCTGGACAAACCAATGCAGAGGCGGTTCGCGGCCGATCCCGCGTTTCGCGCAATTGATCTGCTGTTGCATGAGCGTGTTCCCAAGGCCACCGTTCCCGTGTTCCCGCATGCCATCGAAGCCAGTGCAACTCACAGCAATTCCGCCGAGGAGGCGGGGACGATGCGAGTCTTCACGGATCCGGCGGGGCCCGTTCCGGAAGTTCATCTGCTGTCCAACGGGCAGTATCATGTGGCCATCACAACTTCTGGCGGTGGCTACAGTCGCTGGAGAGATCTGGCGGTGACTCGCTGGCGTGAAGATCCGACTCGCGACTGCTGGGGCACATTCTGTTATCTGCGGGATCTCGACAGCGGGGCACTCTGGTCGACTGCCTGGCATCCGACCGGTAAGCCATCGAAACCGTATGAAGCGATCTTCACTCAGGCCCGTGCCGAGTTCCGTCGTCATGACGAGCACATTGAGACGCATGCGGAGATCAGTGTCTCGTCGGAAGATGATCTGGAACTTCGCCGGGTGACCCTGACCAATCGATCGGAACGCATCCGGACTATCGAAGTCACCAGTTACGCCGAGGTCGTGCTGGCGACCCAGGCACAGGACGAATCGCATCCGGCGTTCAGTAACCTGTTTGTGCAATCGGAAATCCTCCGGCCTCAGAACGCATTGCTGTGTACCCGGCGTCCGCGTTCGACTGAAGAGCGGCCTCCGTGGATGATTCACATGATGACCGTCGGAGGCCATGCGACTGGTGAGCCTTCGTTTGAAACCGATCGCATGAAATTCACAGGACGAGGTCGCAGTCTCGCGACTCCTGCAGCCTTCGATCAGAAATCGTCGCTTTCCAATACGGTCGGGTCAACACTGGATCCCATCGTCAGCATTCGACAACGACTTGTTCTGCAACCCGGCGAATCAGTGCGAGTCGACATCGTGACGGGCGTAGCAGAAACCCGCGCTGGTGTTCAGGGAATGGCAGAAAAATACAGTGATCCAAGTCTGGCGGATCGTGTGTTTGAACTCGCATGGACTCGCGGCCCGATCATGCTGCAGCAGCTGAATGCTTCCGAAGCCGACGCACAGGCATACGGTCGCCTGGCGGGCTCGGTGATCTACGCATCTGCACTTCGCAGAGCCCGGACGAGTGTGCTGATTCGTAACCGTCGAGGGCAGTCGGGGTTGTGGGGTTATGGCATCTCCGGTGACCTGCCGATCGTCCTGGTCCGCATCCGGGATAACGATAAGATCGGACTCGTACGGGAGGCTTTTCAAGCTCATGCGTATTGGCGCATGAAGGGCCTGAGCGTCGATCTTGTGATCTGGAACGAAGACGATTCTGTGTATCGCCAGTCACTGCAGGATTCGATCCTGGATGCGGTCGCTGCCAGCCCGGCGTCGGCAATGCTGGATCGCCCCGGCGGCGTTTTCATTCGTCGCGGTGAGCAGATGTCTGAGGAAGATCGCTCGTTGCTGCAGACGGTGGCCCGGGTTGTTCTTCTGGACGATGCAGGAACTCTGATAGAACAGGTCGAACGTCGGGGGAGAGTCGATGTTGCCGTTCCGGCCTTCAGGCCCACACGTCGCCTCACGGAGGTCATCGCCGCTGGTGAGCCACCGACGCGAGATCTGGCATTCTTCAACGGCCTCGGAGGATTCAGTCGCGACGGCAGGGAGTACGTCACGATCCTGGAACCGGACACTGCTACACCCGCGCCGTGGGTCAATGTGATCGCGAATTCACAGATCGGCACCGTCATTTCCGAAAGCGGAAGTGCCTACACCTGGGTCGATAACAGTCACGAGTTCCGACTGACTCCCTGGACGAATGACCCGGTGTCCGACACGTGCGGTGAAGCGATCTATCTGCGAGATGAAGAGACCGGACGATTCTGGTCGCCTTCGCCGCTGCCCGCTCGCGGCACAAATACGTATCTCGCGCGACACGGCTTCGGATACAGTATTTTTGATTACACACAGGATGGCATCACCACTGAACTGTGCATCTACGTCGCCATTGACGCGCCGGTGAAATTTGCCCGGTTGAAGATCAGCAATCATTCGGGGCGGTCTCGGCAGTTGTCCGTCACCGGATACTGGGAATGGGTACTTGGCGAACTCCGCAGCAAGTCGCTGATGCATGTGGTGACAGAAGTCGATCCCGTCACAGGGGCAATCTTCGCTCGCAATTTCTACAGTCCCGAGTTTGCAGAGAAAATCGCGTTTGTGGACTGCAGTGAGTCCATTCGTAGTGTGACCGGCGATCGAACTGAATTTCTTGGAAGAAACGGAACGACATCCAGTCCCGCCGCCATGCGACGCATGCGTTTGTCCAATCGCAGTGGTGCCGGGATGGATCCCTGCGCTGCAATTCAGACACAGATAACGCTCGGGGACCAGCAGGAAAGAATCATTGTCCTTACGATCGGTGCAGGTACCGGTGAAGATGACACGCGAAACCTCGTGCAACGATTTCGAGGCGAAGCGAATGCTCAAAAGTCGCTGGAGGGCGTCTGGCACTACTGGAGCCAGACGCTGGGAGCAGTATATGTGGAGACCCCCGATCCGGCCGTGAACTTTCTGACCAATGGCTGGTTGTTGTATCAGACACTGGCATGTCGCATGTGGGCTCGCACGGGTTTTTATCAATCCGGTGGTGCGTACGGTTTTCGCGATCAACTACAGGATGCAATGGCACTGGTTCACGCCGAACCACGCCTGCTGCGCGAACATCTGCTGCGCGCGTGTTCGCGGCAGTTTCGTGAAGGAGATGTTCAACACTGGTGGCATCCTCCCGCTGGCCGAGGCGTGCGAACACACTTCTCGGACGACTTCCTCTGGCTGCCCGTCGCGCTGTGTCGATACGTGCAGATGACTGGTGATACCGGCGTGCTGGAAGAACGGGTTCCCTTCCTGAGTTCCCGCGCACTGCATGCGAATGAGGAGGCCAACTACGACCTGCCGACGATCTCCGACGATATCGGGTCCGTCTACGAGCACGCCGTTCGCGCGATCGACAATGGGCTGAGGTTTGGTATTCACGGTCTGCCGCTGATGGGCTGCGGCGACTGGAATGACGGCATGAACCTTGTTGGACAGCATGGTCGGGGGGAAAGTGTGTGGCTCGCATTTTTCCAGTACGATGTGCTGACAAAGTTTGCTCATCTGGCTCGTCAGCAGGGTGACGTCATCACAGCCGATCGCTTTGTCATTGAGGCGGGCCGGCTACGCGGTCACGTCGAACACAACGCCTGGGACGGCGAATGGTATCGTCGCGCTTACTTCGATGACGGGACTCCGCTGGGATCATCCGAGAACAGTGAATGCCAGATTGATTCGATCTCGCAGAGCTGGTCGATTCTGTCCGGGGCAGGCACCCAGGAACGTTCGTTGCAGGCCATGGCGAGTGTGGACCGCCGCCTTGTTCGGCCCGAGGCAAAGTTGATTCAACTGCTGGACCCGCCGTTTGATCACTCGGAACTAAATCCCGGTTATATTAAAGGCTACGTTCCCGGCGTCCGCGAAAACGGCGGACAATACACGCACAGCGCCATCTGGACGGTCATGGCCTTCGCGGCCATTGGCAATACCGAACGGGCGTGGGAGTTGTTCAACATGATCAATCCCGTGAATCACGGTTCAACGCCGCATGGAATCAGCACTTATCGAGTGGAACCTTATGTTGTGGCTGCCGACGTTTACGGTGTCGATCCGCATCTCGGCCGTGGCGGCTGGACGTGGTACACGGGATCGTCGGGCTGGATGTACCGCCTGATTACGGAATCACTGCTGGGGCTTGAACTGACTGTCGATAAGTTGCATTTTACTCCGCGACCGCCGAAAAACTGGCCGGCGTACACGATTCACTATCGATTCCGTGAGACGCTTTATCACATTTTGATTCAGAATGGTGGCGACGGGAGAACGATCCGAAGGATGACGATCGACGGAGTGGACCAATCGGAACATTTTGTGATTCTGGTCAACGATCAGGGCAATCACCAGGTAGAAATTGAACTGGCATAGACGATCTGGCAGACAATTTTGGTCGGGACCTCTGGAAGTGACTTCAGGCATTCCTGGGCGGAAATTCGCCGTCGAGTCATCCAGGCACTCCCGAAGC
>CAZFDW010000281.1:0-8762 GCA_964517865.1 uncultured Chitinophaga sp.
GGCATCTGAACGATGCATGAATGCGAAGTGGACTCTGATGTACCGGCAAGCTGACGCATGCCGCTCGCCGGGCAGAAAATTAACGAGCGAACAGCATCAGGTACAGCCTACATCCAAAGTCCGTCGCGCGGATCGACGGACGGGAGTTCAGCGAGCTGCTGATAAAGTGCTCGGGCTTCATCGGAAAGCTCTTTGGGAAGCACGATCTTCAGCACGACAAACTGGTCACCTCGATCACCTGTCTTCGGGTTGCGCACACCTTTGCCGCGCAGTCGCAGCCTGGCACCGCTGGAGGTGCCTTGAGGAACACTCAGGACCACGACGCCTTCAGTCAGTGTCGGTACGTCAATTTTTGCCCCCAGAGCTGCCTCGCTGGGCGTGACCGGCACATCGACCAGCAGGTTGTGACCGTCTCGCCGGCACCACGGATGAGCCGCGATGCGAATCGTCACCAGCAAGTCACCTGCTGCACCGCCTCCTGAACCCGCACTGCCCTGACCTGCCAGACGAATCGACTGACCCTCGTCGATGCCTGCAGGAATCTTTACTGTCAGCCGCTCGTTCTTTGATCCCTGCTGAACGTTCAGGGAATAGTCACCGCCTTCAACGGCGACCGTGAACGGCACCGTGATCTCTGCTTTAACGTCGCTGCCCTTCTGAGCCCTCGATTGACCTCGCCGACCGCCTCCAAATGGACTGCCGCCTTTGCCGCCGCCACCGCCGAACATTCCGCCGAGCAGATCTTCCAGATCAAACGATGCACCGCCGCTGCCACCACCGCTGAATCCTTCAAACGGATTTCCGCCGGAGGGGCCACCACCGCGAAACGCATGGCCAAACTGGTCGTAATTCTTGCGATTCTCTTCGTCGCTCAGAACGTCGTAAGCCTCCGTAATCTCGGAAAACTTTTTTTGCGAATCAGGATCAGCCGGCTTCACATCCGGATGAAATTTTCGCGCAAGCTTCTTGTAAGCCTTGCGGATTTCATCCTTTGACGCAGACCGGGAAACACCAAGCACTTCATAAAAATCGCGTTTTGACATTGCCAAAGGATAGCATCTGGCGAGACAGAATAAAGGGGCAGCGACGATCTCATTCAACGTGTCGCTTCTCTTCCCATTCCTTCAGCGATTCTCTCTCGCAAACAAAAAAGGGGAAGGACGAATCCTTCCCCTTTTCCACCGAGAAATGCACCGAAGTGACTCTTCCCGGCAGGAGCTTCCCGCTCGGGCCACGCACCCATGTGAGCGGGAACAGGCGAGTTTCCTGACCTTCCCTCCTTCAAACCCCTGCAGAGTTTTTGCGAACGACGGGTCCCACCACGCCGTCATCCGCCTCTGTAACGACATAGAAAAGCAAGCGTTGTGCCAATTCCGTGAAGAATGCAGATTGATCAATGACGATGCCGGTTTTGCTGCGTTTTAAAAGAGGCATGCGACTTGAGACTCCAAAGTGTTCAACAGGATCTGTGTGGCCAACATCATTTTTTTTGCATTGATGCTTATCAATCGCGCAGTTGCGCCGTTCAACTCTCGACCTTCGACTCACTGATACCCCCGGTCACTCATCGAACCTAAAACTCCCCCCCACGTGTCCCCGCATCGACGATTCGTCGGATCAATTCTTCCCGGAAATCCCGTGTCTGAAATACAGAGACTCGACCAAATCCATCGCTTTACACGATTCCGCAGCACTGTTACATTTGGCCCCGAATGGTCTGCGGATTCTTTGAACGGACTTACATTCACTACTCCGTGGTGTAATTGGTAGCACAACAGTTTCTGGCACTGTCAGTTGGGGTTCGAGTCCCTACGGGGTAATCCTAGACCCTCAAAAACATTGGTTTTCCGTGTTTTTGAGGGTTTTTTTACGTCATGCGACGTAGAAAGCGACGCAATGCGAGGCATTACGGACACCTGCTGCACCGGATTTTGCACCGCTTTTTCGAAGTGTTCCTCAGTCGTCTGCAGGTAATGCTTCGGTGCGACGTTCAAGGTGGAGCGGGCAGGAACGTCGAAATGAATCTGTTGTTGTTCCCCTACATCTTCAACATCATCGTTCTAATTCCGGTGTTGATCACACAGATGGCCTCCATCACCGCATCGGCATCGAGGAGGGCCACAGTGAAGGTCAGGATGATGACCCCGTTTACGGTGTGCTGCGTGAGCCGTTTTTTAACAATGGCCCGCTTAGTTATTGGGAATCTGCACTGCAATTATGAGCGAGAATGCCACTTGGGTTCCATTATTAGACTTCCGTTGTACGTACATGCGCACTCACCATTCTGGAATCTGACAGCCCGACAGGAGGTGTTGTTTTCTAGCCACGAAAAGGCACAAAAGACACAAAGAATCACTCATTTCATGGATCGTGTTTTGCTTTCTTTGTGCTTTTTGTGTTGTTTCGTGGCTAGAAAAAAGTCCTGATTGCTCGCGTAGTCAAATGAATTCCAGATGCTTCAATCCCAGTGAATAAGCGGGCCATTGTCTTTTAACCAATCTGGGACAGTCGAAGTAGCACCTTGACCTTCTCGGGTTGCGCAGTCCGATTCAGTAAGAACTGCCGCAGCGATGCACTTTCCGGCAATTTTAGCTGATGCGCAGGTAACGAATGTCCGACCAAGTGTTTTGGTGCGCCGGGCCTCCGCGCGTCCAGTGTCAGTTGCGTAAGCGTGGATTCGCTTCAATCAATCATTCGGGGCAGGAACGCCTGGGCTCGAGTTGCTTGCCACTTCAAGAATGGGTGAATTATGCCCTCGGTCGAAACGAATGACGAAAAAGGGCTGTTTCCAGACGGCAATCCGGATTTTCCGGAGATTCTCGAGGCGTTTCGCCCTTCGCAAACGAGACCCACAGCGAATAGCCGTCACAAGAGCTATGCAGTCGAACTTTCCATTGTGATGCCCTGCCTGAACGAAGCGGACACTCTGGGAATCTGTATTCTGAAGGCGCAAGCTGCGATTCACGAATTGAATGTCGATGCTGAAATCATCGTTGCTGACAACGGCAGCACCGACGGTTCGCAGGATATCGCGCTGGAGCTTGGCGCTCGAGTTGTGAATGTTCCGGACAGGGGTTACGGCAATGCGTTGAAGGGTGGTATCGAAGCATCGCGCGGTCGGTATGTCATTATGGGTGACGCCGACGACAGCTATGACTTTGGTGAGATTGGAAAGTTTCTGATTCCGCTCCGTGAAGGTGCCGATCTGGTGCAGGGCTGTCGGCTGCCGAAAGGTGGCGGCACAATTCTTCCCGGGGCCATGCCACTCCTCCATCGCTGGCCGGGAAATCCGATGCTGACAATGCTGGTTCGAACGCTTTTTCATGCGCCGATCAACGACGTCTACTGTGGGCTCCGTGGATTCTCGCGGCAGCTTTTTGATGATCTGGATCTGCGATGTACCGGCATGGAGTTCGCGACCGAGATGGTGATCAAGACAGCCCGGTTCGGAAGAACGATCCGAGAAACACCAATCACTCTGCATCCGGATGGTCGCAAATCGCACCCGCCGCATCTTCGCACATTTCGCGATGGCTGGAGAACGCTCAGGTTTTTCCTCCTATACAGTCCTCGCTGGTTTTATATCGTCCCAGGGTTGCTGCTGGTCCTGCTCGGTGTCGTAGGTTACGCACTTGCGTTGCCCGGGATTTCTGTCCTTGGGGCAACTTTGGATGTTCACACGCTGCTTGTCGCAAGTCTGACGGTTCTCGTGGGAGCACAGTCGCTGCAATTCGGAGTTTTTGCTCGTATCTTCGCCGTTAGCCAGGGCATGTTGCCGCAAAGCGAAAAGGCAGATCGCATGATACGGTACGCCAGTCCGGAACGAGGACTATTGTTTGGCGGTACTTGTTCTGCGGTTGGAATGATCATGCTTTCGGTGGAAAGCTTTCACTGGTGGCAGTCCGAATTTGGTCGTCTCGATTATTCCGAAACAATGCGCTTCGTAATTCCCGCCGTGACACTGATCGCGTTGGGATATCAGACGGTGATTTCCAGCTTCATGTGTGGACTTCTTCTGATGTCCAGACGTCCGACAGCAAGATGAGTTTGAAATGAACTGACACACCGTTCGCAGCCAGGCTTTGTACTCTTCCGGACCACACGCCGAATCTCATTACAACAGAGTCTCCTCCATGACGACCATTATCCGCACGACAACGGCTCAACTCTGCTGTGATTCAGAATGGGAAGCCGCATATCGAAGATTCGAAACGCCTCAGGAAGAGATTCTGAAATTTGTTACGAGACTCAACGCATTCGGAGCGGCTTCCTGGCCCAGGTATGATCAGATAGTTGAGATTTTCTGCGGCCGAGGCAACGGCCTGATGGCCCTGCATCAACTGGGTTTCCAGCGGGTTGAGGGCGTTGATCTTTCTGAGAAACTGCTGCTCCAGTACGAAGGTGACGCACAGTGCTACGTGGCCGACTGTCGCAGCCTGCCGTTCGATGACAATTCTCGCGATATTGTGATCGTGCAGGGTGGTTTACATCACTTGCCCGGTCTTCCTGACGATCTCGATTCTGTGCTGAACGAAGTTCACCGAGTGTTGCGACCAGGTGGCCGATTCTATGCTGTGGAGCCATGGAGAACGCCATTTCTGACGTTTGTGCATTTCGTATCTGAACGACTACTGGCTCGGCGTCTGTGGGACAAACTGGATGCATTGGCTGTCATGACCGAGCATGAACGAACGACATACGAACAATGGCTTGCCCGAGGGCCGGAAATCCTCTCGCTGCTGGATCGCTATTTTGTTCAGAGCTCCAGCAGTCGGACCTGGGGGAAACTGCGGTATGCCGGTGTTCGAAGGGGCTGATTCGAATGGGCCCTGATCCGACACGTTATTTTCGGAGCACTGCATTCGCATACGACACGGGCAAGCTTCGACTGAGAACCGTTGGTGGCCCTGCAGATATTGTAATCTGTGGCGCACTGGCGTTCGTGATCTCAATTGTGCTTTCGTGGATGTTGCAGCCGGTGGCGACGCTGCACGATGAGTTCAGTTATCTGCTGGCCGGTGATACGTTCGCATCCGGTCGCGTGGCAAATGATCGGCATCCGTTCTGGATGCATTTCGAGAGCATGCACATCCTCCAGCAGCCTCGATATGCCTCGAAGTATCCACCGATGCAGGGATTATTTCTGGCAGCCGGACAAGTCATCGCGCATCACCCACTCGCGGGCGTGTGGTTGTCCACTGCACTCGCCGCCGCCGCCATCTGCTGGATGCTGCAGGGATGGACGCGTCTCCGCTGGGCATTGCTCGGTGGTCTGCTTGTAGTATTTCACAGCGGGTTGCAACTCACGTGGGGGCAGTCGTATATGGGTGGCGCCCCTGCAGTCATCGGCAGCGCACTTCTTTATGGTGCGCTGCCACGCTGGCAAAAGAATCCGTCCTGGGCGAGCGGTCTTGCAGCAGCGACAGGACTGGCAATTCTGGCTAACAGTCGACCGTTTGAAGGACTTCTCATCAGTCTTCCGGTCGGTGCCCTGGTGTGCAAAGATCTTGTCGGGCAGATGAGTCGCGGCAGAATCAGAGGATGCGTCGTGGCTGTGATGCCGGGCGTCAGCATATTGGCGCTGACTTTTGCTGCAATGTTAGTCTACAACCAGCGCGTGACTGGTGGATATCTCAAACTCCCTTACAGTCTGCACTCCGCGCAATATATGTCCGGGCCGTTGTTTGTCTGGCAGTCACCGCCGCCTCAGCCGCCGGAATACAGAAATGCTGAGATGAAAGCGTTTCACACCGACTGGGAAGTGGATTCGTATTCAGCGCAGCGTACGATCAGCGGATTCCTGCGCGTCAAGTCATCGTATTTCTCTGTCGCCGCATTCGTGCTCCTGAATCCACTGACGCTGATCGCCGTGATTTTCGGGATTCGGGCATGGTGGAAATCCGGTCCATCTTCACTGAATGTGATCATGGTTGCGCTGCCAATTTTGTTTGTTGGCTCATCGTCAGCGGTGTGGGTGTTTCCTCATTACCTTGCTCCCGGACTGCCGCTGCTCCTGGTTCTTGCGATTTACGGAATTCGCCATTTGCGCGTTTATCTGAGGCAGAGTCGCACACAACACAATCGCATCTTCAATGGATTCGTTCTGGCTTATCTCGTCTTTTTCGCAGCCCAGTGTACGTATCGCACCGTGTCGAAGGATCATGCATGGTCACTTGAAAGGAAACGAATCACTGCCGACCTGGCCCAACAGGAAGGTAAACATCTCATCTTCGTGCAATACTCACCGCAGCATTCGCCGCACGAGGAATGGGTTTACAACAGAGCCGATATCGATGCGGCTTCGGTCGTCTGGGCGCGAGATCTTGGCGCTCCGACAAACGACCGGCTGATCCGGCATTTCCGTGATCGAAAAGTCTGGAAACTGGCGGCTGACTCAACACCTGCCACATTAGTCCCTGTTGAAACTGCAGGAATCATGCGCGCGACAGCAGTTGGTACTGCAGAGCTCTGACAGGGTTCTAAAACGTTTGACCATTGGTTGCCATATCAATCAAGAGCTGCGGTGGCTCGCAGGGGTCGCGGTGTGCATTCGTCAACTTTTTGGTACGCTTCACAAAGGCCGATAAGCGAAAGCTGTTGATGAACGGCAATGGGCCTCCGTGCGGAGTTGAAGTAAATTTTTTTGTCCAAATGCATTACGTGTAAACTACCGCCATATAAGATATTTGAAGAATCGAGGTGCAATCATGATTCATGTTCGCAAATCACAGGATCGAGGTCACGCCAATCATGGCTGGCTCAATACGCATCACACGTTTTCTTTTTCGACCTACCAAGACCGTGACCACATGAAGTTTCGGTCACTGCGTGTCATGAATGAAGACACGGTAGCTCCGGGTCAGGGATTCGGGACTCATCCGCACAACGACATGGAGATCGTGACCTACGTCCTCTCGGGAGCCTTAGAACACAAAGACTCAATGGGGAATGGCGAAGTGCTGCGACCCGGCGAGTTTCAGCGAATGACGGCGGGCACGGGAATTACACATAGTGAGTTTAATCCGTCTGCCAGCGAGCCAGTTCATCTGTATCAGATTTGGCTGTTTCCCGAACGCAAGGGGATTGAGCCGAGTTACGAACAGAAGCGATTTCCTGAAGCGGAGCGGCACAACCAACTGCGGCTGGTTGCGTCCCGGAATGCAGACGAAGGCTCACTGCTCATTCATACGGACGCTCGCATCTATCTGTCGCAGATCGATGCCGGAAAAGAGATCGGACATGAATTGATCGCAGGCCGACATGCTTGGCTGCAAGTACTGCGAGGAAGTGTCTCATTGAACGGCGTCGATTTGAACACCAGTGACGGAGCCGCAGTGAGTGAAGAAGTCTCACTGAAAATCAGGGCCAATACTGACGCCGAGATCATGTTGTTTGATCTTGTGTAATCAAACCTTTCCCCAGGAGTTCTTCCATTCACAGGAAATTGACCATGCAAGCAGCAGCTTCCCTGTTGGGCCGATTGATGATTGCCACTATCTTTTTTGCTGTTTTGCCATCAACATCACTCCTTTTGGTTGTTACCCCGGACTCCTGACCAAAGAACTTGATCGCTGCATGATAGTGGCAGTTGATTTCAGATTCTTCCAGCATTCAGCGGTCACTGGCCATGAATGGACATTCACAATGGGTTCTATTTCATGACGTCCGAAGCGGCTCCCCACTCGCTGCCGAAGACGAACTGCGATACAGGTTTTCGGCCTCTGGGGGCGAGGTCACGTGCTTGAAATTTCTCAGGTAGCGTGTCGGGGTCGGCAGCGTAGCCAATTGCCAGTCCTGTCACCGGCTGGACACCTTCCGGGATGCGATACAGTTCACGAGCCTTGTCAGGAAGAATGCCGATCATCTGGTGGACGAATAACCCTCGGGCCGTTGCTTCAAACGTCAGGTTTGCACTGGCGAGACCAAGGTCATGGACGGCAGCGGCGTTCGACTGACCGTTGCGAGTGAACTTGAGATTCGTGCAGCCGATGGCCAGCACCGGAGCCGCCGCCGCCCAGCCCTGATTTGCCTCAACCAAGCACGACAGTAACATCTGAAAGGCATTTTCGTCGTGCTTCACGGCCACAATGTAGCTCCAGGGCTGTTCGTTGTAGCTGGATGCCGCCCAGCGTGCCGCTTCAAACACAGACTGCAGGTCTTCAGTTGAAACAGGACGATTAGCGAAGGCGTAAGGACTCCATCGTTGAGCGATCAACTCATTGATCGAGTGGTCAGGTTTGGCTTGTTTCTGTGTATTCATTTCTTTGACTTCCGATTTTTCCTTTGTCAGCGTTGCCATGAGATTTCAAGGTTCAACTGTAGTGGTTTCGCCTAACTGTTCAAGCGGCATGTTTGGCTCGTTGTCGGGCTGACCATCGCCAGCAGCAAAAGCGAACAATACAACTTTTGCATTGGCGTCGTCGGCAAGAACGATGCTCTGTTTGCCAGATTCCGATGGCTGGAGTTCGTCAGCAAGCTGGCGGATTTGAAACACGTGAGTTGTCATTGTTGCAATCACCCCCGCAGTTCAGCCAGAACTGAAAATCAGATCGCCCTTCTCGTGCGTAAAGCATCATCTGGTCATGGTTGCCAAGAATCGGCACAAGATTGCAGCGATCCCGAAGTTCAATCAGTTGATCAAGGACGCCTTTCCGGGCCATTCTGGAGTCCTTCGTTGGGCGTATTTGTTGCTACCGTAGCACCAAAACGTAACCGTTCACGACATTTCGAGAATCGCAGTTTAAACCACAGATGGACCCGGA
>CAZFDW010000282.1:0-8737 GCA_964517865.1 uncultured Chitinophaga sp.
CGCGGCGGTGAGCGGCGTGTTGGGCCGGATCGCGGTGTCGCCCGGCAAATGGCGGCGAAGATTAACGCTCAGTTGGAAACGGGTGCTCCTTCGGCACTTGGATTCGAGCCCGTCTCACTTAAAGACCTTCGTGAACGATGGTTGGCTCATCACGAGCATGTGCGACGATCCTCCCTGGCGACAATCCGCCGCTATCGAGCCGCTACCGAACACTTGATTGGCTTCACTTCAAGAAACCGCCCACTCAAGCTAGTGTCCGACTTCCGTCCGATTCACGCAGAAGAGTTTGTTCGCTATCTGCGAGGCCTGAAAGTTGCCCCGAATGGACATTCCAACTCAACAAAACGGGGACTTCGAGACACGGGTATCAAGTACATACTGGAAACCTGCTCCACGCTGTTCAACTATGCAAATCGCCAGCGGCATCTACCGCCGTATTCGGAAAATCCGTTTCTGACCATCGAGATCAATCGCATACCTGTGGAGGATTCCAAGCCGATCGTCGTCTTTAGCTCAGAGCAGGAGCAGCTCTTCTTCAATGCCTGCGACGATTGGCAGTTTCCCATCTTTGCCACACTCCTGCTGACGGGACTGCGGCCCGGGGAACTGACTCACCTGCTGTTGCCGGACGACCTGAATCTCGAGGAAGGTTCGCTGCAAGTGCGCAACAAGCCAGGGCTGGGATGGAGAGTCAAGACTCGCAATGAACGATATGTCCCACTCATCCCGGCACTTGCAGAGATGTTGCGGATCGTCACGAGGAATCGTCGTACCGGTCCCGTGTTTCAACAACGGCGATGTGCCAGTGGTCATGTCCCACCGCTCGCCACTTCAAGTCCTATCGACCTTGAACGAGAAGTAGACAGGCGATTGCTCAGTTCTGTCGGCGATCGCAAAGCAGCAGAAACCATTGCGAAGACCATCTGGCGAGATATTGGTGCCCTGAAGGAAGACCGGTTGCGTAAGGAATACATGCGGATCACAAAGGATATCGGCATGCCGGAATTCACTGCACCCAAAACCCTGCGTCATACCTTCGCTACATGCCTGCAAGACGCGAATGTCGATCCTCTCATCCGCAATGAACTCATGGGCCACGCTCCTGGCCACACAGGAACTGGTGGACGGGAATTGGGAATGACTGCGGTGTATACGCACACGCGTCCTGAGACCAAGCGAGCTCAGTTGCAGTCAGCATTCGCAAAGAGCCCAGCTGCTGCTCTGGTGGTCAGTTGGATGAGAAGAAATGAACCGATCCAGCGCTAAGTACATCAGGTGAGGTAGTGCGGTTCAGACCTGCAAAGTGCGATCGAGTCGTAGCAATCAGAGTATCCCCAGTTCTTTCGAACGACGCTCTATTGCTACCACCACGGGTGCCAGTTCGCTTGTCAACACCCGTTCATATTGTTTTCTTACCTGATCCGCAGTGATATGGGTGTAGGAAACAATGGCTGCCCGACCAAATGATTGACCCATGAAATACCTGCGGTAAAACTCCGGAACTCCGGCGTTTTCCAAACAAGTCGCAAACAAATGGCGAAGGTCTTTGAGTGTGGCTGTCGTAGGCCATTCAAGAAATCGAGAGAGCTTTTGAAACTCGCATTCCACGTAATCGTACTTCAATTGCCCCGCTTCTTTCAGCAGCGTGTCGCGGACTTTTCGACGCATTTTTGCATTCATGGAATTCTGAGCTGCGCTCCGATGGCGATATTCTTCAACCAGTTGAGGCAGAGATCTTCCGAGTAGCGGCGGCTGAAAGTTTTCGCCGTCAACGTGCCGGTGGACATAGAGCAGTCCATGGCGCACTGGCCCGCCCAGACGCCAGAGGGGCTCTAAGCAACTGACGACTGGAAATGTCTTCTGTCGTCGTCCTTTGGTGAGGTAATCGAGATCCAGGTTACATGGAACTCGCACCCAGTCTTCCCGGACATATTCGCGAAACAGCCAGCCCAGTTCGCCGGGCCGCAATCCGTAGAGTGCGAGGGGCGCGAATATCGCCAGCTGGAATGGGTCACAGGCGCACAGCAGATTGACGGCCATGGAAACGGAAATGTCGGGCTCGCTGAGCGGGTCGGCGGCAACCTGTCGGGTCTCGCGTTTTCTCCCGGCGAAGGGGTTTCGAAAACCGTCTGGCAGCAAGTTGCCGCGTTCCGTATCAGCGGCCCACTCCAGCATGGCTCGTACAGCATCCATGATGAACGTCGTCTGTTTCAGTGGACGAGTGCGGGCATTGGGATGCCCGTTGGGTGAGACCTGAACGTGACTCAGAAATGCCGCAAACATCTGCTGGAACTGACCGTCAACGGCACTCACCTGCCGATATTTTCTACTGATGCCTGGTTGTTCCATAAATTGCAAATAGTGCCTTCGCAGGGCAGACTCGTATCGCCGGGTCGTTTCCACATCAATTTCTCCGGCATCTGCACGCAACTGAAGACTTTTGATGAATCGATCCACGATTGTCGCGTGGTCGCACCGTTCCGACTTCCGGCCTGACGACTTGAAATGCTGCAGACGGCTGTCAATTTCTCTTGCGCGGGTGATCGCGGTGACCAGATCACCTTCGACACGCTCATTGAGAGTCCGCTTCTCCTGCTTTTCCCACCACTGCAACACATAGTGGTCGCGGCGAGCATACAATCGCACTTTTCCTGGCGCAGTCACTCCGCGAGGAAACTCTGAAATCCTTATGAGTCGATGCTGCTGGGCGTATTTTTCCCAGGGACAATTGATCTCTTTTTGGGGTACTCGACGCGTGTCGTCCATGAAATAACTCCAGGTAGGTGTTTACCTGGTAGGCATCCGCGCAATAAAATGACCGGTTGCTCGAAGTCGTTGATGGCCCCGCAGTTGTGGACACAAGCGGCTGAGCACAGGAGCGGACACGATGGCAGAATCTCAGGAAGTTCCAGTCTCATTCGAGTACGCTGGTCGCGAGTTTGATTTTCGCATTCGCCAACGTGAACTGAATGTTGGTGTCCCGAGTAAAGTCCTGTATTACTGGATGCACAGTGCGCAACTTCGCCAGGGAAAAGGCGGACCGAACTTTCGACCGTGCGTCGATTTTTGGTGGCACGCGGCGGAGCAAGCGGGGGAAGCAGAGGATCTGGACAACCTCATTACCCGCGTGTTCGCGGAATGCTATCCGCTTATCAACACCTCAAAGGGAATGCAGGACGTCTATGTTGACGCCCAGTTGAGTCGAACGGCAGACCGGGACTATTCTTTTTCAAAGGTCAACAACGATAGAAGGGTTTCTTCTGTGAGGACCCACCACCTTTCAGCAGTCGAATGTCAACGCCTTAGAAAAATTGCCTTTACTCGGGATTGGACGGAAATTCGCAGTGAGTTCGAGCAGCTGTTCCTTGGAGAGCAACCCTCTCAAGAGGAATGGCCAGCGTTTGATAAAGCAGCTCAATCCTGGATAGGGAACGGAATTGTGGAGTTCAAGAAAGGTGGTCATCAAGGTCTTCAAAACTATGCGGCGACTCTGGACGAGTGGATCGTCAAGCTCCGGAAACAAGGACAAATCGAACGGGTCCATCGTTTTCTGAACAGATTCTCGCATACATGCAAGATCGCTTTCTACACGTGCTACTGCTCCGCGTGGGTAGGAATCCTGCAGTGGCTGGAAGACAACCGTGAGCCAAATGCTGTCGGCGACCGATTAATGCGCCTTTGGCATAATCAGAATCGTGGCGATCACAGCGCCGAAAACAAGAGTGATGTGTTTCACGGACAAGTGCTTGCCCTGCATCCACTGTCAGGGATCATGCATTCCTCACCAGAACACCTCACGACCATAGGTCAATGGTTCGGCCATCGAGAGTACGATTCGATTATGTCTGCGGGCAAAGCTGAGAAATGCGACGAATACTGGAGTCTCGTCGGCAGTATCCTCATCGCCGCCCACGAGTACAGTGGGTCAAGAAATCGATGCAATGAATTCCGTGACCAAGTGACTCAGGTCAGCTCAGAGACCGTTTCAGGAGCCGCAATTGAAGACACTAATCTCTCAATGAATGAAGCCTTTGAGCACGTTGCCGCTGAGGGTGGTCACAAATGTTCCAAATGCGCTGAAGCAGTCACATATGTTCGATACAGTCCTCCGGAAGACGACAAGTCGACCGTTACTGTAGATTACGAATGCATATCGTGCGGCAATCCGGAGACCATTCAAGTGAGTTTCGACGCGATGCAGAAATCGCTTAAACAAGACTGACAGATTCGTACTTCTGCTGTGACTGCGCCAACGGCCGTGCGGAGTCGCCCATTAACGGAATCAAAGCAATTCAGTGTGTGCCGATTCCGTGCTACGTGTCTTTCATCTGAGTGTCGGAATACTTCTCAGCCGTATGAGACTGATCGGCGAAGCATTTCAGATATCAGACCTACTACGTTTCCTCTGTTCGCCGCCGCGTACACCTAAATTTTCCGCCAAACGGTGTCACTATTTTATGAAGGGAACTGTTAGCCATCCCGCAGCTCGCAGGACCCCAAATCCAGCTCCGTTTCTGGCTCACCTGCTTTTCAGATGACTTGGAGGCGGAGCTTTCTCTTTGCCTTCGCAGCGTGCGAGGGTGGTTGTGACTTGTCAGATGCCGGAATAGCCGAGAGCCTTGAGATCTGCGGTCGGATTGACTTCCAGTGGCGTCCAGCGGCTGATTGCGGGAGTCGAGATCGGGCTCAGGATTGCGGAGCTGCAAAGTAAATGCAACACCGAAACACGGATCACCTGCCCGGCATCGGCGATTTTGTTCTGTCGTAAACAGTCTGGTCGGCTGGCTCGCGCGAGCAAGCAGGAAGAATTCTGGATCGTGACACTGAGCACCAGGAACCAGCCAAACGAATATCACCAAATCACCGTCGCTGGTGAAAAGGCGGTGAGCATCCTGGAATCGCTGGTGAACCGCATGTGTTTCGTGATTCGGATATGACGAATCTCACTGAGTTCCTGCAACGGTTCCACACTGAATGTGCGGTCCAGCAAATAACTCGATGAACTGGTGACCTGGGCTTCACCGTACACGACCGCTTGACAAGGTGCGGGCGTCTTCATCGATCAATGACGACACACAGTTCCTTCGATTTACCTGTGTTTTCACTCAAACCGGTCGAATTTCAGATTCCTTCTATTTTCTCGGTGCGCGAATGCCTACCTGATGGAACGCGCGTCGCGTTCCACGGATGGGCGAATCGTACCTCAATCAAAGAGAGGTCGAATATGTCCCACTCGTTTTCAAGTATTGGCCACAGCTCAGGTGATTTCAATGGGCCTTCCAGCCAAGAAAATGACACTCCATTCACGGATTCGAATCAACGGCTACGCCGCCTCGCCTCGCTCGTCGCGATTGGCGATGCGCCGATGCCTACTGAGTTAAAACCGACGGAACTGTCATTTGTATTGGCAGAAGTCGCCCGCCTGCGACGTGACCGACTGATTAATTTCTTCGCGCTCGCGATCGCCCGGGATATCCACCGCGAACGCGAGTTAGATTCAAGGAGTATACCAGAATGTTAAATAACGTGTTTGATCCGAAAAAAAACTATCGTGCTGCTATCTATGCGCGAATGTCGAGCGATCGCCAGAACCCTCGGAGCCCGGATCAGCAAGTCGATGAGATTCAACGTCGGATAACGGGACTCGGTCATCGTTGGAACGTCATTAAGGTATACAGAGATGACGGAATCAGCGGACAGTACCAGCGCAAGCGTCCAGGCTATCAGGACATGTTGAAGGAAGTTCGGACTGGATCAGTGAATGTTGACCTGATCCTCGTAGATACGCTCGAGAGACTCGGACGCGTCGAGGAACTGCCGACAATCCGAAAAGAGTTGTACACTCACCATGGCGTTCTGGTGTTAACGGGTGACACCAACTTCGCTGACCCAAACACACCTTCAGGCAAGGCCCTTGGGATGTTCGAAGCCATGCGAGCGACCGAGGATGGACGCATCAAATCGCATAATGTTCTGCGGGGAAAACGTGATGCTGCCAAACAAAAGCATTGGCCCGGCGGCCCACCGCCGTTTGGTTACATGCTGCAGAGTATGATGAAGACTGTCAACGGCCGAGAAGAAGTCGACTACTGTCTGCTCGTGCCGAACCCTGCAACACGTTGGATAATCGAGTTGTTGTTTGAAATTGCCGACCAAACCTCTCACGGGTCGACTCGACTGGCGAGAGCCTTGAACTGTGACACCCGAATACCCGATAAGCACAAGCCATTCCAGCCGGAGACGGTTGCCTATTGGCTGGACTCAGCGATCTACTACGGAGATTTGATCTGGGCCAAAAATGCAACTGGTATTGTAGACGACACGCGAGTGGTGGAGCCAAACGCTCCAGAAAACGTGCTGCATGTTGCCGAATATTGCGAACCGCTTGTTCCGAGGGAACGGTGGAACAACGTGCAAGCTGTTCGGCATGTCCGACGAGAGCGATCGCTGGCAGCTCGCCGCCGGAAATTGAGTCCCGACGCAAAGCAAATCAAGGCACAGGCACCTGGACTGACGCTGAAGTATTTTCTGAGCGGACTGCTGTACTGTGAGTGCGGACTCCGCATGATCGCCTCATCGGGCGGTGCGTACACTGCAAAGGACGGAACTCAACGGCGTTACGCAGCATACGTCTGTCCGGGGTACGTGGCAGGTCATTGCGAGAATAATACGCGAGTGCCGGAAGAATGGATTCGTAAAGTCGTCATCAACCAGGTGCGAGAGCGGCTATCCGTCGATTCTCGCTGATCGTCGGTAAGAATCGTTTTGAGCGGTGGCCTGATGCTCAGGCCGCCGCCACTTTTCTGTTAATACATTTTTGCCCTGAGGAGTTTTTTGATATGAAGTCAGACCCAAGTACGACACCATCCTGGCTGCCAGAACTTTTCGGTCAGGTCGAGCAGGGATTGCGAGACATGAAGGCGGGAAAACATGACCAACGCCCGGCGCTGGAGAATGAGTTAAAAGATATTGAAGAAAGTATCCAGGGCTGGTCGACTTCGCTCGCGAATCCAAAACTGGGCTCGGCCGTGAGGGAGACCATCGAGTCTAAGTGGCAAGCGGCAACCGAACGACAGCAGGGAATACAGGCCGAGCTGAGCTCGATGCAGAACGAGGCCACTTGCGCCGAAGATCTGGTGCGTCCGGAGCAGGTACTTAACAGGCTCAATCGGATGGCAGACGTGCTGGCTGCAGACAATCCGACGCGAGCCAACCTGGAACTGTCGTTGCACATCGATCGCATTGTTTGTTCCCGCGATCGGAAGGTCACGCTGCGGATGTGCAAGCTTGGTGTTATGCCTGATGCCGTCATGATGTTCTCGGCACCCAGTATCCGAACGAAAGGTGACAGTATTGGACACGACAAGCCATCCAGATCCCGTCGCCGAGGAAAGCTACGTGTCATCGACGAAGGGACTGATGTTGACTTGCGGGCCCAGGCGAACTTCATTGCCAATTCAGAGCGATTTGCGGGCCTCAGCGACGAGTGGTTCTGGACGGACGAATTCCGGATCCCTGAGTCAATATCCTGGGCTGCAGAAAACGCAACGACGGTCTTTCGTAGGCGTCAAGAGACACGTTTTTCATTTCGCAAGCTTGCCGACGAATTCGAAGTGACACCGCCAACGGTTCGGGCGGCGATTCGGCACCATCTGCGGGAACATCCGGACGAACGCGATGAGGTTTGCCTGCGGCGTGGCGGGCAGCGGCCACGGAAGTTTGTCCTCGCGCAGTTCGCAAGCGAAGCCCGTCAATTGTGGACCGAAGGATGGTCAAAAGAAAAACTGGCAAAGAAGTACGGGTGCTCGGCTCCAACGGTCAGCAAAGCCATCGCCTTAGCGTACAGTCAGGAAAACTTGTCGATGCCGACGACCGCAGAAGCCCGCAGTGATAAGGTCAATGAAGTTCGTCGTATGCTCGATGCAGGAACGCCGCTCGAAGAAATTGCTGCGGCGATGAAGGTTTCTAATGTGACCGTCCGAAAGTATCTCCGACAGTCGTTCACCGCAAAGGGGAAAGTCATGCCAGATCTGCGTCGCAGAAAGGTTTCGTAATTTACCGCGGCACATGACACGAAGACCAGGGCTGCAGCGGATGCTGCAGCCCTGGTGCGTTTGTGTGTGAATCAAACCAGCAGGGTCCGAGTCCCTGCTAGGAGGTTAGAGGTTGAGACTTTAGCTTACCGACACTGCGACGAACCAAGTTTTTTTTAGCTATCAGCGAGAACTCGGGCATTGACACAGTTTCTGATTGCATGACACAACATGTTGTACAACAATAGGTTACGCCGAAACGGTTCGTTTGGAAAGCATGTCGCCTCGCGCGAGGTACATGGTCATGTTTGTCGCAGGAGGAGGGATTGGTTTCCATTTTGGAATTGCACCATGGCCAGAAAAAGTGGCTGCTGGGAACAGCACGTTCGTCGCCTCCGTTTTCAGCAGGTTAGATGCGCGCGCTGGGGGCGTTTCCTTCATGCGTCTCCTTCCCGTGATTGTTTCCTTCGAAAAATTTGACTCACCTGCATTTCCTTCTGTGTTTCCTTCCCTGCCGTTTCCTTCACGCAGCGGATCGGTCAAGAGCGGGATGAAGTCGCGCTGGCAGCAGGCATGGTTGGCCGAAGCACAGAAATGTTCGGCGGCAGTCGAAGCGGTGAGCTAAATTTTCTGGCGGGCGAGGCGGCCGAGCGTGGGCGGCCTCAATAAAAGTGCCCGAACGGCTTTCACAGAGCCGATCGGGC
>CAZFDW010000283.1:0-8659 GCA_964517865.1 uncultured Chitinophaga sp.
CCTCGGGAGAATTCGGATTCAGCATTTCTGCCAGAACCAAACGCCCGTGATAGCCTGTGGAACCGCAAACAGCACACACATTGCGATGAACGGGCGGAGAACCTGATTTGTCTGGCGTTCTTTCAGATTCCGGAAACTTCGATTGAACTGACAAAAAATCACCGCTTCGGCCATGGCAGTTCGCACAGATTCTTCGCAGCAATCGCTGACAAATGACGGTTCGCAATCCACTGCGGATCAGATACGGTTCAACCTGCATTTCCAGCAGTCGAGTAATCGCTTCCGCCGAATTTCCGGCATGAAATGTCGTCAGTACGAGATGCCCGGTCAGGGCCGCCTGAAATGCGGCCTCAGCCGTCGCGGGATCGCGAATTTCGCCGACAAAAATGACATCGGGATCCTGTCGCATCAAAGAACGCAGCCCGGTTGCCAGATCAAATCCTGCGGACGGTCGCACCTGTGACTGTGTCGCACCATCGACCGCAACTTCGACCGGATCTTCCAGACTCATAATGCACCGCGTGCCGACAGAATCCGCGATGATGTCGCGCAGGCAAGCGTACGCTGTCGTCGTTTTTCCGCTGCCGGAAGGTCCCGTGAACATGATCACACCAGCCGTCGCGGCCAGATGAGTGCGGAGTTCGGACTCAACTTCGTCCGGCAGCCCGAGCTGTGCCAGGGTTTGCAACTGGTCATTTTCAGCAAACAGGCGGATTGCCGCCTTCTCGCCGTGAAGAGTCGGGAACGTTGTGATGCGAACTTCCGTACGACTGAATTCGCGGGCGATGCGTCCTTCCTGGGGCACGTCGGTGCGATACGTCAAAAGTCCGGAAATCACTTTCAACCGTGCCACGACGCGAGGCGCCAGATCGCAGTCGAACCCTGCAATCGGATGCAGTACGCCGTCAATGCGCCACTGCACGACCAGTGCAGATTCCGTCGGCACCAGATGAATGTCGCTCGCGCGCGCCCTGCGCGCCTGGTCGATCAACAGCGTGACAATCGAAGGCACGTAGTCATCCGATATCGCTGACAGCCGTCCAAGTGCTTCGACAAATCCCGCCGCCAACGTCGCCAATTGCATGATGTACTTTCTGTGGGCCTACAATTGCGATTCTTCCGCACGCTCTTCATTAAAGCGAATGCGGTTGCCGAACGGGTCGGTCACTTCAACGCACACGCTGTTGTAAAACGTCCGCTCAATCCCCGGTCGCATGTAGCCGTAACCGCGCGACGTAATTGTGGCATGGAAGTCATCGATCCCTTTCATCCAGACGAACACTGTGGAGCCCGGACAGCAGTCGCCGTGATGTTCCGACAAATGCAGCACCAGGGCACCTCTCGAGATCTGAAGGTACACGGGGGCAACGTTATCGAACCGATGTTCCCAATCGATGGTGAAACCCAGAAAGCGGACATAAAAATCCTTCGCCTTCACCACATCAAAAATGCGCATAATGGGAATCGTGGTGAGGAACGTTGATGTCATGTCGCAAATCCAGGGGCTTGTTGATCCATGCGTTTTCATTCAAAACAGTTCGTGAATTTCGCGATATCCAAAATCGACCAAAGGAAACGGGCGACCTGCCGGGCCGGGCAAGTGCGAATCCAGTTTCAGGCCCAGGCTGTGAAACACGCTCGCGATCACGTCGCCAGGCTGCACGGGGCGATCAGCCGGAACGCCCCCGATCGGATCGCTGGCTCCCACAACCTGCCCACCCTTCACGCCGCCCCCTGCAAATCCGACGGTAAAGCACTGAGGCCAGTGGTCTCGTCCGCCTGCCGGATTCACTTTTGGCGTGCGACCAAATTCGGCCACGTTACAAACCATCGTATTCGGCAAAAGTCCTCGCTGATGCAGGTCTTCAATCAGTGCCGAATATCCCTGATCGTACAGCGGCGCGACAATGTCTCGCATGCCTTCAATGGACGTAAATGGTTTTGAACCATGAATGTCCCAGGTGATTTCATCAAACACCGTCAGGAATGTGTTGACGGTCACGAATCGCACGCCGGCTTCGACCAGTCGTCGAGCCAGTAAGCAGCACTGACCGAATCGATGCATGCCGTAGCGTTCGCGGACGGACTGCGGCTCCTTCGATAAATCAAATGCTTCCCGCGCTGCCGGACTGGTCATCAGGCGATAGGCGGCTTCAAAGTTGCGTCCCATCATCGTCGCGTTTTCGGTGGACTCAAAATCCTTCACGGTGCTGTCAACCAGATCACGCAACCGTCGTCGGCGTTCCATCCGCACTTCGCCCAGCGATTCCGGTGGTAACAAATCCGGAACTTTAAAGTCGGCCATCGACGGATCGGCCATCAACGCGAAAGGATCATGCGCCTTTCCGAGAAATCCGCCCGCCTGGCCGTTGGGAAGATTTCCGCCGCCACGACCCATGGGTTCCGGAAGCACGACGAACGGAGGCAGGTCTGTCCGACGTCCCTTGAGATAGCTGACAACAGAACCGGCATGTGGCGACAGCACGCCGCCGGAAAACTGGCGTCCGGTCTGCATCATCTGCCAGCCGGCGTCATGCACAGCTGCACCGCTGTGATGACAACTGCGCACCAAAGCCAGGTGCTCCGAAATCGATGCCGTCCTGGGGAGAATCTCAGAAATCTGATATGCCCCGCAGCTTGTCGCGATCGGTTTGAAGGGTCCGCGTACCTCTGACGGAGCCTCGGGTTTCATATCGAACGTGTCGAGCTGACTCGGGGCACCCAGGTTAAAAATCATTATGCAGGAACGTTCATCATGGCCGTTCGCCACCTGCCCCTGTTCTTTGGCTTCGAGGTATCCGGACAGCGACAGTCCTGCCGCACCCAGCGAACCGACCTGCAGAAAGTCCCGTCGAGTTGTTCCATCACAAGTATGCGCAGTTCCGCGTCCGACAAAGTTTAACATATCAACCTCAAACACAAAAAATCGCAGATCCCGAGTCGCTCGCCGCCAATCGTCCTGGTTTCCACCCGGGCATCGTACTCAGCCTCGACCGGCTTCACAACGGTTGACTGTTTTCAAATCGTCACAATCCGCGTACGATCTGCGTTTGCCTGCGTGCTGTTGTGTCCTGAATCTCTCCGAAGGAATCCTGTCATGAAGAAGTTTGCGATGTTTTGCAGTGTGATGATCTTTGCTTCGGCCTGGGTGCTGACTGGGCAGGCAGAGGAACCCACGGAAGCGGAGATGGCTGCTCGCGACGAGGCGTTTTCAAAATCGATGGCCAAGTGCGTTTTGGTCGGATCGTTTACTATCGACGGAAAGGAAAGCGAGGGAGCCCCAAAAGCGGAGCGGTACGAAATCGAAAGCGTCACCAAGGCGTCTGAGAATCTCTGGATCTTTATGACACGTGTGAAGTACGGCAAGCTTGACACAAAATTACCGATCACTGTCCCTGTCGAGTGGGCAGGTGACACGCCGATGGTATCGCTCACCAATGCCACCCTGCCAGGACTTGGAGAAGGCTTTTCTGCACGGGTAATCTTTCATGAAACCCGCTACGCCGGCACCTGGCAGCACGGCGCGATCGGCGGACACATGTTCGGAAAAATCGAACGAGCGCATGCAGACAAATCCACGGACGCGAAGTAGCCGATCGAGTTAAATGGAAATCTTGAAAATTGTCTGTAACACAACTGTGGCAAGTTCGCTCTGGTCATTATGGGAATTCCCAAACGATCTGATTCGAAACAATTTTCAGGAGTCCTTGCCATGATTCGTCACTCTCACAAACTGTTGATCGCCGCTGTCTTGAGCGGATTTTCTGCGGTTTCAGTCGGTTCTGCTGAAGCTGGATGCCACGGTCGTTCTTCCGGCGGCTATACCGGTGGCCATTCGTTCTCATCCAGTCCCTATCATAATCACTTTCCGCAGCCAGTGTATCAGCAGCCTGTCTACCGGCAGCCTGTGTATCCGCAGCCGACGTATCCTCAGCCAATCTACCAGCAGCCTGTTTACGCTCAGCCCGGATTTGGTCAGCCACAGGCAGTGAACGGCCAGCCACAGCTGCAAACTTTTCCGCAGTCTCAACCTCTGCAACAAACGCAGTTTCAGGGTCAACCTCAATCTTTGCAACAACCACAGTTGCAGGGCGGAGCAGCGATGAACGGAACGGCGATCAATGGCAATCTGGCAGGCGGTCAGCCTCAATTGCAACAGCCTCAATTGCAACAGTCGCAACAGTCGCAACAGCAGCAGGTCCAGGTGCAGCCGCAACAGTTGCCACAACAGCAGTTGCAGGCAGGAACGGCTCCGGCCGCCGCGGCACCTGCATTCGCTCCGCAAAACGCGGCACCTGCCATTGCAGCACCTGTCCAGTCACCTGCCGGGATTGCACCAAGCGGCACCTTGGCAGCCAGCCCTGCACAACAGGACGATGCTCAACAGTCTGCATTGCAGGCACTGGGAGGGTTCGCACCTCCGCAGAATGCCGCAGTTCAGTCCACAGTCGACGTACCTCAGGCACCACAATCGACATTCACAGGAGCCTGGACGGCAAGTCTGAGCAACGGAGCTCGCGTCCAGCTTTCTCTGCAGGCAGACGGAAACTTCAGCTGGGTGGCTGTCAACAAGGACGGACAGGCAAGCAGTTTTCAGGGTACTTACCTTATGGAGAACGGATCATTGTCACTCAACCGCAGTACTGACGGCCAGAAGCTGTCGGGAAGTATGACACCGAGCGGAGCGAACAACTTCAGCTTCAAGCTCTCCGATGCCCAGGCATCCAGTCTGGACTTTGTTCGTGGTTGATACACGGGATGGTTTCTCGGACAGTGTTGGTGCAAAACGATCGTGATCAGATGCATTAACACTCACAAGACAGCAGGCGAGCCACGGGGACGGCTCGCCTGCTGTCGTTTTGTTGGTACACTCCGCAGGCACCATTCCCCAGAAGGAGAACCTCATGCCTGCTGCATCCCTGCGTTCATTCTTTACGATCCCTCGGATTCTCACACTGTTCGTTCTGGTTTTTTCAATCCCTGCGTTCGCTCAGGACGTGGTGCTGCGATCCGATCAGTCACAGCACTGGTATCGTGGCAACATGCACACGCATTCGCTGTGGAGCGATGGTGATGATTATCCGGAAATGATCGCCACCTGGTACCGCGATCACGGATATCAGTTTCTCGTTTTCACGGATCACAACACGCTCCACAATCACGAACGATGGATCGATGTGGAGAAGAGCAAAGGCGGTATGAAGGCCTTCGAGAAGCTGACTCAGGCATTCCCTGCAGACTGGATCCAGACGCGGGAAACGGAAGGTCGCAGTGAAGTACGACTTAAGGAGTTTGATGCGGTGTACGAACGTCTCGCGAAAGCTCAGGAATACATCCTGATCCAGGGCGAAGAGATTACCGACAGTTTCAATCGCCGTCCGATTCATATGTGTGCCACGAATACCCACGAACTGCTGCCACCCACGGGAGGTGACAGCATCGTCGATGTGATGCAGCGCAATATCAACGCTGCCGTTTCCCGGCGCGAGCGGTCCGGAGAATCGACGCTCGTGCATCTGAATCATCCGAATTTCGGTTACGCCATCACGGCCGAACAGTTGATGCAGGTTGTCGGTGAGAACTTTTTTGAAGTCTACAACGGCCACTCCGGTGTCAATAATTCCGGCGATCAGTCACATGCATCCACCGAGCGTCAGTGGGACATTGTCAACACATGGCGGCTGGCGAAACTCAAACTTCCCGTGATGTACGGCCTGGCGACGGACGACGGGCACAACTACTTTGAGACGGAACCGCAGAAGGGAGCGCAGCCGGGGCGAGGCTGGGTCATGGTGCTTACGGACACGTTGACGCCGGATGCTCTGGTGCGGGCGCTGGAAGCCGGGCGTTTCTATGCTTCGTCCGGCGTGACACTGGAAGAAATTCAACAGACATCGAACAGTCTGAGCATCACAATTGCTGCCGAACCTGACGTGTCATACCGCATTGATTTCATTGGTACACACACGACTTTTGATGATGCCAGTACGCCGGCCATCGAAGATCCTGAAAAAGTCGATACCGCGACACGACGTTACAGCACCGATGTCGGCAAAGTACTCAAAACCGTCGAAGGGAATGTCGGCAGCTATACGTTTGAAAGCACCGAATTGTACGTCCGCGCCGTGGTCACAGCGTCTCGGCTGCATCCGAATCCCTCTCAGGTCGGAGAATTCGAACGAGCCTGGGTGCAGCCCGTGGTTGTGGCAGATACGACCGTTCCCCGCTGAGGACTTGTCCATATTCAACTCCGCGTTTTGCCGTGGCGAAATCTCCATCGCTGCAAAATCCCGCCGACGGAGCGACGGGTGTACGGTACACCCGTCGCTCCGCCGACGGGATTGTCTCCACTTTCGCACAACCACGGCCCAGACGACACGGATTCATTGATGGGCGGGTCCTGAGGAGGGCTCTCAAACTGATGGTCGTCTTTCGCTCTGCGAAAGCTGCGTAGCTTTCGCGGAGCGAAAGACGACCCTCGGACAGTGGCTTCCAGAACTCTCCTGAGTCGTTCAAGGTATTGCCGCAGAATCTGCCGAGCGGCTGATGTTGCAGACGTTACGAGTGGAATGACTCGTGTAACCGTTAAAATTGACGCTGCCGGATCATTTGGAGCAAAGTTTAAAGTCAAGCAGCGACGATATCGACGACAGCGGACTGTGTCTTTTACATAGAACCGTTCTGTGCGCGGCATCGCAGGATGCTGCGTCGGCGTTGAATTGCCAGGAGGGCTCTTCGACGAATGTGCTTCGCTGCTCTGACTCTTTGAATAAGGTCCGGCTCGAATGAAACGTCCGAACCTGCTAAGTCTTGCCGCTGCTGCGGTGCTTCTCAGCATAGCTTCTTCGGAAGCGCTGGCTCAATATCCACCACAATATGCCGGTCCGCAGTATTGTCCGCCGCAGCAACAGGGGCATCCGTCGCTGTTTCAAATGCCGCGGAATCAGTACCAGGCTCCTGTCGTCGATCACTACGTCGAGCAGGCTCCCGGGCTGTGGGACGAGAATCGTCCGATCGAGCACTTCCTGCACGAAGTGTCCTCGCGCAGCTGGCTGCGTCTGGAATTCATGCAGTGGTCGTTGCAGGGACCGAGTGGCGGGACCATTGGGGCGCCAGTGTCGGGTCTTCAGTTTGTGGTGCCGAACAACAGCATCGAAGGCATCGACGTGCCGATTCTGGTGAACGACAATCTCAATGGTGGAAACACGGCAGGGTTCACTCTGTTCCCGCAGTCCAATGGCCTTGATCTGATCGACACGCCCGGCATCCGAGGCACATTGGGTGTCGCCATGAATGGTGGCGATCTGGAATTGAGTTTCTTTGGATTCGAACAGCAATCCAGTGAGACAGCATTCCATGATATCGACGGTCCACGACAGATAAATGCTGCACTGCCTCTTGGGCCGGGCGGGGTCGTCATCGATCCGACGCTTGGTACTACGACAAATCCAAATTATGCCATCCCGCTGCTGACCGACGGCGCCGTGACCGACGTGGCGGGATTGAATTCATTAATATTCGACAAGTCCCTTCAGGCAACGCTCTCTTCACAGATGTGGGGTTCGGAATTGACGTTCCTCACGGAACGCTACGTCCCGGGTGAAGGTTTCGGATTTCAGTGGCTGGGTGGTCTGCGATACACGAATCTGGATGAGAGCTACAACATTCAAGGAATATATGACGGAGGTGCTGCAGCTGATCGCGCGACAAACATCAGTTCTGCGGTCAACAGCAATTACTACGGGCCAGAAGTCGGGGCTCGGGCCTCGGTGAATACACGCTGGTTCACGTTGAGTGCCACACCACGAATCATGATGGGACTGAATGATCACACGGCGACAATGACTTCCGATGCCATTGGGACAGGAGTCACATCATTTGCGAGCAGCAAAGTGAATTTCGGCACAATTACACAGCTGAATCTGGCTGCTGAAGTTCACCTGAATACCAAGTTCTCCGTATACGGCGGGTACGACTTCATGTGGCTCACACAGGTCAGTCGCCCCGACGAGAACATTTACTACAACAGTATTTCAGCGGGTGCAGCAGGATTTACGCCCGATATCCGCCAGAATGTGCATTATTCAAACTTCTCGGCAAACGGATTCAGTCTGGGTGCTGTCTTCCGCTATTGATCGTACTACTTGCTGCTCAACAGGCCCGGATGAAAGCCGCGACCAAGTGATGTGAGATCGCGTTGAAAGATCACTCGCGGTGGATTTTGAGTTGCATCAATCATGGCTTCAAGGCGTGTGGTCGGACCTCCCTGGTCAAAATGGCCAAGGGTCTGGAAGCTGAAAATATCACCGCCGGTTGTGAGCCATGGACCCAGACGTCGAAACGTGTTGAGATCCACGTAACCTTCACCCAACAGCCATGTTGGTGATGCTCGAATGGACATCGCTGCGGAAGCCGCTCCGCTGGATTCGATCGCGGGACGTTCTTCGACAATCGTGTCGGCGATCGTCTCGGTCATGTCGGGAATCGCCAGCAACACTTCACGGCGCGCAATATTGATGTTAATTCGTCCGTCGATAAACGCGTCATCCACATGCGTAAAGCTTTCCTCGAACTCCGGCATTTTGTCCAGCAGATTTGCCGATGTCCACGGACTGACCAGAGTCTGCGGTGCCTCATTGATCTCCGCTTCGACCTGCGC
>CAZFDW010000284.1:0-8616 GCA_964517865.1 uncultured Chitinophaga sp.
GGCGGCAAATCGTGCGAAACGTCGGGAGTTCCGGGTATTGCTGTTCAATCTGATCCGCAGTCACGGGACACCATTTGCCCCAGTGAAGGCGGGCATTGAAAAGTCGTATCATCGATTCGGCGAGGAAGCGGGCGACTCGAAAAAAATCGTCTCGCGGTTTGGCGTAAGTGACCAGGCTGATTGAATACCAGTCTTCACCTGAACCGGATGCCATCGAAATCAGCGTGTCATCCGGCAGGATGCGGCGAAAGACGACAGGATAGTGATGCGTGAGGCATCCACTCAATGTTTGAGCGGTCTGCAGGGCGTCAATGGATTTGAGCTGACTCAGCGTTGATGACGATAACGCATGCCGCGAATCATCTGCGAGTTTGAGAATGTCTGTCACAAAATGCGACGCTGCGATGACCATCGACCGGCGAACAAAAATCTCTTCTTCGAGATGCCGGAATAACTCATGCTCCATCACCAGCTGTCGATCGCTGCGATCTGATGTGACCCAGCGCGGGAAGATGCTCCAGGGCACGATGGTGCGAAACAGAAAATGGACAAGCCGACGACTGCGGAGCCAGACGCCAAACAGCAGGATGAGCAGATGCAACCCCACATCAAGCAATGGAAACCAATAGATCCGATAAAATGCTGCGCCGCCGCTGCGGCAGGATTTCCGGGCGACTTTGCGCTGTTGTGCGAAAAAAGTCCATGCATGAGGCAACAGAAAGAACTGTTGCAGGGGACTGTCCGATTCCAGGGCCAGCACTTCTTCGATCGTCGATTTCGGAGTGATCTTCTCTTCAACAAAATATTGCGGAATACAGGGCAGCGTGATTTCGACCACGACGCCCATGCAACCGAGGGAGCACCGAGCCGCCTTCAACTCATCGCCCTCGGTGACATCGACAATCTGAGCGGTCATGCCAGTGGCATCGAAACACGCGATGCGAACGGAATGGACGTAATGCGACAGACTATGCTTGCCGGAACCATGAGTCCCCGTGGCCGTGGCACCGGCGATGGTCTGCTCCGTGATCAAGCCGACAGAGGGAGTCGTCAGGCCTCGCTCATTCAGGGCTGCCAACAGCGTCTTGATCTGACATCCGGCACCCACTGTTACAAAAGGCTGTCCATTGCGTTCATGGATCTGAATTTGCGTGAAATGTCGCATCTCCAGCAGGATGCCATCGGTCTCAATGCCATGGCTCCATGCATGCTTCGATCCCATTACCCGAATGCGGCCCGCACGGTGGCTCTGAAGGACACTCAGCAACTCAGCTTCATCTTTCGGGCAAACATGACTCGCCGGTCGAAACCGAACGTTGTTTCCAAAGTTGCTGACCTCAGTTTCAGCCATGATGCCGTTGCTTTCTGTAAGTCCAGCCTGCCGGTATGGACTTCGCGACCTGTCGCCACAACGACCAAACAAGGTTCATTCAGTGGCAACGCGGCGACGTTGAACGGACGTCCGCCACAACAAGGTTTCGCCATGCGGCGAAAATCCTTTCCGGCAGAAAGGATCTACAAAGAATACACTACTTACATTCCGGATACATGGCTTTGCTCACGCAGCCGTGGCTGGCCTGAGCCACCGTGGCGGACCAGTCGGCGAGGTACCCTCGACGAGTTTCCAGTGGTGGCCTGGCTACCAGATTGGCTTGACGAACGGCCATATTTTCATCGCTGATGTTCACTGAGATTGTGCCCTTCAGAAGATCGAAGGCAATCATGTCACCATCCTGAACACAACCAATCGGTCCGCCCACAATCGCTTCCGGCGAACAGTGGACTCCGATCGCTCCGTGCGACACACCGGAAACTCGAGCGTCGGAGATGAACGCGATCTTTCCGTCAAGTTCAGGAACTGCAAGTGCCGCCGTCGCAATGAGAACCTCAGGCATCCCGCAGGCAACCGGGCCCATGTTGCGAAGCACAATCACACTGCCCTGCGTAATACGGCGCTGCTCAACGGCACGAACGATGTCGCGAGGATCATCAAAGCACACGGCTTTACCTTCAAAGGCCGGATTCTTCATGCTTGAGACTTTGAACACGATGCCGTCCGGAGCCAGATTGCCGAAACACACCTGCATGTCGGCAAATGGCTTGTAACAATTTTCTATTGTGACGATGAGATCCTGACCGGCTGGCGGCTTTGGTACATCCTTCAGGTTCTCGGCCATGGTCCTGCCGGTAACGGTCATGCACGAACCGTCGAGCAGTCCGCTGTCGAGCAGATGTTTCAACAGAATCGGTGTTCCACCGATCTTGTGCAGATCGACCATCGTGCGCGGTCCCCGCGGAGCGAAGCTGCAGAGTACCGGAGTTTCCCGGAAGATCTTTTGCAAGTCCCGCAGCGTGAAATCGACGCTGGCTTCTCGAGCCAGCGCGAGGATATGCAGCACGCCGTTTGTTGATCCGCCTGCGGCCGCGATTGTCACCGCACAGTTTTTGAAAGCCGCCCTCGTAAGGATGTCGCGCGGTCGGAGATTCAGCGTCAGTAAATTGGAAACTGCCTGACCCACTCGGCGACATTCTGCTTTTTTTTCCGGATCGACAGCGGGTATAGAACTACTCGCGGGGAGCATCAGTCCGATCGCCTCCATCGCAAGGCCCCAGGTATTGAACGACGCTGCAATACCGCAGCCGCCAGGACCGGGGCATGCTTTGCGAATGATGGCATCGGATTCTTCGGGACTCATTGCGCCGACGGACACTGCCGCCTGGGAATCGTAAACATCCAGAATCGTAATATCTTTCCCGTTGTGACAGCCCGGAAGAATGCTGCCACCACTGACGATGAGTCCCGGATAATTACTGCGGGCGAGCGCCATTGCGAACCCAGGGCCGTTCTTGTCGCAGTTGTGCAGTCCGATCATTGCGTCGTAGCAATGCGACGTGATCACACATTCCGCGCTGTTGGCGATCAGGTTGCGGGACGGCAGACTGGCATTGCCGCCTTCGTGGCCCTGGGTAATGTTGTCGCTGACGCCGGGCGTTCCGAACGGAAATCCCAGCATCCCGGCTTCACGACATCCGACCGCAATTTCCTGAGCAAGGCCGTATGCATGGATGTTGCAGGTGTTGCCCTCCAGCAACGGCACACCAATCCCGACCTGCGGCTTGTTGAAGTCCTCCGCCGTCATGCCCACGGCATAGTAAAATGCCGTGATGCCCTTTTGCCAGCCGTGAGTGAGCTTGTTACTGTTCCAGTTGAGCATAGGAGGAGTTTTCAGTTTTCAGTTTTCGAATTGCAGAACCTACTTGATCCTGCGAATACGAATATTCCGATAATGGGCTTCGCCCGGCGGGCCACCGTGGATCTGCAACGCAATGAGGCCGGACTGTTCAATTGTCTCGTCGCCTTCCGTATAGTCAACGGTCTGGAAATCGTTGATCCACAGCTGAATGTGTCGGCCTTCGCAGAGGATGCGGTATTTGTTCCATTCTCCGAGCTTCAGGACTTTCGCCAGTTCAACTTTATCTGGTGACGCCATCACCTTATTGCGCCGTGATTCATCGTAAAGCGCACCCCAGTATTCCTGACCAAGATCTGCCTGGTATCCGATCATCTCATGATGGTCGGGAATACGTTTGCTGCGAAGCTGGACGCCGGCGTTTGTGGCTTCACCGAGCAGGCGAAACTCCAGCTGCAGTTCGAAGTCTGCGTACTTGTCCTGTGATGACAGGAAAAAATTGTGTGGAATCTGCTCTTTCAGCTGACCACCAATGATAGTCTTTTCTTCGACCCGAAATACCTTTGAGTCCCCGTCCCAGCCCTCCAGGGTTTTTCCGTCAAACAGCTTCTGAAAGCCGTCATCAGATTGCTTATTTTCAAACGGCCCTGCCGCGACGAAACAGATGCTCATCAACAAAATGCCGGGCAAAGCGACGAAAACCGGCAACGCTGGGACACTTAAAGATCGAAGATTCATCGAAGGCTCCTCGGTTCGGGAAACAATTCACCGCAGGAGTTTATCGAAGAGAGGCACAAGGCGAAACTGATCACGGGCTGAGGACCGGAGGCTGCACTCTATCGATCGCCTCTGTTTTTCGAGAATCCGCGAGGTTTCAAGCGTCTGCGAAAACGTTGAAAAATGGCGACTTGAATCAGAGAGTCAGGTGACTTTTCTACGCGAACGCAGGCTCGGCAAGTTTGCTGTCTGAATAGTCTACGGGATTCATCCATGAGCAATTATCGCCTGGATCTTCCACCTCCAGTTGAGCCACACTGCCTTCGACCGCGACAAGTGTCACGACCAGATTTCCAACTCGAATCGACTCTCCCGGAACAAGATCAATCTGGTGGAGCTGCATGATAAAAAGGCTACCTTTGTAGAAGACAACACGACATTCGATTGTTTTTTAATCGCCGTGCGTGTGAGGAGACCAGACAAATGAATGTTTGCAATGAAGTATCAGCAGAACGCTGACATGAATCTTCAGTGGATAGACAGTCGCAAACATCCTCAAAGAGAAGTGAGCTTTATACCGCCGTCTTTACAATCCATCAATCTCGATTCAAAACTCATTTCGATGTTCGTGGCAGCTTTTTTTTTAAGAAAGAATTCCTGCGTTTGGCCCTTCTATTTTTTCAGAAAATGGTTCTCGTTTTTCTTTAACAAGGAATGACGTGTGTGTTTTCAAACGCACGCCAATCTGTCGGCGCAGGACTATTCCAGTTCTTTCGAATGCCTTTGCAATTTCGCAATCAGTTCCTGGCGAGCGCGAAAAATACGGCTTCGGACTGTGCCTAAAGGGATGTCGATGATCCGGGCGATTTCTTCGTAGGAAAAACCATCGATTTCTTTCAATACCAGGGGTTGCCGGAACTCCTCCGCGATTTCCTGCAACGCCGTCTGGATCATTTGGATTTGCTCCGCTTGCAGTATCGCATATTCCGGAGCGGTTCCTGGATGTGCGTCGGCAGGTTCAAAGCCAGCAGCTTCGTGCAGGTGATCGAGCGACCCGGAACTGATCTGCGGGCGTCGAATCCTGCTGTTCGCAACGTTGCGTGCGATCCGGTACAGCCATGAATAAAAACCTGCCTCGCCACGAAATGAACTCAGCTTCTTCCATGCCAGCAGAAAGGCCTGCTGCGCGACGTCCAGCGCATCATCGCGCGAACCGAGTACAAGTTCCAGACTATGCACCAGTCGATCCTGATATCTCCGCAGCAACTCATCAAACGCGCGCGTGTCACCTGACAGCGTGGCGTCGATCAGTTGCAGGTCGGAAGAACTGTTCAAGGTTGTGACTCTGCCTGGCGCAGGGGAGGTAAAATATGAAGCGGGTCATGGTGGCGCAAAGTCTATTTCGGTGCTCGGGTCAGTTTCCCACGCATTGAAAAATAATACATCGCACCGATACCAGAGATCAGCAGTCCGATGCTGATCAGTTGCGAATAGGTGAAGGGAGTGCCCCACCGTTTCGGCTCGTCGTCCCGGAGGGCCTCCAGGACAAAGCGATTGATCGGATACAGGATCCCTCCCAGTGCCAGGACCGCTCCGTCAAACGGACGTCGACGAAAATACCATGCCAGAATGCCGGCCAGTACAAAAGCCGCGAAGGAACTGTAGAGCTGCGTCGGATGCAGTCGTATGGTCGATAACGGGTTCTCAAGGATTCTGCCTTCCGGAGCCAGTTTTTCAAACGTGAGGCTGTCTGGCGGAAATCGCATGGCCCAGGGCAGGTCGCAGGCTTTTCCGTAACAGCATCCGTACAGAAAGCAGCCGATGCGTCCGAATCCTTCGCCAACAAACATGGATGGGCCAATTACGTCCAGCATGGCAAGAGGGCTGATCCCGCGACGTTGACAATAAAAGACCACTCCGACGATGCCGCCGATCACGCTGCCATAGAACACAATGCCACCGTCCCACAGCGCAAACGGTGCCACCAGTAGTTCGATCCCATGCTTGCCTGCGAAGACCTGATGTCCATACTGCATCAGATAGTTCAGTCTCGCGCCGATCAGGCCCGGGATCAAGGCCCACATCATCATATCCCAGATTACTTCCGGTGGCTGCCCAATCAATCGGACTCGCCGCGACGCCAGCCATGTGGCCGACGAAAACCCGATAAACATCATCAGGCCGTAACCAAAAACCGGGATGCCTGTTTCGACGATCGGCAATTTGAAAAACCAGATCGCTGCCAGAGTTGCGGGGACGATGAGCCAGAAACCAGCGGACATCGCGGATGCGGCGGCCTTCTTTGACGTCGCATACATCAAGCCAAAAGCCACTCCCACGATGGCCACCCACAACAGCATCAACCATGCTGCACCAACATGCAATTCATTACCCACCGTCTGCCATTGCCAGAGATTGTCGAATACAAAACGCAGAAGTACTTTCCGCATGGCGGCAGGATCTCCAGTGAGACACGTCTCGAACTGTTGAAATGATCAGACGTCGAGGCCAGGAATTCTTGTGCGCAGCGACCTGCTTCGCAGAAACCAAAACCCCAGAATATCGAACCAGGAATTTCGAATGATAGTGGAGTTGCGGGGGTTAACGGAATCGCAGGATCTGGTTGTCGATCAAACGCGTCAAGCCAACCTTTGCGGCGATCAGGGCGACTGCGGAATTTGAGCGATCTGTGAGCAATTCCAGCGTCACAGAATCAGCAATCACCGCATACTGCGTCTCGAGTCCGCCCACGGATTTCAGGTGGTCTGTCATTTGCTGAGCGATCTCAGGCGGTGTCAGCGTGGTTTCTTCGGCAAGCGTCTCTGCGAGTTTCAGAGATTGAAACAGCTGCGACGCCTGTTGCCGTTCAACGACGGACAGATAGCGATTTCGACTGCTCATCGCCAGGCCGTCTGCTTCTCGAATAATCGGGCAAGTCATGATTTCGACCGGCTGATCCAGGTCCAAAACCATTTGGCGAATGATCAACTGCTGTTGAAAATCCTTCTGGCCAAAGTAGGCTCGATCCGGTTCCGTGACATTGAAAAGTTTTGCCACAACCGTGGACACGCCGTCGAAGTGCCCAGGTCGGTGGGCCCCTTCCAGTACCTGAGCCAGTTTTGCGACCCGCACGATGGTCTGCGCCGATTCACCGTACATGGCAGATACGGATGGAGTGAAAATCAGATCTGCACCCGCTGCCCGACACATTTCCAGATCCGCATCCAGCGTGCGCGGGTACCGCGTGAAGTCTTCGTGGGGACCGAATTGAGTCGGATTCACGAAGATCGTGGCCACAACGAAATCGCATTCTTTTCGCGCAATCTCAACCAGACTGAAGTGGCCCTGATGCAACGCACCCATGGTGGGAATGCAGCCGACCGAGCGACCCTGCCTGCGGGCGGCACGCACGATGCGGCGAGTGTCTGTCGGCGATGATTCAACGATCATGCGTTAGTAATTGTAGCTGGGGTTCTTTGTGTCAAAGTCGCGGTCCGTCAGTCGCACTTCAGCTTTGATGTCTGCGAACGTGTAGTCTTCAATCACTGGTGGCTTCGCACCGCTCTTTGCGGGAAAACCAAACTGCTGCACGCGCACGGGCAGACCGGATTTCTCGTCGATCCAGACTCGTGTGATATGAAACCTGAATTGTTTGCGAGGCTGCGGGTGAGAACTCTCAATGACGCGACACTTCATGTCGCCGATCTTCGCGTCTTCGAAGTATTTGACTTCTGTCTCGCCGTATTTGGTTTCAGCTTCCCACTGTTCGATCACAGCTTCCATCATTTTCTGAATGCCGGATTTTGTGATCGGATAACGATTTTCGGACATCGCCTGACTGCCGGTCGGTGCCAGTTCCAATGTGCCGATCAGGGATGCGAAACCTGCTTCGTGTACCAGCAGATTGTTGTTGTTCCTGCCTTCGACAAAAATCACTTCGCGACCAGCGTGAGCATCTTCAAAGTGCATATAGACGCTGAAAGGTTCGTGCCGCACTTTGAGCCTGATCGTCTGTGAAATTGTTTGCTTCCCCACGACCTCTGTCTTGGTAAACAGACTCTCGTAGCCACTCAGTTTCTGCACATTTTCCACGCAGGTTCTGGCGTGACGCAGCGCCGCTTCTAACGGATGTTCGGCTGCTTTTGAAGCTGGCTCATCCGCGAAAACCGATTGTCCGGCGATTCCCACCAGGCCGGCGGCGGCAACGCTGGCGGCAAAGCGACGACGTGAAAACTGAGATTTCGATGAAGATGAACCGTGTGGCATTTGTGTACTCCTGAAATGTCATACTGGACTGCGTCGGCAACTATAAAATCGGCAGAAACTACCGCAGGAAAACGCGGCTTATGGAATCGCCCGAGCGCTGCATGCGGTGCAGACCTCGTTCATCAATCGCTGTTTGCGTTCAGTTGTCATCAGTCAAAGTCAACCGGAGTCATCATACGCCGGGCAGTTTTCATTGTGGAGTCTGCAAAAAGCGAATGTTCCTTGCAGATCGATGCAGTGTAGTCGTGTGCTGGCCGCGTCAACCAGTCGAAGGATCTGTGCGATCGACTTTTCTCGGCGTTTTTTGCTGCTCAAACTGCAATTGTGGCAAACGGAGGTCTGGTCTAGACTCCGGCAGAATCTGCTCGTTGGAGTAGCATACGTCCTCGTGATGATCGGAAGAGCGGGAATGGATTCCTCTCGCAGCGGTCTGCTGTCAACA
>CAZFDW010000285.1:0-8579 GCA_964517865.1 uncultured Chitinophaga sp.
CTTAGTCTGTTCATCTGTGAAATCCGCGAAATCCGTGGTTAAGTGTTCTTTCAGAGTTTAAAAAAGGGGGCAGGAACCAATAGCCAAACGGCCCAGAGGGTGCTCCGCACTATTCGTTCCTGCCCCCTTTTAGAGGTTTCGGGATCCTATCGCGTCGGATCAACGATCACTTTCATCGCACCCGGTTCACCAGCGTAGAGTCGCTGGAACCAGGCGGGACCATCGTTCAGGGATATTGTCGCTGTGATCAGTGGATCAACACGAATCGCACGGCGTTCGAGCAGTTCGATGCACGCCGGATACTCACCGCGGGAACCACAACTGCCGTGGATTGTGAGTTCCCTGGTCACGATCGCCTGCAGCGGCATTTCAACCTTCGGTGAAAGGTTTCCCACCAGTGTGACACTGCCACCTTTGCGAGCGCACGCGACGGCCATATTGACGGTTGAAGCGATACCGACCACTTCCAGGACAACATCGGCTCCACGACCGCCGGTAAGCTTTCTCACTTCAGTTGGCACATCGACAGCATCTCCTTTGAGTCCAATATCGGCGCCCAGTTCTTTGGCTTTCGCGAGGCGGTTTTCTTCCAGATCGACGGCAATGATCCTGCCGCACCCCGCAAGTCGCATCGCCTGAATCACGAGCAATCCGATCATGCCACTGCCGACAACCACCGCCGTGTCACCCAGTGAAACTGGTGTGCGGTTGGCAGCGTGTACGGCAATCGACACGGCTTCGATCATGGCGGCATGTTCAAATGGCAGTTCCTCAGGAAGGAGGTAGCAAATATGCTGCGGCACTGAAACGTATTCCGCGAAAGCACCGTGCCGTCGGTATTCTCCGCACGACACACCCAGCACCATGCGGTTGTCGCACAGATTGATGTCGCCACGACGGCAAAAGAAACACTGACCGCACGACACGGTCGAATCAAAAGTCACGCGATCACCGACTTTGAACGACGTCACCTGGCTACCAATTTCCGTGATCACGCCAGCCGCTTCATGTCCCATCACCAAGGGCGGAATCCGACGACCCGTGCTGCCATCGTACCCGTGAATATCACTTCCGCAGATGCCACAGGCGCGCACCTGTACGAGTACATCGTTTGCAGAAATTTCCGGCATTGGAAATTCCGTCACCGTCAGGTTCTTGTATTCAGTTAACAACATTGCCTTCATTGCAGAAAACCTTCAGAGACCTGCTGGATTCAAAAACTCATGACGGGCGATTCTGGTGGAGTGGGATGCGTTCGGCAAGCGACTGTCCGAATTTGCTGAGTATTGTCGAACATCGGGATTGTCATCGGATCGCAACTCGACTCAAAGAGTCGAGTGACGGCAGGGTCGCAGCAGCCACGAAGTTCGATATACTCCGCGCTGCCAGAAATGCGTCCGGCGAGCGGAGCGGCGTCAGCCCTCCGGTACGTTGTTTTTGTACCGGCAAGCTGACGCATGCCGCTCGCCGATTCTCTGGCTCATGACCGAGTGTTTTTAATGTGACCAGATTGGGCGAGATGCAGAATGAGTGGTCGGGATCTGTCGCAGTTTCATCAACCAGTGAATGATTTGTTTGTGTCGTCGGCAACAGAACGGGAGCGAGAGCAGTGGAAACTCTCGGCGGATCAAGTCGCGTTCTTCCACGAACACGGATACGTGATCGGGCCAAAGATCCTGACGGACCGACAGATCGATCAGTTGCGAAAGGAATCAGAGACACTCACAGAGCCCGGTCATCCCGGTTCGGAATTCTGGTACGAATACAATTCGAATGAATCCCCGGATCCCGCGCGTGTCCTGTTTCATGCGCTCGGAGCGTGGCGCGTTGCTCCGGCGTTTCATGATGCGCTCTGGAACGCGGCCTTCACGACACCCGCATCGCAGTTGCTCGATGGGGCAGTCAGGTTCTGGCACGATCAATTGTTCTGTAAACCGGCCATGCATGGTGGTGTCGTGGCATGGCATCAGGACTATTCCTACTGGACGCGCACGAAGCCCATGGCACATCTGACGTGTTGGATCGGCCTGGACGACAGCACAGTCGATAATGGATGCGTCCACTATGTCCCTGGCAGCCATCGCTGGAATCTGCTTCCGGTTACGGGCCTGGCGGGTGACATGAATGCGATCAAAGATGTCCTGAATGCCGCACAATGGCAGCAGTTCAATCGCCATGTACCGGTCGAACTGAAGGCGGGCGAATGTGTGTTTCATCATCCGCTCACCATTCATGGCTCGTTTGAGAACCGCACCCCCAATCCTCGCCGCGCAGTTGTCATCAATGTGGTTCTCGATGGCGTCCGCAGCGAATCCGATGAGCCACTGCTCACCGGAATTCCCGTAATTCCATCGGGGCAGCGGTTGGGAGGACAGTTTTTTCCAATGCTCTATAATCCGGAACGTGCTCCGCAGCTCACGCGGTCCGCCGACTGAGGGTTGCTATAGTGCGGACTCCATGAGCAGAATAGTGCTGACGGCCTGTTGATCTATTCGTTTAACCCTGAGCCGCAGGCGACGGCGTGACCGAAAACCGTGGCCTGCGGCTCAGGCTTAAGCCAGGAACCCCTGACAAAACCTGCGTGAGCCGCGACGTTTGTGGTTGTGTATCAGGCAAGAAGAGAGGAAGAGACGGGACATGAGTGATGAAGAAAAGAATCAGATTCGGCAACTGACTCGCCTGCAGCGGCGGGTTCTCGGCACGCTGATTGAAAAAGGATTTACAACTCCCGATCAGTATCCAATGACGCTCAAGGGTGCCACCACAGGCTGCAATCAGAAGAGTAACCGCGATCCGGTCACGGAATACTCAGAAGCCGAAGTCGCCGACGCACTGGAGCAGTTGCGGACGCTGGGTCTGGTTGCGGAAGTTTTTACCGACGGTGGCCGAGCGCCTCGTTATCGCCACTACATTCGTCTCAAGTTTGACTTCACGG
Organism: uncultured Chitinophaga sp.; assembly: GCA_964517865.1. Classification (GTDB taxonomy): domain Bacteria; phylum Planctomycetota; class Planctomycetia; order Planctomycetales; family Planctomycetaceae; genus SXXK01. The sequence goes on from CAZFDW010000285.1 coordinate 2,936, forward strand.
AGACGCAGTTTGCGGTACTGTGCGAACTGTTACTGCGTGGTCGGCAGCAGCCCGGCGAATTGCGGACGCGGGCGAGTCGCATGGTGCGGATCGACAGTCAGGATCACCTGAAGGCCGATCTGCTCTCGATGCAGGAAAAAGGCTTCGTGCAGAGTAATGGAAGTCTCGAACGTCGTGGTGTGGAGGTCGATCACACCTTTTATCTGCCCAAAGAGAACATGGCAATGACAGCGGCGCATCAATCGGGCGACGATGAGCCTCCCGTGTCAGCCCCGACTGCTGCAACGGTGACTATTCCCTCGTCCCAGACTACTGCCGCCCCTGCAGCCGCGATCGATTCCGCATTATTGCACGGACTGCAAACGCAACTTCGTGAAATCACGTCGAACATGTCTACACTCCAGAATGCACTGGATTCAGTGGAACAGCGGCTGGAACGAATTGAACGGGATCTTGGCGTGTAAATCATGGGATACGGCAGCCTTCAGGAATGCGTTCGCGATCTGGAACGTCACGGTCAGCTCCTGCGTCTGAAGGTTCCGGTGAATGCGGAACTCGAGGCGGCGGAAATTCATCGCCGCGTCTGCGAACGCGGCGGCCCTGCAATCCTGTTTGAAAACGTCGTCGGTTGCCAGTTTCCGATGGTGAGCAATCTTTTCGGCACGCTGAATCGCGCGAAGTTCATTTTTCGTGACGCATTGCGCGGCGTAGAAACTCTGGTGCAGTCTAAGAAAGATCCACTGTTTGTTCTGCGAAATCCGTCGCGAATTCCGTCTGCCTTGCGCACTCTGATTTCCATGCGTTGTGCAAAGCGACGGTCCGGCCCCGTGATGGAATGCACAACATCGCTCAGCAAACTGCCGCAGCTGAAATGCTGGCCGCGTGACGGTGGAGCGTTTGTGACATTGCCGCAGGTTTATACTGAGCATCCCGATCGCCCGGGTTATGTCCATTCGAATCTCGGAATGTATCGCGTTCAGATCAGCGGCAATCAGTACCAACCGGACAAAGAAGTCGGCCTGCATTATCAGATTCACCGCAGCATTGGATTTCACCATGCGGCTGCGATTCGTATGGGCCAATCACTGCGGGTCAACATTCTGGTCGGAGGACCACCTGCATTGGCGGTTGCCGCTGTGATGCCCTTGCCGGACGGAATTCCCGAAGTCGCGTTCGCCGGCGCGTTAGCACGGCGAGCCCTCCGCATGATTCGCCGGAGTGCCGGCCCGATGATCTGTGCGGATGCGGATTTTTGCATCTCCGGCACGATTGATCCGGATCGCGTTCTTCCCGAAGGACCGTTTGGTGATCACCTCGGATATTACAGTCTGGCACATGATTTCCCGGTGGTGAATGTCGATGCCGTCTATCATCGACGCAACGCGATCTGGCCATTCACGGTTGTCGGTCGGCCGCCTCAGGAAGATTCTATCTTCGGCGCACTGATTCATGAGCTCACAGGGCCTGCAATCCCCGCAGTGCTGCCTGGTGTGCATGCGGTTCACGCCGTTGATGAGGCGGGAGTGCATCCGCTGCTGCTTGCTATAGGCAGTGAACGCTATGTGCCGTATGGTGCGGATCGTCTGCCGCAGGAGCTGCTGACAAATGCCAACGCGATACTGGGACAGGGACAATTGTCGCTCGCCAAGTACCTGTTGATCGCCGCGAAGGAGGATGATCGGCAACTCGACATCCACGACATACCTGCTTTCCTGCGACACATTCTGCAGAGGATCGATCTCACCCGCGATCTGCATTTTCAGACCCGGACGACTATCGATACGCTCGACTACAGCGGCAGCGCCCTGAACTGCGGATCGAAACTCGTCATGGCCGCAGCTGGCATGGTGCGGCGGACGCTGGCAACTGAAATACCAGCAGGACTTCGACTGCCGGACGGATTTTCTACAGCAACAATCTGCCAGCCTGGGATTCTCGCAATCACGGGGCCGAAGTGGTCGGTCGGTCCACACGAATACGATCCCGCACCACAGATTCTGTGCGATGCCTTGCAGCATCTCGATCCGAGCACTTTGGCTGGTTTCCCCATGATTGTGCTGGTCGATGACGCACAGTTTTGCGGTGCCTCATTGAGCAATTTTCTGTGGGTGACGTTTACGCGCAGCAATCCAGCGGCAGATATCTTTGGCGTGCGTGCATTTAACGAACAGAAGCACTGGGGATGCCGCGGCCCGATGGTCATAGACGCCCGCATCAAAGCGCATCTGGCACCGGCGTTAGAGTCCGATCCCACAACATGCCGCAGAGTCGAGGAACTCTCCGCTCCCGGGGGCCCGCTGCATGGGGTCTGCTGAAGCCTGAACAAGATCATTATAAGCACCAGTGCAGAAGTTGCTTTGTTTAACCGCGTGCCCATCGGGCCGCGCTTCGCTGCCAATCGCGGGGCGTTGCCCACGCGGTTAAACGATATTATGCCAAACTACTTCTGCCGAGGTGCTTAGTCCCCCGCATGATCCATGACGGCAAAATCAGACCATTCGGATTCACAAATTCCAGACTCAGCGCATCGTCGTCTCTCGGACTTCCTTCGCCAAAATTCCCCGGTCGATGCCGTGCCAGGGGCGAATGTCGATCTGGTACGGGCCATGGGCGTCATCGAAGCCGCCGTAGTCTCGCTGGTATTCGCTAAGTCGCTGGAGTTTCTGAGCGACCGCCAGCTCGCCGGGGTGTCTGGAACTCGGACCTCGACCCCAGAGGATTTCTGAGCCGCCTTTCGTTCGCAGTTCATACTCCAGTTCGTCAGCGTCTTCGATCAATGCGACTCGACGCGGCATCAGAATGGCGGTCAATTCCAGTTCGCACCACCAGGAAACTTTGCCGTCGCGTTTTGCATTCAGCGTGGCGGCAAGTTCCGCCGCGCCACTGACAGCCGGGTCACCCCAGGATTCACCCAGTTTGCCCATCGGCACACTCGCCACACGTTCGATGACCGGATATCTCTCGATATCGGCATCAGAAAAGTCTCTGGCAGGCAGCAGGATGCCGTGGCGATCAATTGGATAATAACCGTCAACACCTTTGACCATCGCCACGGGCTCTCGATAAACGACCTCCACATGAATTCTGGCTGGGTATGTCTTGCGGACGCTGCGGACTTCCTGAACCCATGGATGAGTATAGAATGCAGCCGCAACTCGTTCACTCAGTGTTGCATCCAGGAGCGATTGAGGTTCTGCCAGTCCAGCGCGGACAAATACCTGCTGTGCCAGATCCGGTGGAATCCAGTCCGGCGGCGTTGAGAGTGAAACTTGTTCTGCCCCGATCCGATACTCCGGACGATCATTCAGCTTCGGCATCCTGCGTGCCAGTACCGGAATCAGGATCACCGTCAGCGCCACAGCTGCTGTGTACATCAACTGCCTTGGACGAAAGAACCAGGACCTCACACACGGCGTTGCAGCCGGTGGTGTTGATGCTGCAACTTTCGATGCTTTCTTTCTGCCTGTTCCAGCGCCCTTTGCCATCGGAAATCGTATCCGTCCAGAGTCAAGAAATCTGAGTCCTCTGAAAGATAGCGCATAAACGAGAGTCCGAGTCGGGTTGACTTCAGAATGTCTCTTTCACGGGGGGAACTGATAGCAGACTCTGCCGAGTCGGGAGTTCGGGGAAACACTGCCGACCATTCCGATTGTGTAGCTGAAACGGGTTGGCTGACCCGTTGAGCCCTCCCATGTGGCTCGACTCAACTCACGTCAAACTTAGGCGCCGAGAAATCATCGTCGTTCGAGGTTTCCGTTTCCGTCGGCTTTAGTCGCGATTCGTCGGTCGATTTCGAGGATGACGGCGTGTACGTGATCGTCTTTTCGACATCGCGTGAGGCCTTGTGGATTTCCTCCTGAAATCCGGAGATTCCCTTCTTGAATTCGGAGAAACTCTTCCCGGCATTTCGAGCGACGTTGGGGAGATTCTTGCCGAACAGCAATAACGCAATAATACCGACGATGATCAGTTCAGGCGTACCTACACCAGGCAGAAATCCCATGGCAGTGACTTCCTTTCAAAACAAAACAAAGACCTACGGAAGTTTGTCATTTGAATTGTCGTTGTCGTCTTCGCGCATGCCCTTTTTGAACTGTACGAGACTCTGACCAAGCGATCGCATGGTTCCCGGTAAGCGATTGCCGAACAGAACCATCACAATGACGAGTACGATGACTAATTCCATCGCTCCAGGAGCCCATGCCAGAGTAGGCTGAAGCATTGATTCAAGAATTGAGTTGATCATGGCGGGACTTCCACAAACAGTTGTCGAGAACACCGTAACTGCCACTATCTTACCGTTCAAACGCGCGGAGTCACAAAGGTGACATTCAAAATTGCCATTCTGGCCGAGGATTCGCCCGAAATACTGGCAGACTCCCGCAAATGCGAAAAGTGTGCCACATTCGTTCGCCAAATGAAATTGAATCAATATCCAGATTCCACGAACTTGTCTACGGGCGGCTTCCCAACGTGTTATTTGCCGCAGTCTGCCGACTATACTGTCATCCAACTCGCATCGTTACCGCACTGGCGAGGGCATTGGTCGTTCTATTCGTTTAACGGCAAGCCGCAGGCGTCGTCAGCAGGTTTCGCCTGTGCCTGCGGCTCGCCGTTAGACAAAAATGCCGACCCAATAGACTAAAACGACAGTCCCCGAGCCAGGTGGTGTCAGCCATTGAACCCATCGACAAGACAAGATTGAAGAGTAAAATGGAACGAGTCATTGGAACGGATGAGTTGCAATCCGGAGAACGCCGTAGTGTTTTCGTAGACGACATGCCAGCGCTTGTGATACGAATTGCAACTGATTACTTTGTCATCGAAGACCTTTGTTCGCATGATGGACAACCTCTTACGGATGGAGCGATTCAGGGCTGTTCAATCATTTGCCCCCGACACGCCGCTCGATTTGATCTCAAGACCGGCAAAGCACTCTGCATGCCCGCAACAGATGCGATTCGCGTGTTTCGAACCGAAATCCGCGACGGAGCTGTCTGGGCAGAACTTCCTTAAAACCTCCAACTCGAATTCCAGTCGCAGATATTTTCATTACCGGCCTTTTTCCTTCAAAGGACACCGCGCATGGCAACCGCCGAAGAACTCATCGAAACGCTGAAGCAGGTGATTGACCCGGAGTTAATGGTCAACATCGTTGATCTCGGGCTTATCTATTCCGTCAACGAAGAAGACCGCAAAGTGGCCGTCGAAATGACGCTCACCAGCCCCGCCTGCCCGGCTGGCCCCCAAATCGTACAACAAGCCAAAATGGCACTGGAACGACTTGAAGACGTCGATGAAGCCACCATCACGATTACATTGTCACCACCGTGGACACCGGATCGTATGACCGACGACGCGAGAGACATGCTTGGGATTTTTTAGGAATTGTGGCCGCCCAGTATTAGCCGGTGCGTTCCGAACAGGGCAATTTGCTTCCCAATGTGCGAACTTTTCCCCAGAGCAATGGTCCTGACATGAAGCAACTTGCGAATTATCAGCTCAAAGCTAAACTCCGCTACCACACCGACCCGATGAACGGGTCGGCGTCAGCATCGCACTCGTAGCTCAATTGGATAGAGCATCGGTCTACGGAACCGAAGGTTAATGGTTCGAGCCCATTCGAGTGCATTGAGAAAAGCCA
>CAZFDW010000286.1:0-8560 GCA_964517865.1 uncultured Chitinophaga sp.
TTTAACCGCGTGGGCAACGCCCCACGCTTCGTATTTCAAATCTCAAATCTCAAATCTCAAATACGAAATTTCAAATAGAACAATCGCGGCCCGCTGGGCACGCGGTTAAACGAGTCGATGCCAACCGAGTGCGTTAAAACGGACAATGGGTGCTTTGCACTATTGGTTTCTGACCCTTTTTCAAACACCTTTTTTCCAACAAATTCCGCTCACAATTTTGATCCAGGGGTTTCTGCAACAATGCCAATCGCAACACCACAACAGTACGCCCAAATGCTTGATGCCGCTCAAAAGGGCAACTACGCATATCCGGCGATTAATGTGACTTCGATCATCACGATCAATGCTGCACTCAAGGCATTTTCTGATGCCAAATCGGACGGCATCATTCAGTTTTCGACGGGAGCTGGTGAATTTGCTTCCGGCCTGAACGTCAAGGACGCTGTCTTCGGAACACTGGTCCTCGCCGAAGCCGCTCATCGCCTTGCGGAAAGACACAATGTGCTCATTGGCCTGCACACCGATCACTGCCAGCCTAAAAAAGTCGATGGTTTCCTGAAGCCGTTGATCGCTGCGACGACAGCTCGTCGCAAAGCCGGCAACGGAAACCTGTTCAACTCACACATGTTCGATGGTTCCGAATTGCCTCTCGACAAGAACATGGCCACCAGCAAAGATCTGCTCAAGCTGTGTGCCGACAATGAAATCATTCTGGAAGTTGAAGCAGGTGTTGTCGGCGGCGAGGAAGACGGCATCGATCATTCCGGTGTTGCGAATGACAAGCTCTATACGACACCGGAAGACATGGTTGCCGTCCATGAAGCTCTGCATGGGCTGGGACGATTCATGTTCGCCGCGACGTTCGGTAACGTGCATGGTCACTACAAACCAGGCGCCGTGAAGCTGAAGCCGGAGATCCTGCGCGACGGTCAGAAAGCCGTGACAGCAAAGTACGGCAAAGAATCTGCGTTCGACCTGGTGTTCCATGGCGGTTCAGGCACGCCGGCTGTTCAGTTGCAGGAAACGCTTGAATACGGCGTGATCAAAATGAACATTGACACCGACACGCAGTATGCGTTCACACGGCCGGTCGTCGATTTCATGTTGAAGCACTATGACGAAGTTATGATGATCGACGGCGAAATCGGCTCCAAGAAAGCCTACGATCCTCGCACCTGGCTGAAACTCGGCGAAGCGGGCGTCGCCGCTCGCATGATTCGCGCGTGCAATGAACTGAAGAGCACCGGCAAGACAATTTTCGGCACGGTGTAGGCGTTTTAAACTCGAAATGCGCGATGCTGTTGTTACACTCTCAAGCCAACCTCACAAGCCCGGCATTTCCAGAATGCCTGGCTTTTTTTGCGATCTTTGCGATCTCTCGCGGCCAATTGAATCGCCGCAAAGGAGCGCAAGGATCGCAGAGAAGTCGCAGCAGGAAGCAACGGTGTCCATTGAGTTTGTGCTTCGATCACTTCACGGCGTCATTCCCCGTCCGAATCCAGTCTTCGTTGAATGCAGCATGTTTCATGGTTTTTCCTTCGTCACAGAAGTAGCTGTAGACGCAGTGGATCATGCCGTCGGTCGTTTGAATCACGCAGGGGTAGTGGAACGAGCCTTTTGGCTGGTCTTCCAGATGGCGTGACGTTTTCCAGGTTTGACCTTCGTCGGTTGACAGACTGACGGCGAGTTTGTTGCGGCCCGCATGCGTGTCGTTGTGGACCAGAATCCAGCGGCCGTTTTTCAGGCGAACCCCGTCAAGGCCGGAACCCGGGTTGATCAGTTCGCTGTTTCCGACAGCACCCCATGTGATGCCATCGTCTGTCGATTCGGCGACGCGAACATGTCCGGTGAATCCGTTCTCCCGCATATACGCGACCAGTGTTCCATCATCGCGTCGCAGCACAGCTGGCTGGATCGCACCGAAGCCGAGCAGCGGTTTGCTGGCGAACCAGGTTGAACCGCCGTCGTCACTGATCGCCATGATAGAAATTGAAAACGTATCCGTATACAGAGGCAACAGGATGCGTCCGGATGGCAGTAACGTGGGCTTGCAGCGTGGCTGCCAGCCGAGGCGTTGATACAGTTTTTGACTGAGCTTTGCTTTGGCCTCGTCGATTTCAGCTTTCTGTTTGTCCGGGAGCGGAATCGGCAATGCTGCGAGCAGCTGATCCAGCGTTTTGATTGCATCGCCGGAAAAATCATCCGGCTTGAGCAAAATGGTGTCGTCGCGATTCCACACCGGACAGCCGTCGCCCGATGGATCTTCGCTCACCTTCACGTGCGTCAGGCACGACTCCCAACTGTTGGCGATGATGACGGGCCAGAACAGCATCAGGCGTCCCTTCGCATCGGCCATCATCGCCGTGTTGCAGTCCGGAAAACCGGGGGTGTCGGTCATCAGAAACGTTTCGCCCCAGCCTGCGGCACCCGCCTTTCGTCTGGCACCAAACACTGCCACGTCGTCCGCCGTTCGTTCTCCACTCCCGCGATACCAGGACACAATCAGTTCACCATTTGCCAGCTCCGCAATCCCAGGGGCATGGTTGTGCTGGGCGTGATAGGGAAACACGAACTCAGCTGAGTGAAGCGGCGACGGATTCGCGGTCTCATCTGCAGAAAAACAAAGGCTTGTCACGCTGAGGAAGGCGATGAGCATCATTGCTCGCGTGACAATGTTTCTATTCTTCACGCGGTGCGAATTGACAAAGGCGAGCGGCAGGGCGTCAGCCCTCCGTGGCCCGCGCAGGAACACACGGAGGGCTGACGCCCAGCCGCTCGCCGCTGCCTCATTCCTGGCCGCGTAAAGAATAAATCGACCGCAATTGATGTGGTGGCCTGGCGATCTGCGGTTGCCGGTCGATGTGCGGTTGATACGCCCCGACGGAGGCAAGCCCCTTCGTAGCTTTGCCTCGCATGGAACAAGAACCGGAACCTTGGCGCACCTTGGCTGCCATCGAGCGCCACGGTCCACGCCATTCGCGACAACTTTCACATTGTAGACGGTAGTGCCAGCAATTTTTGAGACGCGACAGGCCATCGTTTGAACCTTAGAACAGTGATTTCAAGTTTCGACCAGAAACACAAAATCTGGAGTCTTTCCCGTGGACCTCCTTTCATTCTTAACAATTCATGGACAGAATGACAGTGTCATGAACGCTTATGGTGACCTTCTTTTTTTCCGGGGAGTGATTGGCATGAGATCAATGAAGAAATTGAAACACGGATTTACGCTGATTGAGTTGCTGGTGGTCATCGCCATCATCGCCATTCTGATTGCCCTGCTGCTGCCCGCCGTGCAACAGGCTCGTGAGGCAGCTCGCCGGACGCAGTGCAAGAATAATCTGAAGCAACTGGCTTTGGCTGTACACAATTACCATGACACTGCAAATACGTTTCCTCCTGGATACATTTTTGCACCACCGAATCACGTCACCCGGAATTGCCTGACGTCAATTTTGCCCTACATCGAACAGGCAAACCTCTTTCAGTCAATCGATCAAAGCGTGCCGATGTTTGCCGGACCAACCGGATACGATCCCGTAATTCATGCGAAGAATGTGTCCCTTGCTGCCACGATCCTTCCAGCGTTTCTGTGTGCTTCGAGTGTTGGGAATCAGACCGACGACTACCTTTATCCGGCTGGCGCGTTTCCTGGCGGCTGGCCTGCGATGAATTGCACATGGAAGGGCGGAAGAACCGACTACTGTGGTACCACGGGAATACGTTCAACGTTTGGAGATTTTGCGTATGGTGTGGGACTACAGGGTGGCGACCGCAACGGTGTCTTTCGACAGGCAGGTGTGAGTGGCAGCAGAAGCGCCATGCGAGACATCCTCGACGGCACTTCGAACACGTTTCTGTTCGGGGAACGCACGGGAGGTGTTAAGCTGTACTATAAGACGAAGCCGGCAGCTTTGCCCGCAATTCTGGGACAGACAAACGGCGGCTCCTGGGCCGATGCTCTGGTTTTCGAACATTGGCTGCAGGGCTCACTTTATGACGGGACGGGATTTAGTGGTGGTCCTTGCGCCATGTGTACCAATATCCGAGGCAACGGCTTCCATAGTTTTCACACGGGCGGTTGTCAGTTTGCAATGGCAGATGGTGCTGTCAGATTCGTGAGCGAGAATGTCGCGCAAATAACTTTTGCATCACTCGTCACGATGGGGAAAGGCGAGATTGTCGGGGAATTCTAATCGGATGATTTCCGTCAGAGAAAACAGAATGCCCGTCGCATGGGTGGCGGGCATTTTTCTTTGTATGTCGATTTCGTTCTGTCCATATCATGATCATGTTGAAGAAGGGATTTTATGTCAGTTCGAAATTTTCCCCCGCTGTTGATGATTTTGGTTTTGAGTCTTGGCTGCGGTGAAGAGCCGCCATTTCGTAAAGCCACCAGCCCTGCGAAGGGCACAGTGACAGTTGACGGACTACCGCCTGGTTCCGGAATTCAGATACTGTGTCATCCGGCTGCAGCGCCTGATACTGAGCATCCAACCGTTTCCACGACGGAAACCGATCCCGCCGGTAAGTTTGCGATTTCAACTTATGAGTCCGGCGATGGACTGCCGACCGGTGAATACACATTGACGTTCACCTGGCAGGAGTTCAACGTGATTTCTCGCTCCTACGGCGGCGAGGACAAGCTGAATGGCAGATACAGTGATCCGGCAACATCGACGATCAAGTTGACCGTGAAAGAGGGTGCAGAAAATGATATGGGTGTCGTCGCATTAACAACAAAGTAGAACTCATTGCGAATTCAGGCAAGTGCCGTCGATATCCGGCGAATCTCATCGGAGACGCTTGCCCCTACTTTCTACCACTGAAATCAAAATCTATGTCATCAAAGTTTCTGTTGCTGCACTTGATCACCTGTTTCTGTTTCTGTCTGCCTTGTTCCGGAGCAGAAGATGCTCTGGCAGAAGCAACCAGGGCTGTTCCGCAGGAAATTTTTGAATACGTCGCCAGGCCGGAACCCGACTTCGCATGGAAGCTGGCGGACACGATCAGTCTGGGGGCCAACAAGGTTCATCGTCTGGAACTGACGTCGCAGAAGTGGCAGGGCATTCTTTGGAAACACAATTTGATTGTGTACGAACCTACCGAGTTGGTTCACAAAGACCACATGCTGATCTTCGTCAACGGCGGAGGCATGGACAGCGTGGGCAAGACGCCGCAGATCAAAGATATGGCCATGGGGATCGCGCTGGCGAACTTTTGCGGAGCCCGAATCGCCACGCTGCATCAGATTCCTAATCAGCCGCTGATGGACGGCAGGAAAGAAGACGATCTGATCACAGAAACATGGCTCAAATATCTGGAATCCGGTGACGCCACCTGGCCGCTGCTGTTTCCCATGGCCAAGAGCGCCGTCAAAGCGATGGACGCCCTGGAACAGTTTTCGGAACAGCAATTCCAGCAACCCATCAAAGGTTTTGTCATCACAGGGGCATCAAAACGCGGCTGGACAAGCTGGCTGACATCGGTTGTCGATAAACGCATCATCGCCACCGCGCCAATCGTGATCGACACCCTTAACTTCCCGCTGCAGATGACACATCAAAAGAAGACATGGGGCTTTTACAGCGAGCAGATTGCCGACTACACGAGCAAGGGTCTGGTCAACGACGACGGAATTCCAAGGGATGGCCGCGAGGCGGAACTCTGGAAAATGATGGACCCGTATACATATCGCGCTCAGTTGACGATGCCCAAACTTCTCGTCGTGGGTGCCAACGATCGCTACTGGTCGGTTGATGCGATGAACCTGTACTGGGATGATCTTGTCGGTCAGAAGCACATTCATCGTGCTCCGAACGGGGGACACGGACTTGACGATGGCAAAGAAAATGCCCTGAAGACGATCGCCGTCTTCTTCCGGCACTCCGCCGCAGGGAAAACACTTCCGGAGTTCAACTGGAAACCGCAGGTGACGGATGCTGAAGTCGGCCTGACCATGACGCCTTCCGGTGATCCTCAGGTCGTGCGGATGTGGGTAGCTCGATCCGATTCCAACGATTTCCGTGATTCAAAATGGAATTCCCAGGAACTATCCGTGACGGATGGCAGTTTCAGTGGTTCAGCAGCAAGATCCGGCAATCAACGGGTCGCCGTGTTTGGAGAGGCTGAGTACGAACACGAGGGCTTGACGTATCTACTTTCGACGCTCGTATTCTGGAAATAGGCCGGCTGTCTGAGATCCGCTTGTAGTCCCGGCTTTAGCCGGAAAATGGGCTGAATGTTCATGGCTGGGCTGGCGGAATTTCCGCCTAAAGGCGGGACTACGAACAAAATGCGACAGTCGAAACAGGCAGACTTTATATTTCAGTTCTGCGGGCTTCCTGACTGGTCACTGATGCTCTGAAGTGAGTATTCCCGCTGCGGAGCATTGGGGCACGATGGGATTCCTGTCGTCGCGGATGATGGTATCCTCAGTTGAATTTGGTGAACTTCGCCACGAAACTGCGGTGGATCGAATGTTCCGTCATGAAGGGGTCTGACCCCATTAAATCAACCCTGTCCAGCCTGTTTCAACACTCTTCAATTCAAGCACAATGCAAAAGCCACTTCCATTCGACGCTGCGACCGTTCGTCGGATCGCTGAAAAGTACCCGACTCCATTCTATCTGTACGACGAACAGGGAATGCGGGAGACGGCTTGCAAACTCAACGCGGCCTTCGCGTGGTGTCCGGGTTTTCGAGAGTACTTCGCCGTGAAAGCTCTGCCAAATCCGTACGTCCTGGAAGTGTTAAAGGAAGAAGGCCTGGGCGCGGACTGTTCCAGTCTTGCGGAACTGGAACTTTCGGAACGCGTCGGCCTGACCGGCGAAGATCTGATGTTCACGTCCAACAATACTCAGGCCCACGAGTATCAAAAGGCAGCGGATCTGGGGGCCATCATCAATCTGGATGATTTGTCTCACATCGATTATCTGAAGGAACATGTCGGTCTGCCGGACCTGCTCTGCTTCCGCTACAACCCTGGATCGGCGCGAGAGGGCAACGTGATTATCGGCAAGCCGGAGGAAGCCAAGTATGGCTTCACCGAAGCACAACTGTTCGAAGGATATGCCATCCTGAAAGCCGCAGGCGTCAAGCGGTTCGGCCTGCACACGATGGTGGCCTCGAATGAACTCAACGGCGACTTCTTTGTCGAAACCGCCCGAATGGTGTTTGATCTGGCCGTGCGCATTCATCAGCAGCTCGGCGTGCGGATGGAATTCGTGAACCTTGGCGGAGGCATCGGCATTCCATATCGCCCGGAACACAAACCTGTCGATTTGCAGGCCGTCGGACAGGGCGTTAAGCAGGCCTACGATGCGATGATCGTCGGCACGCCTCTCGACCCGCTCAAAGTCATGATGGAAAACGGTCGCGTGATCACAGGACCGTACGGATTTCTTGTGACAACCGCAATTCATCACAAGCACATCTACCGCGATTATGTCGGCGTCGATGCCTGCATGTCGAACCTGATGCGTCCCGGAATGTACGGGGCCTACCATCACATCACGGTCCTGGGCAAAGAAGATGCACCGCACGACCGCATTGTGGATGTGGTCGGATCACTGTGTGAAAACAACGACAAGTTTGCCATCAACCGATCTCTGCCGGCTGTCGATCGCGGTGACCTGCTTGTCATTCACGACGCAGGCGCCCACGGGCATGCGATGGGGTTTCAATACAACGGTAAACTGCGCTGTGCCGAACTGCTGATGAAGCCGGATGGATCGGTGAAAATGATCCGCCGCGCTGAAACGCATGACGACTATTTTGCCACCCTGGATTTTTCAGGGCTGGCTGTACTGCGACGTCGTGATTGACCTCCACTTGTTTCACCGCGTGCCCACCGGGCCGCGCTCATCCGTCAGAGGCACGGGAGCGCGGCCCGATGGGCGCGCGGTTAAACCATTCACTAATGCCCCCGCGCTTTTGTGCAGGAGACTCCACATGCCGTTCATCGATCTCACCACGCTTCCGTACATCGAACCGGTCCCCGGCTGTCGCATGAGGACACCGCACGGGGAGAATCTGATGCTGTCGTACCTTGAAATGGACGACGGTGCGGAAGTGCCCCTGCACCATCATCCGCATGAACAAGGCGGTATCCTGCTGCAGGGAAAAGTTCAGTTGACGATCGGCGATGAAACACGCATCGTCAAAGCCGGTTCACTCTTCATCATCCCGCCCAATGTCCCGCATCGAGCCGTCGCTGTCGATGGCCCGGCGGTCGTGCTGGACGTCTTCAGTCCGGTACGGGAAGATTACGCGGAACTTGCGAATCGATACATCCCGAAGTTGAGCTAGAGTCTTACTCTGTTTTGAGCGCGCACCGCGCGCGCATCATTGTGGCTCGTGTCTCCGACGCGAGTCTTCCCGCCACGGAGTGACGGGCAACTATGGGTTGCGGGCGAAGCCCGCGTTAAGAACTGATCGAGTACCAGACTACTTCTTCTTACGACGCTCGCCACTTCCCGCACCCGGATTTGTCTGCTCAACCGATGGCCGTGACGCCGGAGACGACTCTGTCCTGCGAGGTCTTTCTGCAGCGGGTCTT
>CAZFDW010000287.1:0-8552 GCA_964517865.1 uncultured Chitinophaga sp.
TTCGCGGCGAAGGTCGGGTCTACATCCGTATATTTCCTCAGAAGCCGGTGACTGCGAGACCACTGGAAACCCGAATGGGTAAAGGAAAAGGGGAACCGGATCGCTGGGTGGCTGTTGTCAAGCCCGGTACGGTTCTGTTTGAGTTGAAGGGTGTGACGCATGATACAGCCAGGAGCTGTTTCCAGCGTGTGGCCCATAAATTGCCGGTGCGGGTGCGTCTGGTCGGACGTCGCCCTGAGATTTGATAAGTGTTCACGTTGAGTGTAAGGTGCAGGGAAATGTCCAAAGCGAGCGCTGTCCGTGAGATGTCTGAAGAGCAACTGCAGCATGAGCTTCGGGAAACTCAACAGTCTTTGTTCCGTCTGCGGCTGCAGGCAGCGACAGAGCGAAACGACGTTCCGAGCAACGTAAAGAAAATGCGTCGGAGTATTGCCCGAATTCGTACAATTCAGCGTGAACGTGAAATCGCTAAAGCCTGATTTTTGGTATCAATTCAGATGAAGATGAAAAAGACATTGGTCGGAATTGTCGCCGGCAGTCAGGTGAAGACTCTGCGAGTGGAGATCGCTCGTCGAATGAAGCATCCGAAATACGGAAAGATCATTCGCGGGAGAACAATTTGTCACGCGCATGATGAAAATGGAACGGCGAAGATCGGCGATACCGTTGAGATTTCCGAAGCGCCACCCCGTTCACGGATGAAGCGCTGGGATCTGGTGCGCGTCGTGGCCGCCGCAGCGGTGGTCGGCGGTGCGGTGGTCGGCGGTGCGGAGTCATAGGACGTCTGAGGTTTCGGTGCTGAGCCGGAATGCCTCAGCGGTCGGATCTGTGTCATAAACGTGTATTCAACGCTGGCGTCCGGGACGCAGTGATTTTGTTGGAAATGTCAGGATCGGGGTGTTGCGATGATTCAGATGCAAACAATGCTGGATGTGGCCGACAATTCCGGCGCCAAGTCCGCTCGCTGCATCAAGGTGCTGGGTGGAAGTCGTCGCCGCTATGCGGGTCTGGGCGACATTGTTGTGGTGGCGGTGCAGAAAAGTCTGGCAGGCAGTGCGATTCGGACGGGTTCTGTTGTTAAGGGTGTTGTGGTCCGAACGAGAAAGGCAGCTCGCCGTTCCGATGGGTCGTATGTGAAGTTCGACCGCAACGCGATCGTGATTATAGACAACGACGGCAATCCCAAGGGAACTCGTATTTTTGGGGCTGTGGCGCGTGAACTGCGGGAGAAGCGATTCATGAAAATCGTGAGCCTCGCGAGCGAAGTCGTGTAATTCCGTAGTTGTCTGGTTCTGAATTGATGGCTGTTTTTGAAGAGTTGATAAGATGGCTCGGTTGCTCGAAGATTATAACACGCGGATAGTTCCGGAACTCAAGCAGACGCTGGGGCGTAAGAACAGTCACGCGATTCCAAAGCTGCAAAAGATCGTTGTCAGCATGGGTGTGGGTGAAGCGGTCAACGACCGCAAGCGTCTCGACCAGGCTGCTGATCAGTTGACGCAGTTGGCGGGTCAGAAGGCTCAGATCTGCAAGGCGAAGAAGTCTGTCGCGGGATTTCGCCTGCGTGAGGGTCAGCCGATCGGATGTCGTGTGACGCTGCGGGGGCAGCGAATGTACGATTTTCTGGATCGACTGATTACGCTGGTGCTTCCTCGAGTGCGTGACTTTCGTGGTGTCAGCCCGAAGGGTTTTGACGGTCGGGGAAATTACAACTACGGTTTGAATGAACAGATGGTGTTCCCTGAAATTGATCCTGAAACAGTAACAAACACTCAGGGAATGAATATCACTTTTGTGACGACGGCAGCGACCGACGACGAAGGCAGAGCGCTGCTGCGTGCGTTCGGAATGCCGTTTAAGACTGAAGACTAACACATCGTTATTGAGATTTTGGATCCGGGAAGAGTCAATGGCCAGCAAAGCGAAAATTGAAAAAGCGAATCGGACGCCGAAGTTCAGCAGCCGCATTGAACATCGTTGTGGCCTGTGCGGGCGCCCTCGAGCAGTGTACCGGAAGTTTAAAGTTTGCCGTATTTGTTTTCGTGACCTGGCGTTGGACGGCTTGATCCCAGGCGTAAAAAAGGCCAGCTGGTAAAACAGAGGAATGGTGTTGATATGATGACTGACCCGATAGCCGATCTGCTGACCCGTATCCGAAATGGGGTGCGCGTGGAACGTCCGTTTGTGGATGTGCCGCTGTCAAAGATTAAGATACATATCGTCGAAGCGTTGTCACGCGAAGGTTTCGTCTGGGATCATGAAGTGGTCGAAGGCGATGTTTGCCAGATGCTGCGCGTCAATCTGAAGTATGGTCCGAACGGCGAGCATGTGATCCAGCATATCGAGAGAATATCGAAACCAGGGTGTCGCGTTTACGTCGGCGTCGGAGAGATGAAGCCTGTACGGCAAGGTACCGGCATTTCGGTGTTATCGACATCGAAGGGTGTATTGAGTAATCGCGAGGCCCACAAGCAGGGTGTTGGCGGCGAATTGGTCTGTCAGGTCTGGTAGCGTCACAATTGTTCAACGGCGTGTTTGATTGTCTGTTGAGTTTGGATGGGTACTGAGCAT
Organism: uncultured Chitinophaga sp.; assembly: GCA_964517865.1. Classification (GTDB taxonomy): domain Bacteria; phylum Planctomycetota; class Planctomycetia; order Planctomycetales; family Planctomycetaceae; genus SXXK01. The sequence continues at coordinate 2,572 of CAZFDW010000287.1, forward strand.
GTCTCGAATTGGTAAAAAACCCGTTGCAATACCTTCCGGAGTGAAGGTGGAGGTTTCCAGTACGCGGATTTCCGCAAAGGGACCTGCTGGCGAATTGAGTGTCGTATTCCACCCGACAATGCTGGTTGCTGTACAGGGAAGCGATGTGATCGTGAGTCGCCCCGACGACAAACGCAGCAGCCGTGCGTTACATGGACTGACGCGCAGTCTGATTCAGAACATGGTGACGGGCGTGGTGAAGCCGTTCGAAAAGAAACTTGAGATCATTGGTGTGGGTTATAATGCGAATCTGGCAGGCACGAAGTTGACTCTGCAGGTTGGATTCGCAAACAAGATCGTGCTGGAAGTACCGACTGGCGTAAAATGCGAATTGCCGGATGCGACGCATGTGATCGTCAAAAGTTCTGACCGACAGGCATGTGGTCAGTTTGCGGCCAACATTCGTGCCGTGCGTCCGCCAGAACCTTACAAAGGCAAGGGCATCCGTTATCAGGATGAATTTGTGCGACGTAAGTCTGGCAAGGCGTTTGGTTCTAAATAGTGATTTTTTGTCTGCTTGTTGATATTGGGTTCAGCAATGGGTGTTCGTTCTCGACTGGCAAAACAACATCAGCGACGTGAGTATCGCGTTCGTAATCGAGTGGTGCGGGATGCGCACGGGCGTCCGCGTCTGTCCGTGTTCCGGAGCAACCGGCACATGTACGCGCAGATTATTGATGACGCCGCGGGTAAGACTCTGGTGGCGGCCAGTACTGTGGAAAATGAGATTGCCGGACCGGGTGGTGTTGGCAGTGATAGTGAAGCTGCGGGTAAGGTCGGCAAGCTGATTGCCGAGCGAGCTGAAAAACTGGGAATTTCTCAGGTGGTGTTTGACCGGGGTTCATTTCGCTATCATGGCCGGGTTGCGGCGTTGGCCGATGCGGCCCGTGAAGCGGGTTTGGATTTTTAATTCGTTTTTTGAGCCTGAGGTGATCGGTGTCCAGTGCAGACAACAGAAGTGATTCCGGCGAGCGGGTGATCCAGATTCGACGTTGCGCCTGCGTCGTAAAAGGCGGGCGACGCTTTAGCTTTGCAGCGCTCGTGGTAACAGGAGACAGCAACGGGCGCGTGGGGTACGGATACGGGAAAGCGATAGAAGTACCGCTGGCTGTTGAAAAAGCCACGAAGCAGTCGAATCGCACACAGATGTCGGTGCCAATTGTGGGGACCACAATTCCTCATCAGGTGCTGGGCGAATATCGAGCGTCACAGGTTCTGTTGCTCCCTGCAAAGCCTGGTACAGGAGTCATTGCCGGCCACTGCGTGCGATCGGTGGTGGAAGCTGCAGGAATTACGGACATTCTGACAAAAGCCTACGGCTCAACAAATCCATTGAACCTCGTGAAGGCCACACTGGACGCGCTGAAGAAGCTGCGAACACGAGAACAGATCGAACGATTGCGAGGAGTGTCGCTGTGATTTTGAATGATGTGCATGTCGGTATTCAGCGTCAAAAGACGCGAAAGCGAATTGGTCGTGGTTCAGGGTCCGGTCACGGAAAGACCTCCGGACGCGGGCATAAGGGTTTCTTCAGTCGTTCGGGATCTTCTCGCCGCCGCGGCTTTCACGGTGGGCAGAAGCCGCTTTTTCGACGTGTGGCAAAGCGTGGTTTCAATAACAAGTTCTTCGCGCCTGATGTTGCGGTGGTCAACGTCGGGGAGTTGAATGATTCATTTGAAACAGGCGCTGAGATAACTCCGGCAATGCTGCTGGAGAAGGGCCTGATCCGTACCAAGTTCGATGAGATTAAAGTGCTTGGAGACGGTGAGTTGTCGAAGAGATTTCGAATCAGCGCCCACCGTTTTTCATCGTCTGCTGAGCAGAAAATTTCAGCGGCTGGCGGTTCATTCGAGCGCATTCCGACCGGGGCTGTTTAGGATGTGCCGGCAATGGATTCATCGCGAAGAGGAGATGCAGTTTGCTTGCTAAACTTCTAACTGTTTTTCGCGTCCCGGAATTGCGCCGAAAAATCATTCTGACCATTGTGCTGCTTGCAGTTTATCGGCTCGGGTTCCACATCACGCTGCCTTTCATTGATCATGAGACGGTCGGGCAGGCGGTGAATAATGCCGCCAGCGGCAAGGGTGGTCTTGGCGGACTTTTGCAGGTCGTGTCCGTGTTTTCTGCGTCCGATCTGCAGAATGGATCTGTGTTCGGGCTCGGAATTATGCCGTACATTACGGCGTCAATTGTGTTTCAATTGTTAGCGACGGTTTATCCGCCTCTGGAGCAGCTCCAGAAGGAAGGTGAATCAGGACGGCGACGATTGAATGAATATACGCGGTACGCAACTGTTGTTGTGTGCCTGTTGCAGAGCTTTTTCCTGTTGCGGACGATGTCATCCGGCGGATCAGGGCAGGCGGTGATTCTGCCCGAGTATGACGGATTCCACTGGCTGCTGTTTGGTACACTGGTGATGACTGCGGGAACGGTGTTCCTGATGTGGATCGGGGAGCAGATTGATGCCTATGGAATTGGAAACGGAATCAGTCTTCTGATTATGGCGGGGATTCTCGCGAGGATGCCCGACATTGTTGGAGAATGGGTCAAGGGAATCGCTGGCAGCGGTGTTCAGATCGGGACGAAGTTCGGGATTGAAAAACTGCTGGTGATGGCGATCGTGTTTGTGACCGTGATTGCGGTTGTCGTGTTTATCACTCAGGGGCAGAGAAGAATTCCCATTCAGAGTGCGAAGCATGTGCGTGGACGTCGGGTGATGGGTGGAAATCGTCAGTGGCTGCCTCTGCGCGTGAATCAGTCGGGCGTGATGCCGATTATTTTCTCGTCAAGCTTATTGATGATCCCGTTCTTTGTGTTCAGTCAGTTGGGTCGTGCCTTCATGGGCCAGAGTGCGTCGGATGGCTCGTGGTGGGCAGAGGGGTTGGCCTATATTGGTCAGTGTTTTTCGCCGGGGCAGGGATTTGTATACAGCCTTGGCTATATTATTCTGATCTACTTCTTTTGCTACTTCTGGACGGCCATTACCTTCAATCCGAAGGATATGGCGGAGAACCTGAAGGACAACGGAAGTTTCATTCCTGGATATCGACCGGGGGGCAGGACTGCGGCCCATCTGGAGCAGGTAATGCTGCGAATCACTTATGTCGGGGCGGCGTTTTTGGCCGTCGTGGCGGTGATTCCAACGATTATTTCAAATACGATTACCGATGACCCTGTGACGGCCAGTTTCTTTGGTGGCACAGGTCTGTTGATTATTGTTTCAGTGGCATTGGATCTTGTTCAAAAGATTGATTCTCATCTGGTGATGCGGAATTATCCGGGTCTGCTTGATTCCGATAAGTAAAAGTTCTGCTCAGTGGGTATCAGAATCGACCCAAAGGTGTTACGATGAAAGTTCGGTCAAGCGTCAAACGGATCTGTGATCATTGTAAACTCGTGCGTCGTCGCGGGCGTATTTTTGTGATTTGTTCGTCAAACCCACGGCACAAGCAGCGTCAGGGCTGAGTGAGTAGTTGGTTAACGGCTGTTTGTTTCGGAGTTTCTAGATGCCTCGTATTCTGGGTGTTGACATCCCGAATAATAAGTCAGCGTATATTTCGTTGACGTACCTATATGGTATTGGTCCATTCCTGTCGGTTCAGATTTGCTATGAACTGGGGATCAATCCTCATGTTCGCGCTGGCGAATTGACGGAAGACGAAGTCAGCAGGATCACAAATCATCTTGACAAGAACTACACGGTGGAAGGTCCGTTGCGCCGCAAGGTGCAGCAGGAAATTGGCCGGCTAAGAGAGATTCAGTGTTATCGTGGAGTTCGGCATCGCAAAGGCTTGCCTGTGCGTGGCCAGCGAACCAAGACGAATGCGCGGACACGGAAGGGACGCAAAAAGACTGTGGCCGGAAAGAAGGGCGTGAAGGATGCCAAGCGTTAGTTGATGTGAGCGTCGGTTTCTGGTTTTTGCGTCCGGATTTTTCTGGTTCAGTGAGAGAATTGCGTGGCTAAAGTCAAGAAGAAAAAAATTCGTCGTAATGTGAACAAAGGTATCGTCTACATTAAGGCGACCTTTAACAACACGATCGTGACAATGACGGACGCGACCGGCGACGTAATTTGCTGGGCGACCGCTGGAACAGTGGGCTTCAAGGGGTCTCGCAAGAGTACCCCGTTTGCTGCACAGCGGGCTGCAGAGACTGTCGCGGAGAAAGCAGCGAAGGTAGGTGTGCGTGAGTTGGAGATTCGCGTGAAGGGACCGGGGGCGGGTCGTGAAAGTGCGATCACGGGTCTCCAGGCGTCCGGCATGGCAATTAAGTCGATCGAAGATATCACACCGTTGCCGCACAATGGTTGTCGGCCACCGAAGCGCCGCCGCGTTTAAACGCGGCTGGAACGCTTTTTTGTTTTGATCAGAATCTATGGCGGGGGCGGTAATGAGAATTCGTTGGCGTGGTCTTGAGTTGCCAAGTCGAGTGGCGGTTGATCGTGATACACGGACTGGTACTTACGGGAAATTTGTGGCTGAACCTTTTGAGCGAGGTTTCGGGGCGACGATTGGAAATAGTCTGCGTCGTATTCTGCTTTCCAGCCTTGAAGGCTCAGCAGTCACGCGAGCAAGAATTCAGGGTGTGCAGCATGAATTCACGACGATTCCTGGCGTGGTTGAGGACGTCACGGATATTTGCCTGAATCTGAAGTCATTGGTGATCAAGAATCATAGTTCATCCAGCAAGACACTGCGAATTGAAAAGAATTCGCGGGGTGTGGTGACGGGTGCGGATGTGATCTGTGATGACCAGGTAGAAGTCGTTAACCGCGATCTGGTGATTGCCACAATGACTGACGATGTCCCGTTTCATATCGAGATGACAGTCGAAAATGGTCGGGGTTATGTCGCTGCTACGGAGCAGTATCAGCACGAACCGGAGGTCGGGATCATACCGTTGGATGCGGCATTTTCCCCTGTTACCCGGGTACGCCATCATATCGAGGAAACTCGAGTTGGTCAGCGGACGAACTACGACAAACTGAACCTTGAGCTTTGGACAAACGGAACGATTACGCCGGAAATGGCGCTGGTTGAAGCGGCCAAGATCCTGCGTAAGCATTTGAACTGTTTTATAACGTTCCGAGAGCCGGGACCGGAATCCGGACCTGAGGGCGGTTTGCGTGGCATGATGGAAGCAACAGGTTATTCACCTGTTGATATGGAACTGGAAGAGAAGCTGAACAAGAGTCTCGCAGAACTGAATCTGTCGGTCCGAGCCACGAACTGTCTTGAGTCGGTCGGTATCAACACGGTTCGGGACCTGGTGGTTCGCACTGAAGACGAATTGCTGCAGGTACGGAATTTCGGCGAGACAACCCTGGACGAAGTTCGTGAGCGTCTCGGTGGTATTGATCTGCGACTGGGAATGCGGTTGCCGAATCAGCAGTTGAAGTAGTGAGTAATTAAGTCGGTTCGAGGCGGCTCGAACGAGATTCGCATTGGCGTTTATAGTGGGTAAGTGTCTGACATGAGACACCGTGTTGCTGGACGAAAACTGGGTCGGAACGCTTCGCATCGCAAAGCGATGTTTCGTAATATGGCCACCAGTCTCATCGGGACTGTGCGAATCAAAGAAGGTGTCAAAGGACAACCTAAGGTTCCCGGACGTATTGTCACGACCGTTCCGAAGGCTAAGGAGCTTCGGCCGATCGTTGAGAAGCTGATCACGATGGCTCGGAAGGCACTGAAGATCTCTGAAGCTGCAGCCCAATACGGGACGACCGCTGAACGAGGTTCTGACGCATGGCAGGCTTGGCGTGAATCGGATCAAGGTAAGAACTGGGTCAACTCAAATGCCGCAGCTCTGACACTGCGTCGGCGGGCTTTTTCAGAGCTTCGTGATACGAATGCGGTGGATATCCTGTTCGACGATCTCGCAAAACGCTTCGCTGATCGGGACGGTGGTTACACTCGAATCGTTCGGCTGGCGGCGGTTCG
>CAZFDW010000288.1:0-8534 GCA_964517865.1 uncultured Chitinophaga sp.
GGATTGAGTTCGAATTCAAACGATCTCATGGCTGTGAGGCGTTTGTGTTTGATCCGACAAGTGAGTGGCTCACGGCGGCACGTAAGGCCGTTGAGACCGCCTTTGGTAAGCCACCGGTTCTGGTTCGTGAAGGCGGGTCAATTCCAGTTGTCCTCAGCTTTAAGCAGATTCTGGGAATCGATACCCTGTTGCTGGGATGGGGCCGAAATTCAGACAACCTCCACAGCCCAGATGAACACATTCACGTTGAGGATTTCCATCGCGGCACCCTCGCCAGCGCCTGCCTGTGGGCAGAACTGGCAAAGGTGAAGACGTAGTACAAACGAAACACTCGACTCAGAGAGTCAAGCTACATTCAGGAGTTCCCCCAGTGCTGGATCTGCAGTTCATCTGCGAACATCGTGACCAGGTCATCGACAATTGCCTCAAGCGCGGAGTCACGGTCGATGTCGATGCCGTGATTCGCCTGCGAGATGAGCGAAACTTGCTGATTGCCAAAGGCGACGAACTGCGTCGTCAGCAAAAGGAAGTCTCGGCGCAGATTCCAAAATCCACTGCTGCCGATCGACCAGGCTTTATCGAACAAGGCAAGTCCCTGCGCGAGCAGGTCAACCAGACGGAAGAACTACAAAAGGAAATCGAAGAACAACTGCGGCTGGAACAAATTCGCATTCCGAACATGACACATCCGGATGCACCGATCGGCGGCGAGGCGGATGCGCACGAGTTCCGCGTCTGGGGAACGAAGCCAACGTTTGAATTTAAGGCGAAGGATCACGTCGAGATTGCTGCGCATCTGGATCTGATTGATTTCGAAGCCGGAGCGCGTGTGGCCGGATCAGGATTTTACTTCCTGAAAAACGACGCCGTGATGCTCGAAATGGCGCTCGTGCAGTATGCTCTGACGAAACTTCGCGGCGAAGGCTTCACGCTGTTCACGACGCCCGACCTGGCACGCGATTCCGTTCTGGAAGGCATTGGATTCAACCCGCGCGGGAATGAAACGCAGATTTATTCCGTTGCCAACAGCGACTTGAGTCTGGTGGCCACGGCTGAGATTACTCTCGGCGGCATCCAGAAGGATCAGACTCTTGACGTTGCCAGCCTGCCGCTGAAGTACGCCGGGCTCTCGCACTGTTTCCGTACCGAAGCCGGTGCGGCTGGTCGTGCCGGGCGAGGCATCTATCGCGTTCACCAGTTTACCAAAGTGGAAATGTTTGGCTATACAGGGCCGGATCTGAAAGATTCCGACACGCTGCACAAAGACATTCTGCGGATTGAAGAAGAAGTCTTTCAGGGACTCGGCATTCCGTACCGCGTGATCGACACAGCATCGGGTGATCTGGGCGGACCGGCCTATCGCAAATTCGACATCGAAGCCTGGATGCCAGGCCGCGGTGATGCAGGCGAATACGGCGAAGTTACCAGTGCCTCCAACTGCACTGACTATCAGGCAAGGCGGTTGAACATCCGCTGCAAGAGCCCCGACAAAAAAGGGACTCAGTTTGTTCAGACGCTCAACGGTACAGCAATTTCGTGCGCCCGAGCCATCATCGCGGTGTTGGAAAACTATCAACAGGTCGATGGCAGCGTCGTGGTCCCTGAAGTACTGCGTCCGTGGGTTGGCAAAGATGTGATAACGTAGCCGTCACGCTCCGCCGTGATGAGCATTTACCACACGCATGCGTCGATCAAAGCACGTGGCGAAAACGATTTCCATCGCACGGGGTCCTGGAACAATTGAACACGGGAGTATTAGCCCCGTGGCCTTCCTTGAAGGCACGTCTCGGCGGAGCGAGACGGCTACATTGGACGAACCTGAAACATAGTTGTCACCATGAACCAATCCTTGCCATTTCGCCTCCTTCTTGCAATCGAATCCTCCTGCGATGAAACCGCAGCTGCAGTCGTGCGCGAAGATAGCAAGGTACTCTCCAGCATCGTGGCATCGCAGCATGAACTGCATATCGAATGGGGCGGTGTCGTTCCCGAGATCGCGTCTCGCGCGCATGTGCGTCGCATTCTGCCAGTGATCAAGGCCGCGCTGCGAGAGGCGGAATGCTCGCCGCAGGATTTGCACGCGGTGGCCGTGACGACGGAACCGGGATTGGTCGGATCGTTGCTGGTGGGCCTCACGGCCGCAAAGACAATAGCGATGAGTCTGAAAATTCCGCTGATCACCGTGAACCACGTCGAAGCACATATCTATGCCTGTGGGATGGGGCTTTCACAATCGATCTATCCTTGCGCGGGCTTTGTCGTGAGCGGTGGCCACACAAACCTGTACGATTGCCGATCGGCCACCGAAAGTAAACTGATCGGCAGTACGACGGACGACGCGGCGGGGGAAGCGTTCGACAAGGTTGCCAGAATCCTGAATCTGCCGTACCCTGGCGGTCCGTCAATTCAGAAAGCTGCGGTGACGGGAAATCCGCGGCGTTATAAAATGCCGCGTCCGATGTTGCACAGCGGAAAGCTGGACTTCAGTTTCAGTGGACTGAAAACAGCAGTCCTGTATGCCGGGCGCGGAGTTCCCGGGCCGGATCAGCTGACTGACACGCCCGCTGATCGTGTCGCAGATCTGGCGGCGGGATTTCAGGAGGCCGCCGTTGAAGTGCTTGTGGCAAAATGTCGTCTGGCAGTTCGCCAGCTGGGCTATTCTCGACTGTGTGTGGGTGGTGGCGTGGCAGCGAATCAGATGTTTCGCGATGAACTGACTCGCATGGCCAAACGTGAACGAATCGACGTTCTGATCGCTCCTCTGGAACTTTGCACAGACAATGCTGCGATGGCCGCGATCGCCTGGGACTTACTGGCTTCAGGCCGCGTGGCTGGCCTGGATGCTGACGTGTTGCCAGGTTTGGTGCGGTATGATTTTCAGAACAGGCGAAAGTAGGAAGTGGTGTGTTTCGCTGCGCGGCACACACCCTGGGATTAAGGTTTCCCCACGGCCCGTTGCCCGCTGCCACGTTGCTTGCCTTCGCCGAGGTCTGCCTGAATCGACTTTGCCAGAGCCTGCAAACGTGCGACGACTTCAGGATGCTGAGCCGCGACGTTCATTGATTCGCCGGGATCAGACGTCAGATCAAACAGCGAAAGTTCGATCTTGCCCGCATCGTACTTCGTCGGGATTCCGCCCGTGCCGCCGGGACGACCGTTGAGCGTCCGGTAATCGTGCGGCAGATGAAGCTTCCATTGCCCGCTCCGCACGGCGTGCAGGTTGTGGCCCCAGTAGAAATAGTAGGCATCCTGCGGTGACTCTGCTCCTTCCTCGCCTGCCAGCAACGGCCAGATATCTTTGCCGTCGATCGGATGCTTTGGCAACTCAGCGCCAATCAAACGAGCAACGGTGGGCAGAATGTCGATCGTCATCGCGGGTTCGGAGCAGCTTGAATTCGCAGGAATTCTCCCCGGCCACCGCGCGAGAAACGGCACGCGGCATCCACCATCAAACATCGTCCCTTTGCCTTCTCGCAAAGGATCTGCGGAACCGGCATGGTCCCCGTAACTCAACCACGGCCCGTTGTCGGAGGTAAAGATCACGAGCGTGTTCTGATCCACGTTATTTCGCTTCAGGGCTTCAAAGACCTGACCGACCGACCAGTCAACTTCCATGATCACGTCGCTAAACAGACCTTTGCCGCTTTTGCCATCGAACCTGTCTGACACAAACAGCGGAACATGCACCATCGAATGCGCGAGATACAGGAAGAAAGGTCGCTGGGCGTTGCGATCAATAAAGCTGACCGCGCGCTCGGTGTACTGAGTTGTCAGCAATTCCTGATCTGAGCCTGTCATCTGTGCATTGACGATCGTGTTGCCATCGATGAGCGGCAGATGCGGCCAGCGTTTCAGACGTTCTGCGATCGGCAGATGCATGACTTCCGGATGAAACGGCCACATGTCATTGCTGTACGGCAGTCCGAAGTATTCATCAAACCCGTTTTGCAGCGGCAGGAATTGTTGATGACTGCCCAGATGCCATTTTCCGAAGCAGGCTGTAACATAATCCTTCTGCTGACAGAGTTCTCCAAGCGTCACTTCGTCCGTATGAATTCCTTCCTTCGACGCCGGTCCCAGCGCGCCCTGAATGCCGACGCGAACGTTGTAGCAGCCGGTGAGCAGACTCGTGCGGGATGCTGAGCACACTGCCTGGCTGACATAGAAATCGGTGAACCGACGACCTTCTGCTGCCATGCGATTCAGATTCGGCGTGAGTGACTTATCGCCACCGAACGGACCGATGTCGGCATAGCCCATATCGTCCATGAAAATGATGACAATGTTCGGCGGCGATTGAGCTGAGACCGTGACGCTGGAAATCGAATTCATGACGAGACCGACCGAGAGGCAGATTGCCATGCGGTTGAATGAAAACGGGTTTGGCATTCGTGGCTCCTTCATGGCCTCTGCATTTTTATCTTCGGAACCAGATCAGGACATTTAGTGTGCATACTTCAGAAGGCAACGTCCACCGTTCGGGAATCTACTCGACTCGGAGAGTCAAGCTACGAGACGGTCAACGATTGACGAGTTCTGCATTGCCGCCCGCAGCAAGATCAAAGAGTTCCAGTTGAAGCGGCTCGGTGCGTTTCGCGGAATCGATGGTGACCGTCATCGTGTGGAGGCCGGTGGCAAGGGTTGGCGAGAATTCGACGGCTGGTTCCATGGGGATGCCGTCAATGCGCACTTCCAGGCCGGTGATTGAGTTCAAACGAATGGCGATTTTTCCGGGAGTCGTTACGTTGATTTCGCAACGGGCAAAGCCAACGGTCACTCCACGAGCGGTCATCAAGGGAATGGTCTCCAACGGGAGTTGTCCAGTCACAACACTGTAGCGAGGACTCCACGTAAAACCGGGGTTGTTCGCCGCCACCTGACTGAAGCTGGTGCGGTTCAACAGGAAATTCGCTTCCTCCGTTGGCATCACGACCTGCCAGCTGCGAACCAGGCGACTTTTGGGAAGAGTGTACTCAGGAGTTCGACCAAGTTCCGACAGAAAACGGACAACCGAAGCAATTTCGTCGTCGGTCAGATTATCGACCAGTCCTTCCGGCATCAGCGACACTCCCTGAGACTGCTCCTCGATTTCCTCCACTGGCACTTCGATGACCTTGTTTTCCGCTGTTCGCAGAGTCAGCGTCTTCTCTGACTTTTGAATCAGCACGCCGGCGACGACTCGTCCTTCGACAGTTGCGATCACCGTTGTGTTGTAGTTTTCCTTGACCTTGGCATTGGGATTCAGCAGCGACTCCAGCAGATAATCCGGCTGCGCACTCGCGCCGAGACTGATCATGTCGGGCCCGACCAATCCACCGGCACCGCCGATTGCATGGCACTTCAGGCAACCGAGCTGTTCATTGCGATAAATCCGTTCTCCCTCGGCCGCCGTGGCTGTCGTCGTCGCTTTCGTCAACATCGCAGCTCGTTCTTCAACGGTCAGCGACTTGCGGCTGATGATCCTGCCAGCTGTTCGCAATACGTTCTCCAGATCCGCATCGGTCCGACCGGATTCACGCAGGACGCGCAGAATGTCACGCGCGACATCCGTTCGCAGTTCCCGCCCGGCGAGCGCGGCGGTCAGTAGTTTTGATCCCTGCTTTTCGTTGAGCATCGCGCGAGCCACGTTCACTGCGGAAACACCTTCAGGAAGAGCGGCGACCAGATCTACGACAAGCGGGGCCGCCTTTTCCGGGTGGGCTGTCGCCAATCGTTCCAGTGCCAGACTGCGGGATTCGACGGAAGATTTGGGATTGCCTCCGACCGCTTCCAGCAGCGCGAGAAGCGTGTCGTCGTGACTCACCGCGATCCCGGCAAACGCGGCGGCGAGGTCCGCGTCGTCTGAGGACGGATTGCCGACAAGTGCTTCCAGATGCGGCTTCAATCCGGCCACGTTCCACTGTCCGATCGCCTGTAATGCGGCATGACGCAGCACGGCATCATCGGATTCTGCCAGCGGCGCAAGTGTGTCCGCAATGATCGGCGGTACGATCTTCCTCGTCAGAGAAATTGTCAGCAGGGTCTGCAGCGTGGCCGAGTCCTTGTGCTGCATCGCGACGGATGCCAGTCGCCCCATCTGATTGGCATCAGCGCTGTAGCAGATGAGCGGCACCAGACCGCCTCGCTTTTCAGGTGTGACATGATCGGCGTAGAGATCCTTCATCAGGACATCCACAGGCGCCCCGCTGCCCAGGGCGGAAAAACCATAGGCGATCTGCCCCGCGTCATTGTTGAAATTCATTTCACCGCGATCAAAGGCCGGTCGCCATTGAGGAGCCAATTCTTTCGCGGTCAGCCACATCGCGTAATCGATGTGCGTATCGACAGGCTGTTTCAACGGCAGCAACGCCGTTTCCACCAGCTTGGGATCACTATATGCAGCCAGGGTGTTTGCCGTCACCGGATTGGCAAAACCAAATGCAGATCCGTCTGCAATCTGCCGTTCTGAATCCTCCAGCGGAGAAAACGAGAGGGCTCGAACGGCTTCCAGTCGCACGCGCGGATGCGGATCCTGAACGGCTTTCGTCAACAGTTCACGCGAGTTCGGCAATTCGTATTTCCAGTGACTCAGGACCCGCACCGCAGCCGCGCGGATCCGACCATCGGTACTTTGCAGCAGTGATTCCAGCAACTGCGGCTGCAATGAGCGAGCCGCCTGAAAACACCAAAGTGCTTCCAGATACACATGGTCACGTTCTTCTTCGGACAGTCCCACGGTCCGCAGCCAGGGCTCGAGTTCCGTAGCGATTCCAGGACCGCGCTGGCGCAGCATTTGCTTTGCCGACTGACGCTCCACGCCATCGTTCGAACGCAATGCCTCGAACAGCTCCGTGTTGGATCGAGTCGATACGGGCTTGAACTCCCGCTTTGGCGCGCCTTTCCATGTGACGCGCCAAATGCGGCCGTGAGTGTGGTCGCGGCGTTCATCGCGGAAGTCCACTTCGCCATGCTGAATGATCGGGTTGTACCAGTCAGCGATATACAACGCTCCATCGGGGCCGATCTTGACGTCGATCGGACGAAACGCGACATGATCAGACCAGATCACTTCCTGCTGTTCACGCGATACGTATCCCGAACCTTCTTCAGTCAACGCGAAGCGGACGACACGATGGCCGCGGAAGTCGTTGGTGATCGCACTGCCTTGCCAGTCCGGAGGCAGCATCGGCGTGTCCACCAATTCCAGCCCGCAGTGCTTTGGGCTGCCCGGGTTCAGGCCTTTGACGAGTCGTTCTGCATCGGCAGCGGTGAAATAATATGCACCAGGAATAACATAGTTGATCCCTTCACCGCCCGCGCCGTCTGTCGCAAACGACTGACCAAAGCGGTCGAAATGATGTCCCCAGGTGTTAACGAGTCCTTTCATGAACACGCCCAGTTCGAGTGTCTCCGGGCGGAACTGCCAGATGCCGCCGGCGTTCAAGCGGCGAACGCCCCATGGCGTTTCGACGTGACTGTGAATGTAGATGGATTGATTGAAGTACAAGAAACCATCATAGCCCCACCGCAGCGTATGGAGGATATGATGAGTATCTTCCGTCCCGAACCCGGACAGCACGACTCGCTTCGAATCTGCCTTCAGGTCACCATCGCGATCTGCAAAATGGAGCAGTTCCGTACTGTTGGCGACCCACGCACCTCCATCGCCAGGTGCAATTCCCGTCGGAATCAGCAGTCCTTCGGCAAACACGTGCGTCTTGTCCGCGACGCCATCGTGATCGGTATCTTCGACGACGACGACTCGATCCGTCGCCGGAGCACCAGGAACGATCTGAGGATAAACTTCCGAGCTTGCAATCCATAGTCGTCCGTCTTCGTCGAAGTTCATATGAATCGGCTTGGCAATCACCGGATCAGACGCAAACAGATTCACTTCAAAGCCATCGGGAACTTTGAACGTGGCCTTTTCCAGCTCAGGATCCGGTGCCGGGATGTTTCTCAGCTCTCGCTGGGCCGATACCTGGTGCAACGAAAGAGCGCAAACGGTGAAAGGAACAAGAAAGCGAATCAGTGGGGTCATGACGACTCAACAATGCGAGACGGCGGATCAATCATTTCAGTGCTGCCGGGCATCGTACGATGAGTTCCACCATCCGTCCAGGCTGCTGATGCCGGGGTGCAACCGGAAGCTGGGGAGATCTGATTCAAGTAGAAATAACTTCAATGATCCCAGTGACGGTCATCGATATGCAGAAACTGGCGATTGCTTATTGGAAGCGACAGCCTTCGTGAAGGGTAGCGATTGATCTACCTTGATCATAAAATCAACTGGTGATTTCGGGATTGCGGAATGTTGTTTGAACTCTGGAGAAGTCGTGGAGAAGTCGGGGCGAGAAGTCGGGGCCATCCAAATCTGCAGCCATGGCCAAACGCATCATTCGTGATCAACGGTATGCATGCAGCCCGCCTTAAGCGTGTCGCGACACGCGACTCTTCGGAATCGTAGAGGCCACGGCGGCGTTGAAACGGGAGGCAGCCGTAATTCGGTTTGCCGAGCGGCGTTTCCCGAATTGCTCAACGACCAGCAACCAGAC
>CAZFDW010000289.1:0-8534 GCA_964517865.1 uncultured Chitinophaga sp.
GACTTCGCAGGCGATGATGATGCAGGAGGTACATGAGTCCGGAGATCGCCGCTCCCACGACGGCCGCGATCCCCAGCACGAGCGACGCGGCATGAAACATCCCCAGTCTCCGCAAAGCCAGCTGGTCGAGGTTGCCGGTCGCCTGGCGGCTGACAAAAACAGCGACGATTACCAGCAGTAGAATTGCGGGCAACATGAACATTCCATGCGCCAATTGGCGGTGTGTCAGCAAAAGCACCAGGTACAACAGGCCGCCGATCCACGCCAGAACGAGGAGCCAATCCTGTTGACTGCTGAGCAACGGCGGCAATCCGGCGGTCTGGCTGCGCGTGATCAGATAGGCCGTATGAGCCAAAAAGCCAGCGACGGTGAAGGCCAGCACAACAACGCGAGCCAACGAGGATTGTCGGCGCAACAGAAGCCAGACTTCGCCGATCAACGAAACGGCGTAGCTCATTAAGAAACAGTAGATTTGAACCTCAGCGAGAAAACTCAAGAACCGGTCCCTTCAGGAAATCAATGGCATTCTGATCTGGATCCCTCGCATGAGGCACATGCATTGGAAACGTTCTGTTGAACGCACGTGGCCGTCCAGCATGACCAATCCGCTGATTGTATCCAGCCTCGCCTGAATTTTCTGCCGAGCGAGCCCCTGGATCAGGGATTCGATGCTGCAGATTCTGGCGTTTCGCGGATTCCTGAGGATTACAGCCAATTTGCAGTGTGTGATGACACGCGGCATTTGCCTGCGGGAGACTTATTCCGAACAGGTAAGATATCGTGGCAGGATCGATTGAGGGGAGTTTGGGGGAGCCCGGAACGACGGAAAAACCTGATTCAAAGACCATTCAGGCTCCGATGAAAAACGGGAAGTCCGGGATTTCTGCGCTCCGAATCTGTCTACGCTATTGCAATCAGCAATGCCGCAGCGAGGTCCAACGGGGTTAAGAGACCTCGGACACTGGCTAATCTTTGGGAGATTTTCATACAATCCTGAAGAATGTGTTGGTTTTGCCCAGGGTTCAGCGTCCCATACGCTGTGTGTCGGTGTCGTTTTGCGCCAATTACTGACGTCGTGATGTGCAAACGTGCCCGTCTTTATCGTTTTCTGACAACTCTGTCTGAATCGCTCAGGGTCTCGCAGATGCCATCAAACTCTTTATTTCTACGTTCACTGAAATTCGTTTTTGCGACCGGCGACACGCAGCGACAGCATCGCGGCGCTCGTCGAAACCGTGTCACGACGACGCTGCCTGGACAGGTCGAAGTTTTCGAAGAGCGTTGCCTGCTCAGCGCTGTCAGTGGATCGGCTTGTTCGATTGAGGGAGGAATGACAGAGCTACTTAAGCCTCCTGGAGCCAACTCCCAACCGTATCCGAGCCCCGGGAGCGGTGATGGCATCAGGTTCATGAATCCACTCACGGCAATTCCGAATCTGAACAGCCTCCCAGGCGCACCTGTCAGCGTCTACCTTGATTTCGATGGTCATGCGGAAACAGATCCCTCGTGGAACAATGGCACAACGATAAATACTCCCGTCTTCGACATTGACGCTGACCGGACCACCTTCAGCGACGAAGAACTTCGAAGAATCGAGGAACTCTGGTATCGGGTCTCTGAAGACTTTGCACCGTTTAACATCAACGTCACTACGGTCACACCTGCTCGGATTAACGATTTTGAATCGGTGCTTGTCTCAATCGGTGGCGACGGTTCATGGTTAGGGGTAAATGGCGTCGTGGGCGTAGCAAAGCTGAATGGGTTCAGCCTTTCCAGTGAGTCGAATACAGTTTTTGCTTTTTCGGAAGTGGATACCGACATTAAACATATTGCAAATACAATTTCGCACGAGGCTGGCCATACATTTGGACTTGAGCACCAAAGCAGTTTCGATGCCAACGGCAACAAGACTGCGGAATATCGACAGGGCACCGTCGTTGTCGGACCACTGATGGGGCAATCAGATGTCTCGCTGCGTGATATCTGGGAAACGGGGCCGAGTTCGTCTGGTGCAAATGTCATCCAGGACGATCTCGCAGCACTCACCCGTGCTGCCAACCGGACTTTCAGTTACCGAACTGATGACCACGGAAATACGATTGCGACGGCAACAACGATCATTGTTCTGGCGCCAGCCATCAGTGCAAACGGCGTTATCGAACGAAACGGCGACATCGACATGTTTGGGTTTGCGACCGACAGCGGAGACATTTCGTTTTCCGTTGAAGGTTTGAATCTTTCGACCTTCTACAATTTGCCGACGATGAACCCAGGCACAAACCTGGATGCAGTTCTTCGGTTGTTCGATGCGTCTGGCAACATGATCGTTCAGTCTGATCCTGCCACAAGTTTGTCAGCATCAGTTTCGGCAACTGTCGGTCGCGGCACATATTACGTCAGTGTGTCAGGCACATCGGAATACGGAAATCTGGGTCAGTATACCCTGTCCGGCACCGTCATCCCGCTGCCATCAACGCCAACGATGATTGGCCCTGTTGGAACGCTGACTCAACCAATTCCCCTCTTCGAATGGACAATCGGGGCAAGTGCAGATCACTATGAACTTCAGGTGGATAACCTGACGCTGGATCGTCCGGGCTATTACACGCGCAATGTCATAGGTGTAAGTCACCTTGCTGCAAATGAATTTCCGGAAGGGGATTATCAGGCTCGTGTGCGCACGGTTGCTGCTGATGGCACATTCTCCACCTGGAGTAATTATGTCAATTTCACGATTGATATTCCTGCACCTGCAAAACCACGAATTCTTCGGCCCAACGGAGACATTACTGAATCCTTCCCGACCTTTGAATGGACCAGTGATGTCAATTCCAGGACCTACAATCTCTGGGTAAACAACGCAGCGACACAGCAGAGAGTCATCTATCGAACGGCCTTTGCCGGGACCACGTACGTTCATTTCGATCCGCTGCCGGACGGTGTGTATCGTGCATGGGTCAAGGGGTTTAACTCTGTCGGCGAATCCAGTGCCTGGAGCGACTTCGTGGAATTCACGATCGATGCGCCGATTCCTGTCGCCCCTGTCATCACCGCTCCGATCCCGGTCACAACCAACGTCAATCCTCGCATCGTCTGGACTCCTGTCGAAGCTGCCGCAAAGTATGACCTGTGGGTGAATAATCTGACGACGGGCACCGGCCAATACATCCGCCGCGAAAATATCTCCCGCCTGACGCCGTACTATGATCCGCCCGCTTTGCCGCAGGGTTCGTACCTCGCATGGGTTCGAGCGGCCAATGGCAATAATGAATTCAGTCCCTGGAGTGCAGGGTATTCGTTCACCGTCGATGTCCTGCCCCCTGGCACACCAAAGATGCTCGGGCCGACAGGACCAGTCGTCAACCTCACAATTACCACTTCCAATCCAACTTTCAAATGGACTGCAGTTGACCGCGCCGTGAAGTACGACCTGTGGGTCAATAACGTCACGACTGGTCAGTTCCAGATCATTCGTGAGAAAAATATCATCGGCACCGAATATCTGGCCCTGAACAATCTGCCGCAGGGCAACTATCGCGCCTGGGTACGCGGGATCAACAGTGCAAATGAAGTCGGTGAATGGAGTACGGTCTACGTCTTTACGCTCGACGAACCAGTCCCAAGCATTCCCGTGATCACTGCGCCCGTCCCAAATCCCGCCGGTTCCGTGGAAAACCCGAACCCCACGTTCTTATGGACGGCTGACTTTGATGCGCCGTTCTACGAATTCCGGCTGGACGATGTCACGCTGAATAAAACAAGTGTGATCCGTGTGACCAATATTCAGGCGAAGTCGTATACGATTCCTAACAACCAGCGGCTGGCCGAACACACGTATCAGGCTCTGGTTCGAGGCATAAATAACTCGGGCGAAACGAGCGACTGGAGCGTGGCGTACCGCGTGCGCATCGACGTCCCGAATCCCACGACGCCAAGTATTATTGGCCCATCCGGAACGTCGAAAGATACCACGCCGACCTTTCAATGGACACACGATCCGGCGGCCTTCCGTTACGAAATCCTGGTCCGTGATCTGGAACGAAACGAAACAATCGTGCTGCAGGTGAAGACGTTTGCAGTGGATCCTACAGGCAAGATCGCGTTCTACACCCTGCCTGACGGTCAGGCATTGAGGCCCAGTACCTATCGATTCTGGATTCGCGCATTCAATTCCATCGGCACCGCCAGCAGCTGGAGCAACTCGCAGACCTTCGTGATTTCCGCATCACTGGATCTGAAGGATCTCAAACTTGTCGAACCCGAAAAGCTCCGGACTGCAGAAGTACTCCATGCTGCCACCGAATTCGTTGTCGAGCCTGAATCTGAACCAGCGGCAATGCTCACCGTGTCAGCTTCTGCAACAACGATGGCCGTGGCCGAATCAGCGGTGCCGGTTTCGGACATCGCGATGCCAGTGGCGGTAATTGAAGAGCTGATGGAATCGCTGGCCGATCCGGCAAGTGCGGCGTCAGCGATGATGTCGGGCAGCTTGTTCAACGACTCAGCGATTGAGTCACGAACGAACACGACATCGACCACCGCGGCGTCGATCCTGGCACTGGCTCTGATGCCTGTTCGCAGAAAGCGCCGCGAAGCGTAATACTCTGTCAATCGTGTATTGATGTGTGCCACTGGCTCTGCCAGTGCTTCCTGCCAATGGGCGAACACTGGCAAAGCCAGTGGCACACAACCCATAAATGAATGCGCGACAGACCGCTAGCGCCTGTTGATTTAATGATTTTTGGGGCTCATGGTCATACTAACCCGAAGCGCCAGCGAGGAATTCAAGTTTCTGCCTCGCTGGCGCTTCGGGTTGGTATTAAATCAACAGACCGCTAGCGCCTTGCGGTTCACAGTTTTGGAGAATCGGGACAGACTCCTTGCCCTTTCCGGCAATTCAGTCCTGTCTCCCCTGTCCAAATCTGAACTTCAAACTTCGGCAAGGCGTTCGTTGGCGTCGCCGAATTTGTCCAGTGTCAGGCCGAATTTGTCGATCAGTGACAGGTACAGGCTGCACATTTTGCGATTGGGTTTGTCGAGATAGTCGAGGACGCGACCTGTCTCCAGCTTGCCGCCGCCCTTGCCAAGGATCACCACAGGCAGTTTGGTCGCGTCGTGGCTGCCCGTGTGCATGCTGCTGCAGTACATGAGCATCGAATTGTCCAAAGCCGTCCGTTCGCCTTCCTGAATTGCGTCCATTTTTCCGGCAATATATGCAAACTGTTCGATGAAAAATCGATTCACCTTAAGCCAGTCGTCGGATTCCTGATGTGACAACAGATGATGAATCATGTAGTCCACGTTGAGATTCGGGAACCGCAGTGATGAATGGTCATTGTTCAGTTTGAGCGTACACAGCCGAGTTGAATCCGTCTGGAATGCGAGCACAAGAATGTCGCTCATCAAACGCATGTGTTCGGCGATGTCCTGAGGAATGCCGTCCGCAGGTCGCGGGATATCGGGTTTATCGAGTGTCGGTTTCCAGCCCTGCAATTCGCCGCGCTCACCAGCGCGGGAGATGCGTTGTTCGACTTCGCGCACAGATGCCAGATATTCGTCGAGCTTCTGCTGATCGCTGAGACTGATGTTTCGTCGTAGATCTTTGGCGTCTTCAAGGACGGCATCCAGCACACTCTTGTCGCCTTTGCCGGCTTCGTCACGAAACAGTCGGTCAAATGCCAAAGCCGGATAAACTTCCAGCGGCGTCGGAGTTGTCGGTGAACTCCATGAGATATGGCTGCTGTAAAGCATCGAGTAATTCTTGTGTACCGATGGGTTGGCTTTTTCGCAGCCTAACACCAGACTCGGCACTTTCGTCGTTTGACCGTAACTCTGAGCCAGTAACTGGTCGATGCTTGTGCCGCTGCGAATGCCACCGCCGGCTTCCAGTGGCGCGCCGCTGAGCAGGTTGCCGGTCTGCGAACTGTGGATGTTGCCCTTCAGGGCTTCTTCGTTGTAGAGCCCCTTCACAAACAGCATTTTTTCACGAAAATCGCTCAGAGGTTCAAGGACTTTGCCGAGCTCCATGTCCTTTCCGGCCCCTTTGGCCCACCAGTGATCCTTGTGAAACCCGTTGCCGGAGAACAGCACGGCCATCCGAATGGGCGCTTCTCCGGTCGCGGCAGTTGTGCCCGCCTCCTGTCCCCAGACACGCCGCGATTCCATCCAGGGCAACGCCATTGTTACGCCAAGTCCTCGCAACATCGTTCGGCGCGTGGTCAAAATTGAAGTCATGGTGGGCTCCTGTGGTGGGATTTTTTGGAAGGAGTTCGTTCACGGAAATGGGTGGTTCCGTTCCGCAATCGGTTGTGGCTCGCAGGTTGGCACGATTGGTATTAGATTACGTACAATGTCGGACGAATGGAAGGACCGTTCCCGACTGCCGGAGTCAATTCAACGTTCACCATTTGAGGGTTCTACCATGCCGGACGCCGGGATTCTGGCGACGATGTTGTTGTTGCTGGGTCTGTTTCTGTTGGGACTGGAATTCTTCATTCCCAGTTTCGGAATGATTCTGGCCACTGCCGCCGTGGCACTGATCGTTTCGTTCTGGAGCGCTTGGAAAGCGTGGTGGGGCGTTAATCCAGCCTTCTTCTGGACGTACGTCGTGGTGCTGTTTACCGGCATCCCGGGCTCATTGCTGGGTGCCGTTGCTATCATGCAGAAGACGTCACTCGGCAATCGACTCATTCTTCGTCCTCCACCCCCCGAAGAAAAAACCTCGAATCCACTCGAACAATTGGTCGGTCAGCGCGGGACGGCACTGACATTGCTGACGCCCGGCGGCATGGTATCGATCCACTCCGAACGGTTTCATGCCGAAAGTCTCGGCATGCTTGTCGAACCTCAAACCCCGGTGATCGTCGTGGCAACGCGTTCCAACCGAATTATCGTACGCCCGTTGACAGCGGATGACGAGAGTACGTCGCAGCAAACGGCGCTCGAGCCGACGAGGGCCATCGATCCCGACGAATCAATCCGGCCAGCAATTTCAAAGAATATGCGAATTCACAACCAGACATCGGCGCCGCTGAAGGGGAATGAAACGGGCGACCGGCTTGACTTCGAGATTCCCGGCGATTACACACAATCTCCGGAGACTTGATTGATCCGGGTTCGAAGAGCCTTCGTTTTGCTTTTCTACATGTTTCAGGTTTTCGTTATTGCGATTCAGATAAGAGATCACGATGCAGCACTTAATTTTTGCGGACATTAGTGAACCCATTAAGTGGGGCCTTCTCGTTTTCGCATTGCTGGCGACGATCGTGTTTCTGGCGATCTTTGCTCAATTTGCCAGCTTGTGGTTGCAATGCAAAATGACACGGGCTGGCATTGGTTTGCTGGATCTCGTGTCAATGCGTTTTCGTCGCGTCAATCCGGTCGTCATCGTGCGCGCAAAGATCATGACCGTGCAGGCTGGCCTGACCAAAAAGTATCCGATCTCCACTCGTGCTCTTGAGGCCCATTATCTGGCGGGCGGAAATGTGCCGAACGTGATTCGCGCTCTCATTGCAGCGGAAAAAGCCGACATCCCGCTTGACTGGAATACCGCTCAGGCGATTGACCTTGCCGGACGCGATATCCTGGAGGCCGTAAAGACCAGCGTGTATCCCAAAGTGATTGACTGCCCCGATCCGAAACGCACACAGGGTACGTTGTCCGCCGTCGCAGCAGATGGTGTGGAGCTGCGAACCAGCGCTCGAGTCACAGTGCGAACCAACATTCAGCAACTGATTGGCGGAGCGACAGAAGAAACCGTGATCGCCCGTGTGGGGCAGGGAATTGTCCAGGCCATCGGATCGACTGCATCGTACAAGCTGGTGCTTGAGAATCCCGACTCAATTTCCAAGACGGTACTTCAGCAGGGCCTTGAAGCGCAAACCGCGTACGAAATCGTTTCGATTGACATTGCCGACATCGATGTCGGTGAAAACATCGGCGCCCGCTTGCTGGCGGACCAGGCAGAGGCCGACATGCGTGTCGCCCAGGCGAAGGCCGAACAGAGACGCGCCGCAGCAAGAGCTCGTGAACAGGAAATGGTGGCCAAGATTCAGGAAAACAAGGCGGCCGTTGTATTGGCCGAAGCGGAAGTTCCAAAGGCCGTCGCGGAAGCATTCGCCAGCAATAAACTGGGGCTGCTGGACTTTTATGAACTCAAGAATGTGCAGGCCGATACGAAAATGAGAGAATCAATTGCGGGCGAAAGTACCGGTCGCGCCGGTCGAGCGACTGAAGGTTGATGTTCAATCGCAGGAATGCGACGCAGTGGAACACTCGATTCCCAACGATTCGGCAGATACTGAGAAATTGCCGGAAAAAGTCACTGGCAATCGTGTGGTTCGCCGATAGTATCCCGCGTCCCTCGCACAGAGCATCAACCTGTGCGATGTAACACCCAACAATTTGGCGACGTTGTTGCAGTTTCGGAAGACCAAATCTGACAATTGAAAATCACTGTCGCGGGGTGGAGCAGCCTGGTAGCTCGCGAGGCTCATAACCTCGAGGTCGTCGGTTCAAATCCGGCCCCCGCCACT
>CAZFDW010000290.1:0-8520 GCA_964517865.1 uncultured Chitinophaga sp.
GCCGGACGGGTTACCCACGTACGACGCAAGACTCGCTTCCGGCCGCTGGTCAAGCGCTACCGGACGGGCTTTCCACCCGCAGGACTCCTACGAAAGGTTTCAGATTTGCATTCTACATTTCATCCCCCTTTCCCAAGCTTGCTTGACGCAATCCGACACACCGGAGCGACATCGATTTGATTCGCCATGTCAGCGGTACTCGATCAAGCGGCGCAGTCAAACGGACTACAGATAGAAGTCCGCTGAACGCGAAAGTGATCGCTGCCCGGGCCTGAAACGGCTCGAACGCAACTCACTTAGGAGGGCGTGTCCTGAGTGAGCAAGCGGTTTGCGTTGTGTTTCGGTAATGGCGATCGCTACTGCCGCAATTCACAGTTGTCAGGCCACCAGAGCGGAAGACAGGGTGACTTAGTGTTGTTTTGCCCAGACTTCCTTCCATCTTCCATGTGGATGGGCGTTTCAGGGACTCGTTCTTGACTGGGCACCCGGTGTAATTCCATTGGAATGGTTTCGCGAATACATGCAAGGTACATGGCACCGACCGGTTTGATGCACATGGCACCGACCGGTTTGTCGAACCGACCGGTTTGTCGAACTGCGCTCGATCGACAAAACCGACGCATGTTGGCAACATGCGTTTGGTAGCTGAACATGGAACTCTGTCGAAGGCGATTCTTATGGGTCGAGAAGAACTGTGGATGATGCAATTGTTGGGCGGTGGTGGTGGATGGTTGCAGTCGGGCGGTTGGCTGCAGGTCATTTTTCTGGCGTTTCTCTTTGCCGTCCCCATCTTAAGGCCGGAGCGGATCAGGGTCGTCTCATCGTTTCGTGGTGCCTACGTATGCTTTGCATTGTCCATTATTGTCCCCAGTGCGGCGTCCGTCCTGATGATGAACCTTGTGGCGCCAGGCGGAGGTCCTGGAGGCGGTTTCTCCGGAATTCCTATGTTTCAGTTGTTCAATGCGGCAGGGCCGGTTCTTTTCGGCATCAGCCTGATTCTCGCGATGAAGGCCATTGTACCCGGTTTCATTCCTCCCCAGAGTATTCGCCGCCCGACAAGTCACGACGAACCAACATCGACGGCGGGCGGCGGTTCGATCGACGGAGATGTCGCTGAGTCAAAGTCGAGATGAACACTTCCGGCATTTTCATAAGCCTTCGGTGGGTCATCTTCGTCCTGCTGAGTGTATCGCAGGTGAACGCAGCGGGACCGCTCAGGCTGAAACTTTCGACGGTGACCTCCAATATCCGGTCTGATGCGCCGCTGTCGCTGAATGTCCACCTCGACTGGGCATCGCCCCAGCTGCTGGAAGGACGGCTCGAACTGACTTGCTACGACGGCGAAAAGCTGCTTCACCGTAACGTGGGAAGTGAGGTGGCGTTATTAGCTGGCGACAGGCATTCGCGCACGATTCTTCCACCGATGTCGCTGTCCAAAGACCTGTCGGCATTGACTGTGCGTGCCCGCTTCCTGACAGAGACATCAAACTATGATCTGGGCAGTTTCGAATTGCGAATTCCCGTGCATTGGAGGCGTTCCTTTGTGATTGGAATTGTGGTGCCGCAGGAGAATGCTCACGTCGCGGGAAGCGCCGAACTCGGGCAGTCTTTGCGACTTGATCAGTTGGGGGAGAACGAAATCCCCGGAAGTCAACTCGTGAGTATCCCGTCGCAGATCACGCCCGACGATCTGCGTGCCAGTGAGTTGGGTCTGTTCTCATTCGACGTGCTGGCACTGACAAGTCCGGGATTCAAAGTGTTAACTCAGGATCAACTCGACGCGATCAGTGCCTGGGTTGAGGCAGGGGGTAGCCTGTTTGTCATTGTCGACAGCTCAAATTTGGCTGCACAGACAAAGTTCCTGAATCGGATCGCCGGACTTCCAGACAACGATCGAGGGATGCTGATTGGCCCCGACATAATTCCTCCGGGGGGTATCAATGATCGTGGTGATCGATTGCGTATGTACCGCGCAGGGCTGGGACGTTCGGTAATTCTTCAGGCGGACGAACAAATCGAAACCGTAACTGATCTTAGAGAAGCGGCGGCGTATTTGTGGAAAGTTCGGAGCGAAATGCAGTCCGAGGTTCATGACACCGGCACCTCGAAGCAATTGTCGAAGCGGCTGTCGGGATCGGAGTTCGACCAGTCGGGCGACTGGCAAGCCGGCGGCCTCGACGATTCCCAATTAATGTACAGTCCGTTTCAGCATGTCCCCCTGACCGAAACGGACTCGCTGACAGCGATTCTGCTGCCGGACGATGTGCGGAGCATTCCACTAAGCGTCGTTGTTACCATTCTGGCGTTGTTTCTCACCGTGATTGTGCCCGTCGATTACTATGTGCTTGGCCATTTCAAAAGTCGCAGGTTCACATGGGTTCTGGTGCCGGCTGTGTCGCTCGTATTCACCGGGTTCACTACCTGGCTTGGCGATGCATATCTGGGATCGACCGACTATCGAACATCGCTGGAATTTGTTGATCTGACGACCGCCAATCGTGTGATCTGCAATAGTCGTTTCGAAATGTTATTCACTGCCACACAGCGGAAAGTTGCAACAGAACTGAAGCAGACTCTCTACGCGGAGGTTTCCGTCCAACGCAGCAATGAAGCGGACGAAGGGAATTCCAGACGTGGGCTGACGACATCCGACCTCGATAATGAGCCCGCCGACAGGATCGGCCAGCCACAGGATTCCGAATCGCCACTTTACCAAGGCACCATGCCGACCCTGTTTACGGTTCAGCAGCAAATGCGAAAATGGAGCCCCCAACTAAGTCGTCAGACGGCATTGCAGATGGAGCGCCCGATACCCGAGTTCGATTTGGACGACATCAGCTGGACG
Source organism: uncultured Chitinophaga sp. (assembly GCA_964517865.1). GTDB lineage: Bacteria > Planctomycetota > Planctomycetia > Planctomycetales > Planctomycetaceae > SXXK01. Next base: position 2,846 of record CAZFDW010000290.1, read on the forward strand.
TGGCAGCATTCATCGGAACTGGTCGAAAACGATGAATGGAAAAAATCGCTTTACGACGGAATTCAAGCGGCTTTACCAGAGTCGTCCGTGTTGCTCTTCACAAAGAATCAGGTTTTCGATCTGGCGCAAGGCAGCGCCCTGCAGGATCTGGGCGGGCCGGCAGGCTCGGCGGATTCGAAGCATCAGCGACTGGCGGAACTGGTTCGCAAAGTGTGTGTCCGTCCGGCAGTCGGATTATTCTCGATCGTGTCTCAGATTTCGCCGAACGGCGCGGGCGATTTCGAAGACCTGTCGATTCTGGACCCGGACGATGCAGGTCAGCTCTTGCTGGTGATCGTCACCAGGCAGGGTAATGACTATTTCGTATACCGACGGCTATTTCATAAAGGCTCGTGATGGCGCTCGTGCATATCAAAGATCTATGGGTCACATATGGCGCCGTGCATGCCGTGCGCGGCATCTCGTTTGATATTCCAAAGGGGGAAGTCTTCGGATTCATTGGCCCGAACGGAGCCGGGAAAACATCGACGATCAAGGTCCTGTCCACGTTGATCGCGCCGGATCATGGCCTGGTCACGATCGGCGGGATCAGTGTGACCGATGATCCCCTCGCAATCAGGAAACGCATTGGTTACATGCCGGATTTTTTCGGCATTTACGAGGACCTTACGGCAAATGAGTATCTGCATTTTTTTGCAGCGGCTTACGACATTCCGGCCTCTCAACGCGAGCGAACAGTCGGGGACGTCCTGGCACTGACCGACCTGACGGCAAAGGCAGGAGAACCGGTTGATGCATTGTCACGCGGTATGAAACAGAGACTGGGACTGGCTCGTGTGTTGCTGCACGATCCGGATTTGCTGTTGCTGGACGAACCGGCCAGCGGTCTGGACCCTCGAGCACGCATCGAAATGCGCGAAATGCTGCTCGCCCTGAAAGAGATGGGCAAGACGATCCTGATTTCCAGCCATATTCTGCACGAACTCTCTCTGCTGTGTACCAGAATCGGCATCATCGAAGCAGGACAGATGGTGACCGAGGGATCGCTCGAAGATATTTACCGGCGACTCGGATTGATGCAGTTGATCCACGTGCAACTGGTCAACGGAAGCGAAACGCTGATCGATCAGATTGGTCGGATTTCCGGAGTCGAGGAAGTTCAGGTCCACGCGGATCGACTGGCCATTCGTGTGCGTGCCGAGCGCCTGCCGCCGGAAGAATTGCTGGACCGAATGTATGCTCTGGGCGCTCGCATGAGGATGTTTCAGCCGGAAGCCATGGAACTGGAAACAGCGTTTATGAAGCTCACCGAAGGCAAGACGGCATGAGACACCTGTCGCGCAGATGGAAACTTCCTTTGCTTGCCAAAGAGCTCACCGAGCAGGCGGCGAGGAAGCGAACGTACGTGATACGATTCGGGTATACCGCGCTTCTGTTTGTCGCAACGTGTGTGCTGTTTTACGGGAATCTGTCATCCGACGGAACGACGAGCGTGCTTGGACGCGGACGACCGATGTTCAATCAACTCGTCACTTTGCAGTTCTGGGGGATCTATCTACTGCTGCCGGCGACGGTCTGCAGCGTGATCAGCAGTGAGAAGGAGAAAGACAGTCTGTGCCTGTTGATGCTGACAACTCTGACACCCTGGCAGATTATCATCCAGAAGTTGTTCGGTCGATTGATTCCGATGTTCACCTTCCTGTTCATTTCGTTTCCGTTGATGGCCATCGCGTTCAGTAACGGTGGGGTGACTTCAAGTCATATGTGGTCCGGCATTCTGCTGTTGGCGCTCACATGTTTGCAGGTCGGTTCGTTTTCCATTGCCTGTTCGGCCTTCTTCCGCACGACTTACGAGGCCTTTGCCGCCAGCTATCTTTGCTTCTTTCTGCTGTGCTATATGATTCCAGGAATGTTTGCGCCCAATGTGTTCGCATTGGCCGAGACGCGCACGCTGCAGGAAGCCGTTGCCGGTTCGATGATGATCATCGTCCTTTCGATCTGTGGTTTCCTCTTCCTGGCCCGTGTGTTTCTTGAATCCAGAGCATTTGTCCCGGCCCGAAACTATCTGCTGGAACTCTTCAGGCTCCTCGACGGAATGTTCACGGATATGAACCATGTGACGGGCGGTATTGTGCTCACAAAGGATGTGGACATGCTGCCGGGCACGCAGCCGGTGGCGTGGCGCGAGACGTCGAAGAAGTCACTGGGAACGGTCCGCTATCTGTTCCGCGTGCTCGTGTTGCTGGAGCTGCCATTGTTGTGGACGTTTCAGTTAATCCGCGGGCCGAACAGCGGAACGTCGGTCGACGCAGTGTCCGTGCTGCTCTATGTGCTTTGGGGGATTTCGGCGGCCATGGTCGCCATGCATGCCGCTGGCTTGGTTTCGTCGGAGCGATCCAGACAGACTCTGGACGTATTGCTGACAACGCCCATTGCCGCACGCGACATCATTCTGCAGAAGTTTCGAGGCGTCAGACGACTGATCGGCGTCCTGTGCGTTCCGTTTCTCAGCATCTTCATGTTCGAAAAATGGTTCAAAAACTACCGATGGGATTATGTCCTTTGGTCAACTGTTTTTGTTCTGATCTACCTGCCGCTGACGGCATGGTTTTCCATGTGGTTGGGACTGAAGATCCGCTCGCAGGTTCGCGCGACTTTGGTGTGCATTTGTCTGATTGTCGTCTGGCTGACATTGCCAGTGGCTGTCCAATACCTCTTAGCGGACGGACTCAACGTTGAGGTATCGGGCAGTGCTCGATACCTGTGGATATTTAGCCCCACGGTTGCGATTCGCGGGATTGAGTCGGGAGCCCCAATGAATGTTGGAATCCCCGATCCCCATTGGCCGTTCTATCTGGTGAACGCCTTGCTTTACGGGTTCTTTCTATGGCTGTTCCGACACGTTTCATTGAAAGACGCCGATCAGCATCTGGGACGAATCAAAGGGGTTGCTGGTCTGAAGAGGTCTTTGGGAAACCCCGGCGACAGACGCTAACGAGACCAGTGCCTCAGACCATTCCAGCTACCGCTCGGAAACGCTCCCGTTAGTCGCTATGAAAACTTGGCTCAACGTGAACAGGTTTCCTGCAATAAGTAGTCTAACCACGGTTTTCTCAGGACGGACTGACAAGCCGGCGGCTTGGGTCGTCAATGATGCAGGTACGATCCATTTGCTGAGGGCAGGCAACGGGCGGAACACTATCGACTTGTTGGGAGCGAGCGAGACCATTTCTGGCGACTCTGGAGTATGGCAGACTCGATTTTCAGGGGCCGCCCTTTGTTCGTGACCGCCGCTTCGACCTTCCACACAGCGGGGTATCAGATTCTCATGCCAATTCCGTAACAGCCGTCAATCCACCGTTTTCTGAGTAATCAGATTCCTAGCGCAACCTGCTGCAGTGGTCACGACAGAAGTGGAAAGCAGCAGAAGCTAACACGCTCCGGTCCGACACGCTGACGCAGCATCAATCTGATCAACAGCATCGCTCAAATCTCATCCCGACGGGACGTCAAAATGACGACACCAATCGGGTGGACTTCACCGCACGAACTGCGTGGGTCGATGTGACCGGAGCAGCGAACGGCCGGACGTGAAGTCGCGTCGGTCGGTCTCACCGACGCAGGTTCGCACCTCACGACGCAGAGTTCGGCGTGTTGGACCGAACGTGCATGGCAAATGCTCGACAGAATGTGATTCAGTCTGGAGATCGGAGCCAGGCGTGTGTGACCGACACTCAATCGACCTATTGTCCGCTCAGTGTTTGATCACGGAGTCCGCTGTTGAATTCCGTGTCACGAGTGGTGTCAAGGCCACCTGACAAAACCTGACCGTCGAGCATCACGGATGCCTTCGCGAGACTTACCTGAGCCACAACAAATTCCAGATTTGCATCGAAGAACGTTCGGCGTGCGATCAACACCTGCAAGAAATCGAATTGACCAGCTTTGTATCCATCTTCTGCCAGCTTCAGCGTTTCCTCTGCACGCGGAAGAATCACCTGATGGTATTGTTCCACAGCGGCAGCGGACGATTCATAATCACGAATCACCTCCGCCAGTCTGGCTTCGATTGCGAGTTCCGTTCTGCGGACGTCCTGCGATGCGCGGCAGAACTCGGCCTGGGCCGCAGCGATGTTGCCCTGATTCTTGTTATGGATTGGCAGCGGAAGGCCAACTTGAGTATTCATGAACCCCGAGTTTGTCCCGTTGTCTTGCCCTGCAGCGAGCATGAGAGTCAGGTTGGGAATGGCCTGAGCCTGCTGCCGATCCACATTCGCACGGGCACGTGACAGTCGAGCGCGGGCACCTTGAAGTTCAGGACTGGAGGCCAGAATCTGCGCCGTGATGGCATCCCAGTCTCGCGCCTGAGCAAAATCTGCGAGTTCACCATCCAAAGACCCCTGCTCAGCATTCGGCATTCGGCATTCCAGCCGGGACCAAGCCGATGACAAGTAATGAATCGACTCGGCAGAAACGAGGCAAATGTCCGATGATCGCACATCGAGCATCATTGGAAAATTCAACACAGTCAATTCCTGTAACGCTTGCCGAAACGCCTCCTGGAATCGGCAGACTCTGCCGTTTATTGAGTGAGATATTGAAGTGCGGTCCACTGATCGATATGATTCCGAAAAGGTAAGTTATCCTGCAGACTGAGATAAAATGCGTTTACTCCTTCCAATTCTCCTCATCCCGATGGTGCTGGCCAGTCAAAGCCTTTGCGCCGTGCATATGCACATTGGGACGCATTCAGCGGAATTGGGAAGTCATTCGGGGACCCCGCATTTCCACGCGGAAGCAGGTCACGGTCATTCTCATTGCCATGGCGGTTTGCACTCGAATGTTAGCGAGACTGCTGAAGATCCTCAGCCGGGCATTGAAGAATTTCCCGATGACCACGTCGGGGCTTACTTCGTTTCAGATTCGGTAAGTCGAGATACAAATCGCCTTGCCCACGACAAGTTGGCGGAATTATTACTCGTCAATATAGTCGGTCACGAACTGTCATCGCTGTCGCCTGGTTCATTCTCGATACCGAATGCAGACGGCCTGCGGTATTGCCGCCTGTCTGGCGTTGCGCGCGTTCCACTGTTTCTACGTGATGCGTCGATTCGCTGTTAACTGCTTCTGTGCAGGCTCCGATCTGTGTCCAAAAGTCGTGATTGCCTGCCGCATGAACCTTTCTCAGGCCAATTTCCTTTCCTGAGACCATTGTCACGGAACTTTTGATGTCCGTGAACTGCTGCCTGACTTGATCCGGCAGTTTCCCACGGCTTCATCTCCGCCACACCCCAGCAAACGCCAAAGGCACTGTGATTTGAGGGGACATTCTCGCCACAGCTCACGAACCGCAGAATAGGTGCATTCATGAAACCATTGAAGGCTATCGGAGCCATTATCCTTGTTGCAGGATTGGCGGCAATTTTAGTTGTGTCGCGAAGCTGTTGGAGTGCGTGGCTCTCACCCGGTGCCACTGCACAAAAGAATGACGCCGCCCCCGTCGTGCCGATACAGGAAGCGAAAACGTTGAAGATGACCGAGCAGGCTCGGAAGAATCTGGGACTGGTTTCCAAAGCAGCAAAACCACAGGTGTATTGGCGCTCGATCGAAGTGCCGGGCGAAATCAACCGGATTCTGGCGATCGCGGACACGGCCAGAAAACGCACCTTGCCTGA
>CAZFDW010000291.1:0-8502 GCA_964517865.1 uncultured Chitinophaga sp.
GCCTTCCGCCAGGAATTCTTCGGGCCGGTCGCGCTGTTCTTCCGTGTCAAGAACGGTTCATCGACAAATTAAGTGCGCGTCGTAAGTTTCTGTCGCGGCAAGGGTTTACAGGAAGTGGTCAAGTCGGTCTGATGAGCAGTGTTCAAATCTGACTAATCAGGAGATCCGAAATGACCACGCGAGCATTGTACAGTTCGATAGGTGTTTCAGGCTGGTGGTCGATTCGACGCTGATGAACCCTGGCTGGTCATACCCTGGATCGTCAGGAATAACTCAATGTCAAGAAGGGAGTAATTTTATGCTGACCGTTTCTTTTTATGACACGAAGTCGTATGACCGCGAATACTTTGAACAGGCTGAGGGAGCGGGTCAGCTCAATTGTCGATTTCATGAATTTCGACTTACCAGCGAAACTGTATCCACGGCCGAAGGGGCACAGGCCGTTTGTGTGTTCGTAAACGATCAACTTGACGCCGAATGCCTGAAAAAACTCTCACGAACTGGCATCAAGCTGATCGCCCTGCGGTGTGCGGGATTCAACAATGTCGATCTGGCGGCTGCGAGGTCACTGGGGATCGGAGTGGTTCGTGTCGCGGCGTATTCGCCGTATGCGGTGGCCGAACACACGATTGCGCTGTTGATGTCGCTCAATCGCCGGATTCACAAGGCGTACAATCGAGTTCGCGAGCACAACTTTTCTCTCTCGGGGCTTGTCGGATTCGACCTGCATGGAAAAACGGTTGGCATCGTCGGAACAGGTCGAATTGGTCAAATCATGGCTCAGATTGTTCGCGGCTTTGATGCCAAAGTCATCGCCTATGACCCGAGACCGGCACCGGAATGGGCGGTTACGCATGGTATCACCTATGTTGATTTCTCAGAACTGCTTGTGGAGAGCGACGTGGTGTCGCTGCATCTTCCGTTGACACCGCAGACACGCTTTCTTCTCAACCCGGACACGCTGGCAAAAATGAAACGCGGCGCGATATTACTCAACACAAGCCGCGGGAAGCTCATCGACACCACGGCTTTGATCCAGGCACTGAAGTCCGGGCAGCTCGGAGGCGTCGGACTTGACGTCTATGAGGAAGAAGAAGGGTTGTTCTTTGAAGACTTGTCGGGCGAAGTTCTGCAGGATGATGAACTTTCCAGGCTGCTGACTTTTCCCAACGTCCTGGTCACCGCACATCAGGCGTTTCTGACTCATGAAGCACTCAGCGAAATCGCTCGCGTGACGACGACGAATCTCGTGCGATACTCAGGACAGGAGCCGCTGCTCGATGGTTCCGTTTTGGTGGAAACGGGCAATTGAGGAATGGGCATGGCATTGGTGTTGCCGTTCTCAGTCTGAGAAAACAAAGGTGTCAGGAACCGTTTATTTGAGTTTTGGTCTTCCTTGTGGGCGGGTGGTGATCTCAAGTCCGAGTTTCCTGGTCGCTGTGGTGGCCCATGTTTCATCTCCAAACGGCGAGCCTCGATTGACGCTCCGACGGATGGCCGCGAGTTCAGCGTCTGTCTGAGGTGAATTCACATGGTCCAGCCAGCCTGCATTGCGCCGCAGTGGCCATGCCGACAGAAGTCCCTTTTCGGCTGCCGTTCCCGAGAACCAGCGATACAGACTGCTCCAACGCCAGTCTTCCGCCCGCTTCACCTGATTCGCTCGCAAAGCATTGCGTTCCACATACCGGCAGACGGTCAGAAAGTGGTCATCGTCCTGAACCGGAAACGATTTGAATCGCCCCTGATAAAGATGACCAGACCCAGTCGATTTGCGATGCGCGTGCCACCGCTGCGTGTGAGTCAGCGTCAGCCAGCCAACAAAGCGAGACAACTCATCATCGTCCTGAGGCCACACCACCAGGTGCCAGTGATTTTCCATCAGACAATACGAAAGCAGCCGCGTTCCGGTTCGAGCCACGGCTTCCTCAAGGACCCGCTCAAATGCAGCGAAGTCTTCATCCTTCGTAAAGATCGGCATCCGCGCGTTTGCACGGTTCAGCACATGATAAATCCAACCGCCCGGAGCTGATCGTTTTGGTCTTCCCATGTCTCAAGCATACCCAAATCCCTCTCGCTTGTCAATAAACGGTTCCTGACACCTTTTTGCGTTCTGTCAATAAACGGTTCCTGACACCTTTTTGCGTTCCTTTTTGCGTTCAGTACCTGATATCGCATTCCGTCACACCACAATCTGAGAATTATTCTTCACGCGGTGCGAATTGACCATGGCGAGCGGCAGGGCGTCAGCCCTCCGTGGCCTGCAAAAAAATACACGGAGGGCTGACGCCCAGCCGCTCGCCCCTGCCTCATTCCTGACCGCGTGAAGAATATAAAGGCCTGGAAAAGGGGGCAGCAACCAATAGCCGAATGGCCCAAAGGGTGGTCTGCACTATTCGTTCCTGACCCTTTAAATCAACAGCGAGTCAGCCTTGTGCGTCCTGCGAAAAAATCAGCACGGTGTATGCGCCGATGCTGATCGTTCCCTCTGCAGGAAAGCCGTCGCGTTGTACGGCGTTCAATCCCGGTTGCTCATCCCGTGGTTCGGCTCCCGCGATCACGTCGATACTCGCCTGGTTTCCAAAACCTCGGCTGTAGCCGTTCCAGTCGCTGTTCAAACGCAATCGCCAGGTTCCCGGTGCAGGAAACCCCAGCTTGTAGTTTTCGTGGGCAAGGTGAGAGAGATTCACAACGACGACGACGTCATCACCGGGACCGCCCTGATGCCAGCGGTGATATGCAAGCATGTTATCTGCCTGATTTTGATGAAAGGTATTCAGGCCGGATCCCGTCAAGCCTCGCGTACAGTTCGAGCGGTTCAGGCGAAGTTGAATCAAGTCCCGATACATCCGCACAAGGCCGCTGAATTCTTCCGACTTATCCCAGTCGAGCGGAACCGAGTCCTGAAACCAGCCGTCCTCAAGGAACTCCTGTCCCTGAAACAGCATTGGGATGCCTGGAGACGTAAGCACGATGGCTGCCGCCAGAGTTGTGCGTTTCTGGGCGAACCAGCTCTCGGGGTTTTGAGGATCAATTTCTGACGCGACACGCGCCTTTCCATTCGCGACTTCGTCATGCGACTCGCTGTAGAGGACGCGCTGAAAGGGATCCCCGTTGTAGCCTCCATCGATGGCCCGCCGAATGCTTTCCAGTGATCTCTGGTCGTCGCTCGGAGTGATAACAGCGGCGCGGATGGGATGAACAAAGGATGCCACCCATTGTGCCGTGAATCCGGCACCGCCCTGGTCCGCCGACTTTGTAATCCGGTCATCGTCACGCAGATCTTCGGCAATTGTGATACGCCCCGGAAACCGTTGCGCGACCTCGCGGTTGATCCGCTGAACGAGGTTCCATCCGTCGGGTAGGTCGGCACCCGGATCGCCGTCGCCACGCACATGGTGCATAAAAAGCGTCATGTCGAGCCGCAGTCCATCCACGTGATATTCTTCCAGCCACATCATCGCGTTGTCGCGAATGAACTGGCACACTTCCCTGCGACCGTAGTCAGGGCGAGTCGAACCCCATGGAGTCTCAGCATGCCAGTCGTTATAGAAGTAAATTCCTCCCAGTCCGTTCTCACTCCATCCGTCAAACTGCCACAGGTCCAGGTCGCCCGGACCGAAATGGTTGTAGACGACGTCCAGAATCACTCCCATTCCTGCCTGATGTACAGCTTTGACAAAGCGCTTGAACCCGACCGGGCCACCATAGTCGGTCTCGACCGCAAAAATACAGGCAGGGTTGTAACCCCAGGACAACTCACCAGCGAACTCCGCCAATGGCATGACTTCGATGACATTGACACCTAACCGCTTCAGATGATCCAGTTTCTGGATGGCCTCCGCAAACTTATCTGTCTGGCGATCTTCGTCGTTGTGAAAAGTTCCCAAATGCATTTCGTAGATCACAAGTTCATTGACAGGCGGCATATGAAAGTCATCGCCTAGCCAGTCAAACTGCGAATCATGGATCACCGCGTTCCCGACCGAACTGGTCACCTGGCGTGCATAGGGATCAATACGCAGGAATTGCTTGTCGCCGTTCAGAATGCGATAGCGATATTCGTCGCCGACCGCAGCGCCGGAGATATCCGCGTACCAATAGCCCTCGTTTTCCTTCACCATGGGATGCGCGTCGGTCGACCACTTGTTAAACGAACCTGTCACAAACACAGCATGGGCATGTGGTGCCCAGACTCGAAACGCCACGCCGGATGCATGCGGTATCGCTCCCATCCCCGTGCGATCATTCTCAGCCGACGTTGTTGACAAGCACACACACTCCCTGAAGTTTTGTTCTTTTGGCGCGAAGATGCCTGACGCAGGCTTCGCCCACAACCGAAAAGAGTAGGCAGATTTCGCTGAAATCTGCTGTACCGACTTCGGCGAAGTCAGCCTGCACTCGTCGGCCTAAAAATAATGCGTCGCCAAAACTCTTCTCTGGAATATCCAACTGTCGACGTTTGCAGAGCAGACAATTCCCGCTTCCGGATCAACTGTTCGTCACTGCCTCGGCATCCCGCCGCGCAGCAATGGCCTCAAGGATCATCCATTCGGCATCGTCGATGCTAGCCTCGGCAAGCATGAGCGCAGTTTCGACAAAGCCCTCTGCCCTGTCTGCTCGCTCGGAAAGATACTGATTCTCGTGGTTCCTTATTCTGTCATCGATCCTGCTCTTCGCTTCGGCTCTTGTTTCCAGAATCCACTGTTCCAGCGACGCCCTGGCTTCACTGACTGCCGACTGTCTGCCTTCGCTGGTATTTCGCACCTCGACAATTTTTTCGTGAAGCAAATGGTAGGTTGCTCCAATGTTGAGCTTGAGCGATTCCATACGCCCCTGAAGAGTCTCCAACTTTTCATGGACATTGTCACAGAATCTGGTCACCACATCATTATTCATAACTTCCCTCCTGTGATCAGGTTTCAAGACCTGAAGTCGCAAATTGTACGCACAAGCCCCGCAGGAAGGCACCCAGGAGGATCGTGTTTCATTACCTTGGCACTCTTTTTACAGCTTTCCTGACCCTGTCGGCAAACATCTCAGAAGCCTTGATTTCGTTCCCTGACCCTCCGTCCGGCTGAGCACCTCGCACAGAGTGGCCAGGTTCATTATGATCCGCCAGCCGAAGCTGTTGGAAACAAAGGATTTTGGCGAGGAATGAGCTCGAATGCCGACAGTGATTAACAGGTTGCTAATTCAGAATGCGGCAGCGGGCTTTACTACTGGTCAATTCGAAGTCACGGCGAGGCCAGGAAGACTACGATCACGTCCGTACGCAACTGATGAACGGCGGGCTGGATCTTGTTGAACCGAGGGCACCCGGCGACGAGGCATCGGAGCTGATTCTGCAGCATGCTCCCCACGTGGACATAATAATTCTGGGTGGCGGCGATGGGACAATCAATCGATCGCTGAAGAGTCTCCTGAAAGTTCAGCTTCCGCTGGGGGTATTACCGCTCGGCACCGCCAATGATCTGGCTCGCACGCTGCAGTTGCCTGGTGACCTTCGTGCCGCATGCGATGTCATTCTCGCGGGGCAAAAGAAGTTGATCGACGTGGGTTGGGTGAACGATCGACCGTTTTTGAATGTGGCGAGTATCGGCGTCTCAGAGAGTGTCACGAGGCGATTGTCACAGGGTGCGAAATCACGTTGGGGCGTCCTGGCGTACATTTGGGCCGCCGTGGGAGCGATGCTGCATTGTCGACCATTCACGGTGGAAATCATTTCCAGCGCCGGACGCCGCACCACAAAGTCGTGGCAGGTGGCGGTCGGGAATGGACGCCATTACGGCGGCGGTCTGACGATCCACAGCGCTGCCAAAATCGACGATGGACGTCTTGATCTTTATAGTCTCGAGATCGAACGCAGCTGGCATGTCCTGCCGCTGATTCCCGCGCTGTGGAGCGGCACATTGGACCCTGTCCACACCGTTTTCACCATGCATGACACCGCGTTGGAGATTCGCCCACTTCATCGTTCCCGCAGAATCACGGCCGACGGAGAATTGCTCGGCCACACCCCGGCAATATTTCGGCTTGAGCCAAAAGCACTTTCAGTCTTTGTACCAGCGATTTCATTGGAAGCGGCAACATAGTGATTTGTTAAGACAACGAATTTAAGTTGAATCTGCAGACCGGACCTGGCGGCGTCATTTGGAGTGCGGCGACTTGTCGCAGCTTTGCCTTTCCAATACGGAATTTCTGTCAACCGGCGTGGTCAAACAGCGATTATTCATTTCAATTTTAGCTGCAGTCAACAGAGCCAGCGAACGACTTTTCCAGAGCCGAATTACCTGAAAAAGAAAGCGGTGACGAGTCACCGCACTCCAAAGGTCGCTTGTTTAGGGACCAGCTATTGCAGCAGAAACGCTGGTGTGTGTCTATTTCGCAAAGCAGAGTAACGAAATTTGTCTACTGGCTGAATTGATTGAAACATTCGCGTGCTTTCCGGCTGCGATTCTGTATGATCATAAGGCAGACGGCGCTCAACTGGGCTCCGGCTGGCATAAATTTTTTGTTGCGGAAGACTTATCGAAAGGCATCCTGGACAATCCGGGTGCAGGTCGAGGAGTAGGCCGATGTGGAGAAAACTCATAGCGAGGTTTCCCCACATCGGCTTTTTTTTTGCATTGTGGAATTACTCGAACGGACTCGAAAGGCTGCTATGACTAATTCGAACCAACTGATTGATGATATTCAGAATTACGCGCAGAACATCGTCGATACAGTGCGTGAGCCACTGTTGATTCTCGACGCCACGCTCCGCGTGCAGAGTGCAAACCGGGCGTTCTATCAGACGTTTCACGTGTCTCCGGCTGAGACCGAGGGGCGACTGATCTACGAACTTGGCAACGGTCAATGGGATATCCCTGACCTGCGAACGCTGCTGGAAGACATTGTCCCCAAAAGTGCTGTGTTTGACGATTTCGAACTTGAGCACACCTTCCCGGACATTGGGCGGCGTGTGATGTTGTTGAACGCCCGCAAGCTGCAGGCGGGTCAGCACGGCGAACTGCTGGTGCTCGCGATGGAAGACGTCACGGCTCGGCGGCAGGCCGAGGAATCGCTCGTGAAGGCCGGCGCTTTGCAGAGCGCCATCTTCAACAGCGCAAATTTTTCGAGTATCGCCACGGACGCTAAGGGAGTCATCCAGATCTTCAACGTCGGTGCGGAACGGATGCTGGGCTACTCGGCTGCTGAGGTCATGAATACGATCACGCCGGCCGACATTTCGGATCCGCAGGAGGTCATCGCGCGTGCTGCTGCGTTGAGCCTGGAACTCGGCACCCCGATCACGCCGGGCTTCGAAGCGCTGGTCTTCAAGGCATCACGCGGAATTGAGGACATCTACGAGCTGACCTACGTCCGCAAGGACGGCAGCCGGTTTCCGGCAGTCGTGTCGGTCACGGCGCTGCGTGACGCGCAGGACGCGATCATCGGCTATTTGTTGATCGGCACCGACAATACCGCACGTAAGCAGGCAGAAGAGGCGTTGCTCAAGGCCGGGGCATTGCAGAGCGCGATCTTCAACAGCGCCAACTTCTCGAGCATCGCCACGGACGCGAAGGGAGTCATCCAGATCTTCAACGTCGGCGCGGAACGCATGCTGGGCTACTCGGCCGCCGAAGTGATGAACAAGATCACGCCAGCCGACATTTCCGATCCAAAAGAAGTGATCGCGCGAGCCAAAGCCTTGAGCGCCGAGCTCTCCACCACGATCACGACGGGCTTCGATGCCCTGGTTTTCAAAGCATCACGCGGGATCGAAGACATCTACGAATTGACCTATATCCGCAAAGATGGCAGCCGCTTTCCGGCCATTGTGTCCGTCACAGCCCTGCGCGAGGCAAATGGGGGAATCATCGGTTATCTGCTGATTGGCACCGATAATACCGCGCGTCAGTTAGTGGAAGCCGAACGAATGCTGCTCGATCAACGCGTACGAGACCAGCAGTTCTATACTCGATCGCTGATTGAATCGAATATCGATGCCTTGATGACGACCGATCCTCGCGGGATTATCAGTGATGTCAACAAGCAAATGGAGTTGTTGACAGGATCCACGCGGGACGAGTTAATCGGAGCCCCCTTTAAAGACTATTTCACCAATCCGGAACGAGCAGAGGCGGGGATCAGGCTGGTTCTTTCAGAAGGCAAGGTTACGGATTACGAACTCACTGCACGCGCCAGAAATGGTCAGGAAACCATTGTGTCGTACAACGCGACAACTTTCCATGACCGCGACCGAAAACTGCAGGGTGTCTTCGCTTCCGCTCGGGATGTGACGGAACGCAGTCGACTGGAAAAGCAAATGCAGAATCAGGCGGCCGAATTGTCCGACCTGCATCGTCGCAAGGATGAGTTCCTGGCGATGCTCAGTCACGAACTGCGAAGTCCGCTGGCACCGATCGCGAATGCGGTACAGATGCTCGGACTACAAAAAGGAACAGAGAGCCTGGTGCAGCGGCAGTCTCGCGCGATCATCGAGCGCCAAATGGCTCAACT
>CAZFDW010000292.1:0-8443 GCA_964517865.1 uncultured Chitinophaga sp.
CTGCTGCTGGCGCTGACTCAGCTCGGCTGCGTGCATCGTCGCGTCACGATCAATTCCTATCCGTCCGGAGCGCTCGTGAAAGTTGATGGCAGGGACATTGGCTACACGCCGGCCTCATTCGACTACACATGGTACGGGACGCGCGAAGTGCAATTGTTGCGCGACGGCTACGAAACGCACACCGAAATGGTGGATATTCCTGCGCCGTGGTATCAGAAGTTCCCGCTCGATTTTGTGAGCGACAATTTTCTGGGTCGGCACGTCACCGATCATCGACAGTTTTCGTTTCAGCTGGAACCGAAGCGAACGGACTTGTCCAGCAGCGTGATGCAGCGTGCCGGCTCGCTTCGCACTGAAGCTCTGCACGGCCAATAGCACGGATTGCACTCTCACCGAAATCCGCGACCGCACTCAGTGGGAGCCAAAAATCGCCGGTCTGTTGCACTTTCGTCGATCTCAGCGTAACCTCGTGTCGGTCCAGTGCCTGTTGGAACACTGGGTTCTTCGTGTAACGGACGTGTTTGCAGATCAAAGAGGTGTACTATGAAGATTTCGGGAACACTGCTGGCCATGCTGGTTCTTTCCGGCGTTGCGTTTGCTCAGGAAGAGCTGACTGACGCCGATAAGCAGTTGATTACAGCCATTCAGGCCGCTGGCGGGCAGGCCATGCCGCTGGCAAAAAATGATGCTCGTCTGTCGGTCGCGTTTCATCTTTCAGACAAAGAGATTACTGATGAAACACTCGCTGTTGTGAAAGATGCCGCCAACGTTTATTCGCTCAACCTGCGTGGCACAAAAATTACCGACGCTGGCTTGGCACAACTCACAGGACTCAAGGGGCTTGCAAAACTGCATCTCGAAAAAACAGCCGTCACCGATGCCGGCCTCGCACACCTGGCGGCTCTACCGCTCCTGGAATATCTCAATGTGTATGAAACGAAAGTCAGCGATGCCGGACTGGCGCACCTGAACAATCTGAAAACACTTCGCAAACTGTATGTCTGGCAGACGACCGTTTCAGAAGCGGGTGAAGAAACGCTCAAGGCTGCGATCCCGGAAATCGAAATCGTGCCGGACTTCAGGAAGGATCGCGAACGGGTCGTGGTTGAAGCGGTGCGCGCGGCGGAAGATGAAGCGAAGCATGTTGAAGAACTCGCCGCGATGATTTTGGCGCAAGGCACAACGATTACGGAAACAGCCGCAGCATCGGAAGCTGCGGCAAAAGTTCACGCTGATGCGCAGGCACCACTGGATGCCGCCACAAAAGCCCTCGAAGCTGCGAATGCTGCGAAGGCCGCTGCTGACAAAGCCGTGGTAGATCTGAAGGCCGATCCGAATTCTCCGAAAGATGCCATTACAGCCGCTGAAACGGCTGCTGCGGCATCTCAGACAACGGTCGAAGCAGCAACTGTGGCGGTAGAGCCATTGAAGAAGCCGGCGGAAGAAGCGAAAGCAAAAGCCGACGAAGCGAAAAAGAAAGCCGACGAAGCCACAGCGAAACTTGCGGAACTGAAGACAAAGTCAGACGCCGCCATCGTGAAGGCTGCGGAACTGAAGACGAAGGCTGACGAACTGACGAAGAAGTAGTAGTGCTCCGTCAATGCTTGATTTTGATGTAGGCCGGACCAAGCGCAGCGCAGTTCCGGCAATGGCCAGACACCTGCCGGAACTGCGCTGCGCTTGGTCCGGCCTACAGACTGAACCCAAATTCTTAGAACCCGACGACGCAAGAAAACGCAAAGATCGCAATAGAGATCTATTGGCTCTGCAACTGCAGAGCATCGCTGCCGCGAGGTCTTCTATTCTTCGCGCGGGATGAAATGCGGCGTCGGCGAGCGGGTGACGAGAATCTACCTGCATACCAGCACGATGCGCCAGCGAGTGACGCGATCATTCACTTGCTGGCGCTGCGTGCTTGTAGATTCTTGATTTTGATGTAGGCCGGACCAAGCGCCAGCGCAGTTCCGGCAATGGCCAGACACCTGCCGGAACTGCGCTGCGCTTGGTCCGGCCTACAGACTCCGCGCGGTCGTGAATTCGACAATTGGCGAGCGGCATGCGTCAGCTTGCCGGTACAAGAACGAGGTACCGGAGGGCTCACGCCGCTCCGCTCGCCGGACTTATTCCCGGTCGCGTGGAGCACTGCCTGCTGAGTTTGCAGAAACATCCGGCATCATTGGCGAATCGGCAGCGGTGGCAACCTGCTGTTGTTTGACGCCTGATCGCCCCGCAGTCTGTGCTGCAAACACGCCGCCTGCGACCGCGCCCAGCAGATGTCCTTCCCACGACACATGTTCAGCGGCAATTGGCAACAATCCCCAGAACAGAGTCCCGCCATAGAGTACACCAACCAGGACGGCCGTGATCGCCGAAACGACTTTCCGCTCATAGATCCCAGTCGCCATCAGATACGCTGCGAGGGCATAAATCAAACCGCTGGCGCCGACGTGTGTCTTATGACGGCCAAGCACCCACAACATGGTCCCGGACATCACTGTCAGGCAAATAATGACACGCTTGGGATTTGGACGCGTAAATGCCAGCATGAGCAAGAGCACAACAAGCGGCACGGTATTCCCCAGTATATGATTCAGTCCGTCGTGTAGAAACGGCATCGTGAAGATTCCGATCAGCCCGTGCAGCGTACGCGGCTCCAATCCGAATCTGTTGTTCAGATCAAATTCAGCAAGCGCCAAGGGCAAATTGATCAGATACACAGCCCAGATAAAACCGACGAAAGCCAGAACGCTGATCAGGTTTTTCTTGAGTTGAAGATTCATGAAAATACTCCATCGACCAAGCCTACCCGGCATCTAAGTCAACTGCAGGATCACAGCACGTCGCATAAACGCCATCGACGCTGATTTGGATCAAATTGTTTCGAGCAATAGAAGAAGCCGTTTGTTCTGATCCTCGGTGAGCGGATGTTTCGGATCATCATGGATGCCAGCATTGGATCGTCAGAGTACCTCAATCTTGCGGTTCCGCCCAGCGCGAAGTTGGCAGTTGACAGGATTCTATGCGTCGAAACGTCTACCCGTTCGGTAAAATCCCGGCTAGACTCTGCAAATCACGGCCTTCAATGTTTGAACCTTTGACGTTCGGTGCCCGACATGTCTACCAACGCTGTTCGCTATTCTCCCTGCTATACCGTTGATGACTATGAGCAATGGGAAGGCGACTGGGAGTTATGGAACGGCATAGCGGTGTGCATGTCGCCCGCTCCGTCACCACTGCATCAGTATGTTGCCTCATCGCTGGCGTATGAAATACGCGACCAACTTCGTCGGAGCGAAAAGTGCAAATGTCTGGTCATACCTGACGCCGACTGGCGCATCGATAGTTCAACCGTTGTGCGACCGGACGTGTCGGTTCTCTGTCATGGACTTCCGAAGAAATACATCGACTACACGCCTGCCCTTGTGGCCGAAGTCCTGTCGCCTTCGACGCAACACAAAGATCGTACCGCCAAGAAAGAGCTCTACCAGCAGCAGGGCGTACGCTGGTATTTGATCATTGATGCGGAAAAGAAGGCGATCGAGTTTCTGGAACTCGATGGCGATCAGTTTGTTGAGAGACTCCCAAACGATGACCAGATCAATTTGTCGCTCGACGGAGACTGCCAGATTCAACTCATCCCGGAGCGGATTTTTTCAATGTAAAAACGGGAGCGGCAGCCAGGATTTCTGCCTTTTATTCGTCATCGGCTCTAAGTTTCGCCATCACACTCAGGTCTTCCAGTGTCGATGTGTCTGAAGTCGATTCGCGGCCGGCAGCGACGTCTCGCAACAGGCGGCGCATGATTTTTCCGCTGCGGGTTTTCGGCAACGCCGCAGCGAAGCGAATCTGATCCGGTGTGGCCAGTGCGCCGATCGTGTGGCGGACGTGCTGAATCAATTCCTTCTTGAGGTCATCATCGCCGTCGCCGCTTTTGAGTGACACAAAGCAGCAGATACCTTCGCCTTTGATTTCATGCGGAAATCCGACGACCGCCGCTTCCGCAACTTTCGGATGCGCGACAAGGGCGCTTTCGACTTCCATTGTACTCAGGCGATGTCCGGCAACGTTGATCACATCATCGACGCGCCCCATCACCCAGATGTAACCGTCTTCGTCATGCCGCGCCCCGTCACCGGCAAAATAACAGCCGGGGATATCGGCGAAGTAGGTCTTTTTGAAGCGATCATGGTCGCCGTACAATGTTCGCAGCATTGATGGCCACGGTTGTCGCATCACAAGCAGACCGCCTTCGTTGGGTCCCAGACTCTGACCATCACGCGTGACGATGTCGGGTACGACGCCGGGCAACGGCCGAGCGCAACTGCCGGGCTTCGTCGCGGTCACACCGGGCAGCGGGCTGATCATGATGGCACCGGTTTCGGTCTGCCACCATGTGTCCACAATCGGACAGCGTTCCTGACCGATGACGCGATGATACCACATCCATGCTTCCGGGTTGATCGATTCACCAACTGAACCCAGCAGCCGCAGGCTCGACAGATCATATTTTTCCGGCCATTGGTTGCCCCATTTGATGAACGCACGAATGGCGGTAGGGGCAGTATAGAATATACTGACTTTGTACTTTTCGATCATCTCCCAGAAGCGACCTTCATCCGGCCAGTTGGGGGCTCCTTCATACATCACGACCGTCGCACCGTTGGACAGCGGACCATAGCAGATGTAACTGTGTCCCGTAACCCAGCCGATGTCGGCAGTGCACCAATACGTGTCGTCATCCTTCAGGTCAAAGACCCATTTCGACGTCATCATGGTGCCCAACAGATAACCTGCGGTCGTGTGCATCACACCTTTGGGTTTTCCGGTACTGCCCGATGTGTACAGAATGAAGAGCGGATGTTCGCTGTCGAGCTGAACCGGGTCACAATCGGCCGACATGCCTTCCATCAATTCGTGCCACCAGAAATCGCGGTCCGGCACCATATCGACATCGCCGCCGGTCCGCCGCACGACAACGACTTTTTCCACGGATGGCGATTTATCCATACTCGCATCAACGGCGGCTTTCAATGGCACCTCTTTACCGCGCCGCCAGCCCCCATCCGCTGTGACAATCACCTTTGCCTGAGCGTCATTGTTCCGGTCGGCAACAGCTTCGGCACTGAAGCCACCAAAGATGATTGAATGCACCGCTCCAATCCGCGCGCAGGCGAGCATGGCGATCGCCAGTTCCGGAATCATGGGCATGTACAATGTGACGCGGTCACCGGTCTGCACGCCCAGTTTCTTCAGCACGTTGGCAAACTTGCAGACTTCGCGATGCAGATCCTGATAGCGCAGAACCCGTGTATCGCCCGGCTCACCCTCCCAGATGATAGCGGCTTTGTTGCGATTCGGGCCCTTGAGATGTCGGTCGATGCAGTTGTAACTGGCGTTGATCTTGCCGCCAACAAACCATTTTGTCTCGGGCATGTGCCCCTGCATGACAATGTCCCAACGGCGAAACCAGTCCAGATTCCCAGCCATGTCGCCCCAGAATCCCGCTGGATCATCTTTGGCTCGATGCCACATCGCTTCATACTGCTGTTCACTGCTGATATGCGCACTTGCAGAAAACGTAGCGGGTGGGGCAAAGGTTCGAGTTTCCTTCAGAGAACTCTGAATATGCTGGTTGCCGGACTGGGTCATGCGTCTGTGAGCTCCTGCGTGGTAAGACGGCGATTCTGGTGGTTTCAGACCCGCCATTTTGAGGACCCCCGACTGAATTGTCCACCAGCCGGGAAGAACAGTCATTTCTTTCTGCCGGAAAAAACTTTCAGTGCCATCAATTCCAGTGGCAGGATTGTGTTTTGAGAATCAAGCTGTGATGCCATTCTATGTTCGTTTCAGGCAGAAATGATGTCCAGCAGGACAGATCGATGGGGTTCGACGCAAGGCAACCGTAAATCTGTATGCGGTTCAGGAACAGTCGTCAAACTTTTCACGAAAATCTGGTGTTTCTTCCGGATTATACTCACAAGACCCTGTGCTATTTGCCGAGGTCAACTGCGACTGGGTAAATTGAATTTCGTGAGCCCTGCTTCCGTTCACCGTTCCTGGATGCTGAATGAGCTCGCTTCCCGTTAACTGGAAGTGGTGATGTTATGGAAATGGATTGCCGCAGCATTCGCAGTTGTCTGGTTGTCCTCGTGACGCTGGCGTGCTTTGTGCGAACAGCTCCCGCGCAGGAATCGTCGGCGACGCTGGAATCCGTACTGCAGCGACTTGAGCGTCTCGAACAGGACAATCAACTCCTGCGAGAGCGGGTCGCTCGATCTGAAGATCAAGCCTCACAGAGCGCGCCCCCGCAACCTGCCCGGAATGCACGCGACATTTCTGTGTCAAGGTCCAGGTTGAATTTCAAAAGTGAGCCGCAGAGCCTGATCTATCAGCCCCTACAGCCGCAGGCCTTGTTTGAATCCGGGGGAACCGAACCTCTGGTGACCGAAGATGACGTGCGAGGCATCGTCAACGAGGGCGTCGTTCGGCAGGCTCCTCAAGAGCCGAGCGACAGCGTGGTGTCACATGAAGATGCACTTCAGGACCAACGAATTCTGGATCTCGACAATGCACTGAAGGCGTTTCAGAGCAAGTCCATCGCGAAGACCTACCCGAGCGTGACGGTGAACGGTGCTTTCCAGGCAGATTCCGGCTGGATTCATCAGGACACTGTCAGCGAAGCGAAATACGGACAGATTCAGGACGGATCTGATTTTCGCCGCGCTCGCCTTTCAGCCAAAGGCAGCGTGACGGAAACGACAAACTATTTTTTTCAGATGGACTTTGGATTCTTCGGGCGGCCGACATTCACCGACCTCTGGGTGGAGCAGACAAAAGTACCATTCTTCGGCAATGTCAGGATCGGTCAGTGGAAACAACCATTCAGTTTGGAAGTGGCGAGCAGCTATCGCTACACAACGTTCATGGAACGCAGTGTTCTGTTCCAGCCGTTCACTCCGTTTCGCCGCATGGGAATTGGTTTCTACGACCATTCCGATGATCTGAGTACCACCTGGGCTGCCTCAGCGTTTCGTACCGGTCAGGATCAATTCGGTGCAACGCTGAGTTCAGACGGGGGTTATGGATCATCCGAGCGGTTCACATGGGTTCCGTCATGGGAATGCGACGGAAAGAACTATCTGCATCTCGGAATGGGCCACTTCTTCAATGCGCCTCCAGGTGACTCGATCAACTTCCGCACGATCCCGGAATTCTTTGTCGGAGCCAACGGTCCTGGCGCAGTGGGAACGAGTGGCCAGGCGGTACCTGGTGGTTCAAACGGAACACCGTTCTTTGTCGCGACAGGAAACCTCCACGTGCCGTATTACAACGTTCTTGGATCTGAGTTGCTGTGGGTCCAGGGCCCTGTCAGCCTTCAATCTGAAGCGATGTTGAGTCTGGTAAATCAAGGCGGTGGATCAACGGCTGTTCTGCCGGGTGCGTACGCTCAAATGGGATATTTCCTGACGGGCGAACATCGCCCGTACGATCGTAAAACCGGCACGATCGACCGCGTGATCCCAAAGTCGAATCTCGGGTATGATGGTAAATCCAGCCATACTGGGTGCGGAGCATGGGAAGTGGCAGGTCGCTGGTCGTATCTCGATCTCAACGACTCAGCCATCCGCGGTGGAACAATCATGGACTACACCGCGGGTATCAACTGGTACTGGAATTCCTATACCAAAATGGTATTCAATTATGTCCATGCTGTTTCCGACACGGCTGCGTTCCCTGTCGCGCATACGGACCTGTTTGGTGTTCGAGCGCAAATCGACTTCTGATGCAAAGTATACGGCATCGGACCTCGACCCCCGCTCTGCTCGTTTGCTGGACCGGCAGTAGATTCCCGAACAGTTTGCCAGGACGGCGATGTTTGTCTCACGCCGGGTACTTGCAATCTCTGCGCAGCATCCAGGATAGTCAAGTCTTTGAGCCCATTTGATGTCGTTGCCCGTCGCTGCTATTGCAGCGTGCAGATTGAAAGTACGTCGTGGGAAGTCCGGAGTTTCAAACGGCGGCCATCGGTCGTTCTGCCGAGAGCGACTCTGCGGATTCATGCGCACATTCGGCGGTGGCCCAGACGCGAATTGGTCTCCTAAGGCGAGCGGCGGTAAAGAACATACCCACACTAACCCGAAGCGCCAGCGAGGCAGCCTCGCTGGCGCTTCGGGTTGGTAAATTCTTTACTGCCGCTCGCCTAAACGAATTCGCCGGGAATGTGCTGCGATTCGTGACTACGTGTGTAGCCTCGCCGTACCTCTTGCTCTTTCAATCCCGCTCGGGTTCCTCGCCAGCCAATACGTTTCCGGTGTGCGCAGCCGCCGAACAGGTTGCTCTCATCTGGATGTCAGTCGCATGATGGCTCAATCGTCGATGGACGCAGAGATCGAAACGCAACGGCGAATCAAAGTGAACCACTGATTCCCCATCGATTCTTGCG
>CAZFDW010000293.1:0-8423 GCA_964517865.1 uncultured Chitinophaga sp.
CCGGAGCCACGCAGACGTCCGACGGACGGAACCACTGATCGCGAGTCCCATTCAGGATATCATTGATCTCAGCCTTGTAGCCAGCACCGTCGTCGGTCACCGCATAGCTGCGAACCACGTTCGGACCGGCGTCGCAATGGATGAGCTGATTGATGAATCGCTCGGGCAGTTTGTCGCCTTCGTAGATCAGGATGCCCGTCGGCGAACCAGCTCCGGTCTGCAGCAGATTCGGCACCACGCCAGGATCGTTCAGATGCCAGTGGCGGCGAGGAATCTCTTCTTCCATATTCGTGCGAGGCGCCTGCCAGCCGGCTCCGGTGAGTTCGTCCTTGTAGCCGTAGTTGCCGTATTCCATCACGTAGTTGATACGCACACCTTTGTTGCCGTCGTCGTCGTTGTCGGACTGCCAGACAGTGCCGAAACTATCGACACACAGTTCCCAGTTATTTCGAAAATTCCAGCCGAGCGTATCGACCTTTGAACCATCCAGCTCACAACGAAACGCCATGCCTTCCTGATACGGTTTGCGGGCCGCTCGGACTTCGTTGCCTGCGACGTCCACGACGATTGAACCATCAGGATTGTGCAGTTCTTCCCCGGCATTGCCGAAGTTGAAGTACAGCCGACCATCCGGGCCGAACTGGAAGCTGTGAATGCCGTGATCGTGTTGAGTCCCCTTGATGCCGGTGAACAGTACTTCTTTGCGATCTGCTTTCGAGTCGCCATTGTCATCGTAAAAGCTGAACACACTGTCGCCGGCGGACACGATGACTCGATTTCCCAGCACGCAAACGCCGTGAGCGGAATCGATATCGCGGCCCTGATAAAAGACAGTTTCCTTGTCGGCCATGCCGTCGCCGTTGGTGTCTTCCAGAATCAGAATGCGGTCGCCTTCGACTCGCTCCGGATTGCTGCCGTTGGCGAAGCGACGATAGTTGACGACTTCGCAAACCCAGATGCGTCCGAGATGGTCGATGTCGATGTTCGACGGGCTGAGCAGCATCGGTTCGGCCGCAAACAGCTTCAATTCCACTCCGTCTGCAACATCCAGACCGGCAACCGCGCCTTCCGGCGTTCGATCGTTTGTCGGAGATCCGGGGGCAGCAGGCGGCGCTTGTGTATAAACGTAAAACTGCACACTGGTGCCCATTCCCTGATCGCTGCCGCCATTGTCCAGACCAGCTCGCGCGACGAACTTGTCATAGCCCTCGGGCAGCTCAAAATGGATCACCGAGTTCGCATGAGTCCCGATGCCGAATTCCACGGCTTTGCCGTTGATTCGCAATGAACCGCCGTCAACGTTGACATTGACTCCGACTTTGCCCCAATCTGAGGCCGCAGATTTCCATTTGAGGTCCGTCAGCTTGAGTTCCCCCTTGCTGCCAACCAGACGCGGCTCGGCCCAGTCGGCCCAGTCACTGCCATACCCGTTGTCGCCGTCGGTGACAACAAGATACAGATTCTTTGCTCCTTTGATGTCGGCTTCGATCTTCACGGCGTGGCCGGGAGTCTCCCCGGTGATCACCGCCGTCGAAGCAATTGGTTTCGCGGGCTGAAAACCAAAAGCGGCACTGTTGAGCAGAATAAACAGCAGGCAGAGCAACGGACGAAACGCGATCACGAGGCAGATCCTCCAGTGGAAATCGGAGTCAAGTATGGAAGTGGTCAGGCAGGGAGCGGAATTCTTCACAATCGACAGACGACAGTCGCCGAGAATGACACAGCGTATGCTGGCTTCAAACGAGTGATTTGACCAGCGAACACGACTCGTCTGAATCGAATGCGGCAAAAATTCAGGCGTTTGACGATGTTCCTGCGAGGCTTGATCACATATCGTTCAACATCCTGCAGGCAGATGCCTGTACGCCAACGCACCAGGAGTCTGTCCCGATACTCCAGGATCGTGAGCGGCAAGGCGCTAGCGGGGTGTTGATTTAAGTTTGTAGTTCCGCCTTCAGGCGGTTTTTTTGCCGGAACCGCCAGCGAATTCCGGCTGAAGCCGGGACTACGAACAGAATTGGGACTAAATCAACAGTCCGCTAGCCGCCGGTGTACATAGCAGAAATACCTGAAACAAACGGCGGCTAGCGCCTTGCCGTTCACAAGAACACCGGCATTCAGACAGACTCCTGGGAGAACTCCATGATGACCACACGTAGAACACGGCACATTTCCTTTCCGATGTGGCGAAGAGTGATCAAAATGCTGACTACGGCAGGCATAGCCATCGCGGTCCTGCTGACGTCGCCCACCGTCTTCGCACAAGGCAGCCGCAGCAAGGACAAGGAAAAGGACAAAGATGGCCACAATAGTCAGCAGCTCGAAATTCGCATGACCAAGGCTGAAGAAGGACTGCTAAAGGAATACATGGAAGTCGCCAGGGAATACCTGAAGAAAGGTGAAAAAGAAGAAGCACTGACCGTGCTGAAACGAGTCGAACACATCAATCCGAAAATGGAAGGCCTGAAACAAGAGATGGACCGGATCGGTGAAGAACTCATGCAGGAAAACCAAGCTAAGGTGGAACTCGACGTTTCCAAGGGCTGGGGCAATCCGATCTGTGAAGTCACCGAAGGCAAAACATTTCGCCTCGCCGCCGCTGGCGAGTATAAGATGATCTACTCGACAACCATTCCGCTCACCGGGCTGCCGACGACAGATCCGGCTCTGGATCATGTTGCGGTCGGTCCATTTGGAGCACTGATTGGCGTGATCGTCACCGACGGAAAGCCCGGCGACCCATTTGTAGTCAACGGCGGTCTGGAACATACTCCAAAGAAGAGCGGACTGCTTTTTCTGCGAGTCAACGTTCCTGCTGCCGCAAAGTGTACGGGCGACATCAAGCTGCAACTCAGCGGAGCGATCACATCCCTCAAAAAATCCTAAATCCTAAATCCTAAATCCTGAATCCTGAATCCTGAATCCTGAATCCTTCCACCATGCCACTCATGCGTATCGCCAGTCTGCTTCGCGACGGACAACCGGGAACCACACTCATCACCAAAGGCTGGGTGAGGACACGCCGGGACTCCAAAAACGGGTTCTCGTTCATTGAACTCAACGACGGCAGTTGCATTAAGAATCTGCAGATCGTCGTGGAAAACACTGTGCCGGGATACGAGACGTCGATCAAGGACGTCACCACTGGAGCCAGTGTCGCGATCGAAGGCATACTGCAGGATTCTCCCGGCAAAGGCCAGCGAATTGAACTCCATGCGACATCGCTGACCGTGCTGGGAGTCGCCGACGCCACGACGTACCCTCTGCAGAAGAAGGGACACAGCATGGAGTTCCTGCGTGAGATCGCTCACCTGCGACCCCGAACAAATACGTTCAGCGCGGTCGCCCGCGTTCGTAACTGCATCAGTTGGTCGATTCACAACTTCTTTCAGACTCGCGGATTTCTGTACCTCAACACGCCGATCATCACCACCAGCGACTGCGAAGGTGCCGGCGAGATGTTTCAGGTGACGACGCTGGATCTGGCGATGCTGGCGAAAAAACAGATTGATACGATCGACTGGAAGCAGGACTTCTTCGCCAAGCCGGCGTCGCTGACTGTCAGCGGACAATTGGAAGCGGAAACATACGCGACGGCGATCGGCGACTGCTACACATTCGGCCCGACGTTCCGAGCTGAAAACAGCAATACAACTCGGCACCTGGCGGAATTCTGGATGGTCGAACCGGAAATGCCGTTTTACGAACTGCCGGACAATATGGATCTGGCCGAAGCGTTCATCAAAACAATGATCAATGATGTCCTCGAAAAATGCCCGGACGACATGGAGTTTTTCAATGAACGCATCGACAAGACCGTCCTGGCGAAACTCGAAAACATCCGCAGCAAAGAATTCATCCGCCTGCCTTACACAGAAGCCATTGGTATCATCCAGAAGTGCGGCAGGAAATTCGATTACGCAGTCGAATGGGGCAGCGATCTGCAGACTGAGCACGAGCGATTCCTCACCGAAGAACATTTCGGCCAGCCCGTGATTCTGTTCAACTATCCGCGTACGCTGAAACCATTCTACATGCGGTGCAACGACGACGAAAAAACCGTCCGCGCCATGGATGTGCTTGTCCCCGGCGTCGGCGAAATCATCGGCGGCAGCCAGCGTGAAGAACGCCTGGACGTACTCATCCACCGTCTGCACGAATGTCATTTGAATCCCGACGATTACTGGTGGTACACCGATCTGCGAAAATACGGCACCGTTCCGCACTCCGGCTTCGGCCTCGGCCTGGAACGCGCGGTGCTGCTGATCACCGGCATGACCAACATCCGCGACGTGATTCCGTTTCCGAGGACACCGGGGCATGCAGAGTTTTGAGACAAAGCATCCGGCGTTTGGAAAAATGACTCACGAGGAGTGGAACACACTTCATCTGCGACATTCTGAGATGCACCTGAGTTTTGCGTTGCCAAAGTGAAATAATGTCGCAATTTGCCTCCAGCGAACTTCGGCGGTAGAATTTGTGCTTCCGTAGCCAGGACATTCATGTCCGAGATTTGGTCAATGAGCCTCGCCATTGAGAACAAACTTCGGCGGCACAATTGTTCTTGCCTCGATTTCGCTGCATGGCCATGCGACGGACATGAATGTCCATTCTACGGAAGACCAACAATCTCGGCAGGCTCACGCCTGTACTCGAACACACATGAAAGCCCAGCCCCATGACGAATGAAACACAGGAAACACCGGAATCTGGTAACGTCGATGCAACTCAGCCGGTTTCTGAAGCCATCCGTGAAGCCGTCGAATCAAGCCGGGACACGGCAGACCGGGTTCGGCAGATCGTCGTGGATCTGTTCAGCGGAAAGCGGAGCCCGGTGACTTCGGCTCGTGATGCGATTCACGGAATGCTGGAGACGATGTCGGAAATCGCCGATCGTTCTGCGCCCGAAAAGGCCGAAAGCGTGGTGAAGAATGTACTCGACGGCATCGGAACGGGGCTGAAGTCTGTCGCACAAACCACACAGGACGCAGTGCAGGACGCGACTGCGCGAGGCCAGCGATTTGCGACCGAAGACGTCGAACGCGCGAAGAAGGATGTGAGCAACATCGGCGAGATTCTTGTCGATACCGCGAAGTACTTCGCGGGGCGCGTCAGTTCAGAAACCGGCTCAGCGTATCAAAGCGCAAAGTCACATGCGGAACAGACAATGGCCGCTGCCAGACCCGTAGTGGCTTCGTCACTGGAAGCGCTGGCAAAACATCCTATTCAGACTGCGGGAGAAGCCGCAGGTACGGCACTGCGTGGCAGTCAGCTCACCGCTGGCGCGTTGCTGAGTTTTGTGAGCGGAGCTCTGGCGGGCGCGGCGGAATTACTTGATCCCGATCGTCGTAAGAAGTCTGAAGACAAAATCACAGAGAAGACTTGCCTGGGCGATTCTGCGGAAACGAAGTCGTGAGTGATCCCATCGGCATCCGGCGCGGTATCCGAAACACAAAACGTGCGGCCGAAGTCATCGCGGTCCTGGCGAAGCACGGGTTTCGGCAATTCCTGTCGGATACCGGCATCGAACGCATGATCGAACGCGGTCAGGAAATCCTGCTGCGTTCAAAGCCGGAACTGGCGACACCTGCCAAACCATTCGCCGTGCGTGTCCGGGAAGCGCTGGAGGAACTGGGCGGCACGTTTATCAAACTGGGGCAGGTGCTCAGCACGCGCCCGGATCTGGTGCCCCCGGAACTCGCCGAGGAATTGAGAAGCCTGCGCTCGAATTGTCCGACTGTGCCTTACGGCGAAATCCGCAAACGCCTTGAAGAAGAATTTGGCGACAAACTTGACGAACATTTTCAGTCCATCGACGAGGTTCCTCTGGCCGCAGCCTCGATCGCTCAGGTCCATCGCGCTGTGCTGAAGGACGGTACCAATGTTGTCCTGAAAATTGTGCGGCCCGGGATTGAAGAAGTTATCGAGTCCGACATCGATATTCTCACTGAACTGGCGCGCCTGACAGAAAACCGCATCAGCGAAATGGGGTATAGTCCCAAAGAAACGGTTCGCGAGTTTCAGCAGGAGTTGTCGCGCGAAGTGGATCTGCTTTACGAGGGTCGATCCACGGATCGATTTCGCAAGAACTTTGCCGATGACCCGAAGATTCATTTTCCAATCGTCTACTGGGCTTCGACAACTCGTCGAGTCCTCACGCTGGAACATGTGCAGGGCACGCTGCTGTCTGAAACAGATTTCTCGACGATGTCGCCGGCGCATCGGCGAACGATTGTTGAAAAGGGCTCCGAGGCCGTGTTTCGGCAATGCCTTGAGCACGGATTTTTCCATGCTGATCCGCATCCCGGAAACATCTTCGCCACCGCCGATGGTGGGATCTGTTTCATCGACTGCGGCATGACCGGACGGATTGATCGACAGACGATGCAGTCATTAGCGACCCTCGTGATGTCGGTGATCAACTCGGATCTGGACAAAGTTCTTGAAGCGACAATGTCACTTTGCGACGCCGATAAAGCGCTGAAATTTGATCGCGCGTTCCGCCGCGATGCATGGAGTTTCATTGCGCGCTTCGAACGCGGCACAATCGAATCGCTCGACATGGCCGGCTTACTGAACGAATTCTTTGCACTGATGCGTCGATACCGTATTCGCTGCCCGGCTGATCTGGTGTTTCTGATAAAAGCGCTCTCAACAATCCAGGGAGCAGCACGAGAAATCGACCCGACGTTTGATCTGGTGGCCCATGGACGGCCACAGCTTGAAAAGCTCATCCGCGACCGATACGGCTTCACGGCAGCCCGCGACCGATTACTCACGAGTGCTCAGCGCTACCTGTCGCTGATGGAGGATCTGCCGGATGAAGTCCGCGATGTGCTTGATCAACTGCGACGACGTGAATTCAGCGTGAACCTGCGACATCATGGCATGGATCGATTGAACGACGACACGCTGGAACACGCGAGTGGCACGATCGCTGTTGGACTGGTGATCGCCGGACTGCTCGTGGGTTCGTCGGTTCTGATTCTGGCCGAACGCGGCATGGAAGGCTCAAGGATCCTGCGCGGCGTCGGTGTCACCGGAATCGTAATCGCAATTCTGCTGGCAGTCACGTTGCCCATTCGCTGGATTCGGCGGAGAAAGTAACAACTCATCGCAGGTGATTTTAAGTAGGTCTTTTCTGCCGGAAAGGCCTGTCTTCTGTAGGTCCTTTCTGCCGGAAAGGACTTCGCAACCTGGTGCGACCAGCGACCAGAATTGGTGATTGAACAGCAACGTAGCGACGTGGAGCAGACGTGCGGTCCGAGGCGGTTCGAGCTTCGCTCGAAAGTCCTGCCCGGCAGGGGAGGACCTACTTTGGTTTCTCAAGCTCCACCAGGATGCCACCGAGTTTCAGCACTTCGTGAATTCGAGTGAACCAGTGAACGACGCCCCATTTTAAACCGACCGATTCTGCGGCTGTCTTCAACTCTTCACGGTTGAAAGTGCGGCATTTCCATGTATGACTGGTCAGCAGTCCGGAAAATGAATCTTCCGTCGCCAGCAACAGGATGATTCCGCCCGGCCGTAACACGCGTGCGAATTCCCGAAGGCCGTCGGTCGGGTCGGGAAGATATTCGAGCACATAGCCGCATGTGACACAATCGAATGAATTGTCACGAAAGGGCAGGGCGCGCATGTCGGCCGCGACAAAGACCGGACGATCAGACTGCAGCCGTTCCCGAGCTCGCTTGAGCATTTGCCAGGACAGGTCGAAACCGACGACTTCGGTATCCGGGCGACTGGTCGCGAGCAAATGACGGACAATCTGACCGGCCCCTGAACCCACGTCCAGAATTCGATCAAATCGTCGGGCGTCAAAACGACCCGAATGGAACAGCTTGCCCATCAACGGTTCGTGCAATGAGATCATGCTGCTGAATTTCAGCACAGATCCGCGACGACCATCATACAACCGCCGCACAGATTTCTGGTAAGTGCCAAATGACTGACGACGAATGCCGCGAAATTCCCCCAGCCGTCTCAGTTGCTGGCGCGCTTTTGTATGCAGGCTTTGCACTCTGTCTTTCACGTTCGTCAGCTTTCTCGGGGTATCTGGCCTCGATGCAGAGTCCGGGATTTGCACGCGACCAGACCTCTTTTCCTTTGTTTTCATGGCAACTTCCATCGATATCGGATGAATCGTAGCGTGCCGGCCACCGATTGAAAATGCTGTTGGCACGGAATCTGTTACGTCGATTTCCGAGAGTTATTCGGCCCATCACCTTGAGATTGTCACATTTTTCCGCGATCATCTGTGGCAAAAACGCATCGAACTGGCGTACCGTGAATGCGATTCTCCCGCGTTCCCACCTTTCATTTTTCTCCTCAAATCCTCCATACTTTTGATAAAGGACAGCCAACGTGACCAACAGCGGTCAAGCGACAGACGCTGTTCTGCGTGTTTTGTTTGTTTGCACAGG
>CAZFDW010000294.1:0-1888 GCA_964517865.1 uncultured Chitinophaga sp.
CGGTCTGATCCGCACACCACTCACAGAGCCCGCTCTGCAAAGCCCCCGCGCCAGAAAGTGGATGGAATTACATACACCAAACGGAGTTGTTCCCGGTGCCGCCGCCTGCCGCGGTGCCGCCGTATTTCTCCTGAGCGATGCGGCCGAACATATCCACGGTCAGATGCTCCTCATCGATGGCGGCATGAGCGTCTGGCAACAACCAGACCCTCCGCCGGAATGGATGAATCTTAGGCACTCTATCGATTGAGATTCTTCGGAACATGAGCCACGTCATATGAACCGAACATCTTTGATTATGCTCACTTCGATCATCGCGCTCATTGTGATGATGTTGATGCTCCGCGAGCCAAAACCGTCGGCTCAGGCGGGTGATCCGATCACCGTCTTCTGTGCGGCCAGCAATCGAGCCGTCATCGAGGCCATTCGTGCAGACTATGAACGGCAGTTTAAGCGATCCGTTCAGGTACAGTATGGGCCGTCGCAGACATTGCTGTCGTCCATCGAAGTCAGCGGAACAGGGGATCTGTTTCTGCCGGCGGACGCAAGTTATCTTGAGATCGGGCGAGAAAAGCATCTAATCGCCGAACAGATTCCGCTCGCAGAAATGCATGCGGTCGTGGCCGTTGCGAAGGGAAACCCGAAGGACATTACTTCGCTCGCAGATCTCTTGAAAACACACGTGCGAGTTGTCCAGGCCAATCCTGATGCGGCAGCCATCGGAAAGGTGACTCGAGCAACTCTGCAGGCGACTGCGCAATGGGAATTGCTGGACAGGGCGACGACGGCGTATCGCACGACCGTCAGTGATGTGGCCAACGATGTTGTGGTCGGTGCGGCGGATGCAGGTATCGTTTATGACGCTGTCCTGCACGAATATCCCCAACTGGAAGCCGTTCAAATTGCCGAACTCGAATCTGCTTTTTCAACGGTTGCGATCGGCGTAGTTGCTTCGTCAAAGCAGCCTGCCGTCGCTTTGCATTTCGCGCGTTTTGTCGCAGCCGGAGATCGAGGTCTAAGACACTACGCGGCGCACGGCTTTCAAGTGTCAAAGGGCGACGAGTGGGCCGACGTCCCGGAACTGTCACTTTTCGCCGGCTCAATGCTTCGCCCGGTGATTGAGGACACGATCACGACTTTTGAAAAGCGCGAAGGCGTGTCTGTGAATCGAGTCTACAACGGCTGTGGAATTCTGGTGGCTCAGATGAAAGCAGGTCAGCATCCCGATGCCTACTTTGCCTGCGATCGCGAGTTCATGGTTCAGGTGCCGGATTTGTTTCCCGCCCCCGTCGATGTGTCTCAAAACGAACTTGTCATCCTCGTCCAGAAGGGCAACCCGCAGAATATTGCAAATCTGAATGATCTTGGACGAACAGGTCTGCGTGTCGGCATCGGGCATGAGAAACAATGTGCGATGGGCTGGCTGACCCAGAATACGCTGAACGAAGCCGGTGTGCAGGCAGAAGTGATGGCAAATGTCACCGTGCAGTCTCCCACCGGCGACATGCTCGTCAATCAACTCCGCACCGGATCGCTCGACGCCGCCCTCGTTTATCTCAGCAACGCTGCCGGTGCAGGTGAAGAACTGGACGCCATCCGAATTCACGGCATGGAATGCTCCGTGGCAACTCAATCATTCGCAGCTTCGATGAATACCCGCTACCCGCAATTGACGGCACGGTTATTTGAGCGACTGTGTTCAGCCGAATCACGCGATTCGTTTGAAGCCGAAGGATTTCGCTGGCACATCAAGTAGCCGGGCAAATAAAAAGGAGTCCTTCACATGAAGGACTCCTGGCATATATTCAAAGACTTCAAGCGTCTTTCTACGGTGAACTGGATTGAGAAACTGTCTCCTGATTACGGAGCAACTTCTTTCGCAGCGTCT
>CAZFDW010000294.1:1988-8401 GCA_964517865.1 uncultured Chitinophaga sp.
CCAGCAGGCTGCTCAACATCATTCCCATCGAAAATTTCTTCATCAGGTGTCTCCAACAAGTGTGTGGTCTGAAAGTTTCTCATTTGATCCGTAGCCAGACCAGCGACGGTTCGTGCTGGCAATTTATCAGGACGCTGGAGAAAAACACCTTGGGGCGTCGATACCCTGCAATTTTCTGCCAGATGGAAGAAAATGACTGAGTAATTGCCACCAGAGTATTGGTAATTCCGGCATTTTAAGCATTATTGGACCGCCTGACGCACGCTTTTCCAGCGAAGCCAATGGTCGGCAAGGACAATTGCGACCATCGCCTCACCCATCGGCACAAAACGCGGCAGCAGGCAGGGATCGTGACGTCCTTTCGTGCGGATCGTCGTCGGCAGGCCATCGCGAGTGACGGTCGGTTGCTCCCTCGCAAGGCTGCTCGTTGGCTTGATGGCCGCCCGCAGCACGATCGGCATCCCGGAGCTGATGCCTCCCAGCATTCCGCCGTGACGGTTGGAACTCGTCAGAATTCGGGTCCCGGACTCTGAGGTTTCTGCCACAAAAATGTCATTGTTCTGACTGCCTCGCATTTCAGCACATGCAAACCCGATCCCATACTCAACCCCCAGCACCGCTGGCAGACTGAAGAGCGCCTTCGCCAGATCGGCCTTGAGTTTGTCAAACACGGGCTCACCCAATCCCGCAGGCACATTGGTCGCCACGATCTCAGAAACTCCACCGATCGAATCCGTATCCCGGCGAACCTCTTCAATCAGCTCAACCATTTTTGGAGCCGCGTCGTAGTCGGGACATCGCACGAAATTCGGTGAACCATCCGGCAGTGTCTCCACCTGCTGCAGCGTGACCAGTTCCGGATTCGGAATTCTGGCTCGAATCGCGCCCACCTGCGACACGTACCCGACGACAACCCCGCCGAATTCCCGAGCAATCAGTTTCTTCGCGATGGCTCCTGCGGCAACCCGAGCCGTCGTTTCCCGCGCGCTGCTTCGACCGCCGCCGCGATAGTCACGAAAACCGTGACGCGCATCAAACGTGTAGTCCGCGTGGCCGGGACGGTACTTGTCACGAATATCTGAGTAGTCGCTGCTCCGCTGATCCGTGTTGCGAATCAGGATCGCAATGCTCGTTCCGGTCGTGCGACCGTCAAATACACCGGACAGGATCTCTGGTTCGTCATCTTCCTGCCGCTGCGTCACCAATGGACTTTGGCCTGGACGTCGCCGCTGCAGATCGATCCGCAAATCATCGACCGACAGCGGAATGCCCGACGGGACGCCATCGACGATCACGACGTTTCCCGGTCCGTGACTTTCGCCGGCAGTGGTAATGCGGAAAGTGTGGCCGAATGTATTACCTGGCATGAACGGGTGTCAGTACTTGAAATTTGAGATTTTGCATTCTGGATTTGAGACCGAATCTTAGCCAGGATCGCAGTGATTGAACACGTATGGCACTCAGAGCGTCACAAGTTGCTTCATTTCTCGTACGGCTCGCTCAAAACCGACCAACACGGCCTGTGACACGATCGAATGGCCGATGTTGAGTTCGTGAACTCCCTGAATTGCGGCGATGCGTCGGACATTGCGATACGTCAGCCCATGCCCCATGTTGAGCTGCAGGCCTTGAGCCGTTGTGAACTGCCCTGCCTCTCGCAGCTTATCAAATTCAATCTCCGTGTCTTTCGGAGTCTTCGCATCGGCATACGCGCCGGTATGAAGTTCGACGGCCGTCACCCCCAGACTTTTCGCTGCTTCGATATGGGAGAGATTCGGGTCAATGAACAGACTGACGGCAATCCCGGCACCCTGCAACTGATCCACACATTGCCGGATGCGAACAAGATGCGTCTTGACATCGAGACCGCCTTCCGTCGTGATTTCCTCACGTCGCTCCGGCACAAGTGTCACCTGATCCGGAAGCAGGTTCATGGCGATTTTTGTGATCTCATCTGAAATGGCCATTTCCAGGTTCAGGCCGACACGAGAGATCTCACGCAACAGTCGCACGTCGCGGTCCTGAATATGGCGGCGATCTTCGCGCAGGTGGACGGTGATGGAATCGGCCCCTCCGATTTCCGCCAGCACGGCAGCATGGATCGGATCAGGCTCATTTGCCTGTCGCGCCTGTCGAATGGTGGCCACATGATCGATATTGACGCCCAGCAATGGCATGAAAACAACTCCCGCGATGATTCGGCGACGCGCAATGGACCCGCATCTGATTTGTGCCCACAAATGGCTGCAACCTGATATCTTAAAGAGCCCGCGTGCGTCTGTCGCCCGAGTGAATGTCGCGATTGGGAATTCTCGCCGCCGGATTCGAGGGAATTCGGCGGCGGTATAGAGCGATCTGCGGTACACTCCGCAATTCCATTCTCCTCCTTTCTTCAGTCGAAGCCAGCAGAACCTCCGTGCCGCAGTCAACGTCTCAGCCCCAATCCGGAT
The DNA here is from genome assembly GCA_964517865.1 of uncultured Chitinophaga sp. Lineage (GTDB taxonomy): Bacteria > Planctomycetota > Planctomycetia > Planctomycetales > Planctomycetaceae > SXXK01. Next base: position 4,439 of record CAZFDW010000294.1, read on the forward strand.
TGCCCATGCTCGAACTTCAGGCTCCGCTGCGCCGTGCAATCATGGATCTGAACGGTGATGAACTCACGGCATGGCTGACAGCAGTCGGGCAGCCCGGGTTCCGCGCGGGACAGATTCGTCGCTGGTTGGTGCAGCGTCGCATTCAGTCGTTTGCACAGATGACTGATCTGCCATGCGAACTCAGAACGCAACTCACGGCAGAATTCCGGTTTTCGCCGTTTGAAGTTGTACGGCACCAGATTTCGAAAGATGAAACCGAGAAACTGCTGCTCAGGCTGCAGGACGGTGAACTGGTCGAATGCGTGCTGATGCGCGATCCGGATCGGCGCACGGTCTGCATCAGCACTCAGGTCGGCTGTGCCATGGGTTGTGTCTTCTGCGCGAGTGGTCTGCTGGGCGTGAAACGCAATCTGACACCGACGGAAATCATCGAGCAGGTGCTGGTACTCCATCGCATGATGAAGGATGACGAACGCATTACCAACGTCGTTGTGATGGGTATTGGTGAACCGCTGGCAAATTTTCGCGGACTCATGGATGCACTGACATTCCTTACTGCGAAGGACGGCTTTGGACTCGGGGCACGACGAATCACAGTCTCGACCGTCGGGCTCCCGGACAAGATTCGCGAGCTGGCTCAGTCCGGGCAGCAGTACAATCTCGCCGTTTCATTGCACGCGCCGAATGATGTATTGCGAACCGAGATCGTGCCGGTTAACAAGAGCATCGGCATTCAGGAAATCCTGCTGGCGGCGGATGACTATTTTGAAATGACCGGACGACGAATTTCGTACGAGTATGTCCTGATGGCCGGCATCAACGATCAGCCGGAACATGCCGAAGAGCTTGCGTCGCTGCTTCGAGGTCGCAACGCGCACGTTAATTTGATTCCGATGAACGGCGTGTCAGAACTGGTGATGACAGCTCCCGGCGATCCCGATACGCAGCAGTTTCTTGAAATTCTGGAACGCCGCGGCATCACGGCCACTGTGCGAAAACGCAAAGGTGCCGACATCGACGCAGCCTGCGGACAGTTGCGGCTGAATCGTGAAACAATACCCGGCCTGGAGTCTGTCTGAATACAGCTGTTCCTGTGAGCGGCAAGGCGCTAGCCGCCGGTGCTTGATTTAATACCAACCCGAAGCGCCAGCGAGGAAAAAAAGGCCGAAATCCTCGCTGGCGCTTCGGGTTAGTATAAGTTACGGTTCGAAAACATGACTAAACGCCCCTGATGTAGGATGGACATTCATGTCCGTCGAATCGACACGAATTGCCGTCGAATCGAACACTATTTTTTTGCCGCAATCGTCTCGCGCGAGCGGGATTCTTTGGCAGGGAATCGGACTAAAATATCCAGGCCTCAGGAATTCCCTCATATGAAACTGCGAAGACTGCCTGAAGACTTTCAGGTCGAAGAACTGACGGACCTGGCTCCTCACAACGGCCCGTTTGCATTGTATCGGCTGACCAAAACGTCGATCGGAACGCCGGAAGCTATCACCGCCATCGTGGAACGCTGGAAAGTGCCGCGGAAACGAATCAGCTATGGCGGTCTGAAGGATCGTCATGCCGTAACAACACAGCATCTGACCATTCACGGCGGTCCCCGGAAAGCGTTGCGACACGATGCGTTCGCAATGGAATACCTCGGCCAGACCAACGCGCCGTTCACGCCGACAGATTTCCACGGCAACCGATTTCGACTCGTCCTCCGCGACATGCAGCAGACCGAAGTGGAGAAAGCTGAGGCTGCGATTTCTCAGGTGCAGCAGACTGGACTACCCAACTATTTTGATGATCAGCGATTCGGGTCACTCGGCATGTCCGGCGACTGGATCGCGCGCGCATGGTGCCTGAGCGACTGGGGGCGCGCGTTGTGGCTGGCTCTGGCCGATCCGCACGTCAACGATTCGTCATCGGAAAAACAACAGAAGCAGTTGCTGCGTGAGCTGTGGGGGCAGTGGCCCGAATGTCAGCAGCGCCTGGATCGTTCGCATCGTCGCAGCATCGTGACTCACCTGTCGGACAAGGTGAAAGTCGGACGTGATCCCGACTTCCGCGGTGCCCTGGCGCGGATCAATATCGATCTGCGGGGGCTTTATCTTTCTGCGTATCAGTCTGCGTTGTGGAATCGCTGGCTCACGCGATTCATTGAGGCTCACAGCGATCCGGCCTCATTGGCCGGCTTTGACCTGCTGAGCGGTCGATGTGTGTTTCCTTTGACGCTGACCGCCGAAGCGGCTGCGACGCTGCATGCAGCCGAGTTGCAGCTTCCCTGTGCTCGCATCGAACGACCGGATGGTTTGCCCGGCGACCTGCTGGATGCAGTCCTGCAGGAAGAAAAGATTGAACTTCGGGAAATCCGAGTAAAGTATCCACGCGACAGTTTCTTTTCGAAGGGCATGCGCCGGGTCCTCATTCGCCCGGCGGGTCTGACGTGTTCGGTCGCAGACGATGAGTTACATGACCGGCGTTGGAAGCTGACATTGTCGTTTGATCTGCCCCGCGGAAGCTACGCCACGATTCTCGTGAAGCGGCTGACGGACGTGGCGTAGGCTTTCAGCCTGCGAAGGAGATCCGCGTCCGTTGGCTGCACTCCTACGCGCGGGGCGTCGCCCACGCGGTTAAACGAATTTGCCTTCCTCAACCGCGCGCGGTGAAAATGGAGTGCGAGTCGCGGAGCGACGTCGCCTACGAAGTATCAGCATCCCGACGCCCGAGAATTCGCGGCAGCAGCAACAGAACTCCGTACTTCAGGACAAGGGCCATTGTTCCGTAAATCAGCAGATTGATGGCAACAAGTTCTCCTTGTGATATACCGTTTCTCTTGAGTTTCTGTAGTTCAAGATCGTGATCAGAAATGGCCCAAAGGCCTTCAATTACAGGGATGCCTGAACTGGCTGGCACCAAATCCTGTAACTCACCGGTTTCATTCAGCCCCCAGATAATCAAAGGAGACGAAAACAGGAATGCCGGGAATTCTTTCGGAACGATTGATTGCAGGACCAACGGAATCATGGCTCCGACGAATGGCAGTGCACACAAACCGATGGCAGCTACCAGAGTCGCCATCATGGCTTTCATCTGCGTTCGAAACATCAGACTGAGCCCGACAGCGGACCATTTCATGATCGTCAGATAGACGAACGCATGCAGCAGACTGAATACGAAATTCAGCGGCAAGTATCCCCAGGCACGATTGCGGGAGTGATGCACGATGTAGTCAAATGACGTCCGCCAGTTGACCGGATACCGGCCGTAGAGATACGTCATATCGACGACAAACAGATGAACCAGCCCCGTGATCAGCACGCCCCAGAGAATGTACCAGCGGATGTGGTTCACTGCGGACAGTTTCTGATTCAGGAGATCGCGATTGCGAATGGGCGTTGTGAGCAGAATATCGAGCGTCTCTCGGGATCGTTCGGCGGCAAACGTGCGACAACCTGCGGCAGCAATCATCATGAGTCCCGTCAGAAGCACACCGGCGTCAGTGATCAGGCAGATTTCTTCAGCCCGGTGTGTCATGCCGATGACTTCCGGAAACGACCACCATTGAAGAAACAGGATCGAAAGCAGCAATGGGACGTGCAGCTGCCAACTGGCCAGCAAAGTTGAACTCGATTCACGCCAGGCGACCGGAAGATCTGTCGGAGCGGAGACAATCGATCGGCGACGCAGAAACAGAAAATGTCCGTGAGCCCAGAACCCGTCGCGCAGCCGTTCCAGCAGCACAATCGGCAAGCCGATGAACCGTCTTGAAAGACGCCATGCCGACTGCACAAATCCCGATGCCACACGTTCGGTTTCCAGAGCGTTGCCGGAACCTGTGCGGATTACAAGCCGCGAGGCTGCCGTCAGCATGACAACTGCAATCATCAGCGAAGGCACGCAACCGAGGGCGGCGTCGAAACGCGACGTCGTGCCGTAAAGCAGACCATTGAAAGCCAAAAGGTATGGCAT
>CAZFDW010000295.1:0-8388 GCA_964517865.1 uncultured Chitinophaga sp.
TAAGAGCAGGATCTGAAAATGCGGGCGGGACGCCTCGCTCCGAGGAACGCGGAAGTTTCGTCCACCGAAAAGCAATCTGTCAACGAAAAAAAGTGCGAGGTCGGACGGTCCGGCTGCGGCACAGGGCATCAGCGACGGATTCACTCTGCGAAATATGATGTTTGTAACGAACAAAGCTCCATCAATGTATACCGACGCCTTCGGCGCGCTGGCCGTGCGGGGATTCGGGATCGTCCTGATGTTTGCTTCCACGACACTCACAGCGAGGCTCCTGGGGCCGGAAGAATACGGAACATACTCAGCCGCCCTGTCCCTCGCGCTGTTGATGGCAACCCTGGCGCCGGTGGGATCGGATCGACTGCTTGTACGCAACCTCTCGACCATTAAGTGTCCTCAGGAGGCGGGTCACGAAACCGCGATCGCTCATCTCTGCACGGCGATCGTCGCGATACTGCTGCTGGCCGGACTTCTGGGATCGTGGCTTTTCAATGTTCTCCTGCCGGGGAACACGAAATGGGCTGCAACAGCACTCATGGCAGCAATCATGTTTATCCCGCTGACCGTGATCTACCTGCGGCAGTGGGCTGCGATTCCGATTATCGGAAGCCGCCGCGCTATGATGCCCGAGCAGACGATGCTGCCGGTCACCTTTTCCGTCGCACTTCTGCTGATGGCGGGGCTGGGCTGGATGCCGGGCGCAGCAACAACTGCCACAACCTATTCAATTGTCATGATATTCATTGTGATCTTTTCATTCCGATTCGGCCCGATCAGGGACATCTATCGATCGGCATGGGCGGCACTTCCGGGTATCGCGTGGCCCGCAATCCGTCAACGGTTCTGCAACGGGATTCCGTTTGTCAGCGTCGGAATCGGCAGTACGTTATCGCAAAGATGTATGCCGCTGATCATTGCCGCGACGTGCGGATTCGAAGAGACGGCGTATTTCGCGCTGGCATTTCCCTTCGCGGCGTTGGCGGGAACTCCTTTGGGAGCATTTAACATGACCATGATTCCCCACTGTGCCCGGCACTATGAACGAGGGGAATTTGCCGAGGCAAGTCACGCTCTTCGCAAAGCCGCAACGGCGACATTCCTCATTGGGGCTGTCATCTGCTTTGTCACCTGGCAGCTCTCTCCGTGGCTGATCACGCTACTTGGAAAAGAATACACGACAGCGTGTCGATTGTTCCCGCCGCTGCTTCTGGGAGTCATGGCGGACTGTTTGACCGGTCCGACGATTCCAGTGATGCAGACAATGAGAATGGAAAAAACGTATTCTCATATCCTGTTCACATTTATCCCGATTCAGTTCTGCCTTGTGCATTGGTTTGGCAAGGCTGCGGGTATTGAAGGGACAGCATATGCATACCTTGTCTCCCGCGTGCTGTGGAACCTGGTCGTCGTCACGCGAATCTATCAGGTTCGGGGCCTCACGATGCTGCCATATTTTCACGTCATGAATGCCCTGCTTGAACACCCACCGCATTACGGAAACGGCGGACATCAACAGCCAGGTCCATGGGGTCTCTCCTGTCCCGGCAAGTTTCCCGTTGAGTCCGCGAGAGCCGCGTAATTTTACCTGCAATTCTCCATCTGCCTGTACTCGCCCATGTCGACCACAATTGCTGCATTGTTTGCCGCCCTGATCATCACCGGAATGACGTCCGCCGTGTCCCATGACTTCACGGCGATTGGCGGCAGCACTATTTGCGTGATGCTTGCCTGTACATCGTTAGTTTCCCGCAACGCAATTGTGTATCCGGCGTTTTTGTTCGGGGCATTCGCCATGAGTGCAATCGCACTCGTTTCGTCAGAAGCCAACGTGGCACCCTTTTCGAGCACAATTCATGTGGTGTCATGTTATGTTGCACTCATGGGCTTCGGATTTGCGTCACCGGGTATGTCGACATTCTGTCGGCGTGTGATGATGTACAGCAACCTTCTGCTAACAGCCTGGATCCTTTACCAGGGCTTTGGTGTGAAAGAACTCAGGGCGTGGCAGATTTCAAATCCATCCGGCAACGCTAATCTGATGGCCGCGCAGATTAATATGACTCTTCCTCTCATCCTGAGGCAGATTCATGAGAGAAAATCGACCGAGAAGCTGCTGCTTGTCATTCTGCTTTCGCTGAACTGCGTTGCCGTATTTCTGGTAATGTCTCGCAGTGGCATCGGAGGAATGCTAATTATTTTGACACTGTATGTGTTGTTTAATTACAAGCGATGGGCCCTTCTGGCGGGGGGGGCAATCGCGGGGATTTTCGTTTCGCTGGATAGCATTATCCAGATTCCCCTCATTCATAATCTGCTTGTAAGTTTCCGAGTTGTTGGGTTTAAACCGGTAGCTCCCCGTTCCTTGATCTGGGACATTGCGTTCGATCATATTTCGAGAAGGCCGCTCTTGGGGGTTGGTCCGGGTCAGCCGCGAAAGATGCTTGCCGTGATTGACATCTATCATGCACACAATAACTTTATTCAGATCGCTTTGGAGACGGGTATTCCAACCGCACTGATTTTCACATTCCTTGTCATTCTGCTGCTTTGGCTCTGTGGAAGGACAGTTTTTGGAACTCGAAACGAGTTTCTTGCCACTCTCCCTATTCTTGCCTATTTATCGTATTCCTGGACCGGAACCCCGTTGGCTTATCCGGGAGCCACTTTGCTTCTCGCTGTTTGCGTGCATGAGGCAAGGATGGTCGTGAGAAACCAGGAACAATCAGCGTGGGCACGGCAACCTTCGCCGAATGTGGTAGTTGGAAAGCATCTTGCGCGCGGCCTGAAAGGCGTCATGCGATGATCAATTTCTATCTGGTACCGCGTTATGATTCCTGCCAGTGACCGATTCGGCGGTGAGATTCCTCTCCCCAACATCAACTCGCCTCTGACAGCCGTCAAGGTCGCCAGTCTCCGGGGATTATCCTTGTCGAAGAGAGTTCCGCCCTGCGGAAGTACAGACAGTTTCAGGAAAAATTCGATGACAGAGCCTTCCGGCAATTATGTTCTTTGTTTCAGCGGCTTCCGTATGGTCAACAAGCGCATGGCCATGTTTTTTTTAGGCATTCAGAGACGCGGTCAGGGCATCAGAATCCGGGCGCTGCCGCGAGGGCCCTGGAGTCTGGATAAGTCAGAAAAACCTATCGTGCCGTCTCGCACGGGCCGGATGACAATGGAAATCGGAAAGGTCCGGGGTGCCCGGTTGTCGTTGGTGCTGTGTTTTCACTGGTCGGTGCTGCCGCTGGCTGTTGCGATCGGAATCATCCGCCGCGTTCCGGTGCTGTATGATGAACACGACCACTATGAGATGAATACAATGGAAGGAGGCGGCTCAAAACTGCGACGCCGCATTTATGCCCGGCTTGTACGCTGGATTCACCGACTTTGTCTGCCTTGGGTGACGCTGGTGACATGCATTCACATGGATCGGCAGACGCTGAAACGGCATCTGGAACGCTGGCAGCCAGCGGTGTTGGAGATTCACAATTACCCGGCCTCTATCTGGCGCGAAACAGGGAGAGTCCGAACAGCCTCCGGAAAACTGTGCTTCGTTTATATTGGCGGCGTTTTTGCGGAAAAAGGTGTCGGAGCGGCGGCTGAAGCGTTTCAGCTTCTTCCTGAAGCTGTCAGACAGAACTCGGAACTGCACATTTTCGGGGAAGGTGACAAGGATCTGATGCGGCGATTGCAGACAATGCCGGGCGTGACTGTGCATAACGGAGTGACGCCGCAACAGTTTCGGCAATTCGCAACGAACCGTCGCTGCTGTGGTCTCGCGTTGCTCGGCAGCACTCCCCGGTATAACCTCGTAGGGACCAATTGCGCAAAATTCTTTGAATACCTCGCGCTGGGAATGCCGGTGATTGCCACGCGAATAGGCGAATTCCCTCAAATCGTCGATGGCCATCAACTGGGGCTGCTCATCGATGGCGACTTGAATCCGGAGCAGCTGGCACAACAAATGCTTCGACTTGCGGAAGACGAGGCTCTTTTTCAGCAGTACTCCACAAACGCCGCGACCCTGATGGAACGCGATGAGATGACTCGGGAGCATGAATGGGCAAAGATCGATCGAACGGGAGTCATCGGCCGAGAACGAAAAGTCGCCTGACCGAAATTCGTTCGAACACTCGCTGAGAACTTTTCTATGCTTCACGACATTGCCAACTCCCCTTCCTTGAAGAATCTCACTGATTCTTCTCATTCACCCCGCGATTTTGATCTCCTTGTTTACGAACGACAACATCAGAATCCGCGTCTTGTCCCAGACTTTTCGTTCCAGTGAGAGTTGCTGCTGCCCTCCGGCAATGCTCCACGCATTTTACCAGACGATGCTTCAAACGTCTGCGTGGACGATAGAAGTCCGCTGCAGTTTAGATTGACAGATAGAGTCCGAGGCAAATTGAAATGAGAGGTCTCCGAATCCTTGCCGCATAATTCGGCAATGGTTGTGGAAGCACGAATGGCGTTCGACGGCCAAAATTTCCTAAGTCTCATGCATGCGACCGCTGCGGCACGAGGCGGTTTTTCGAGGCATCCTCGTCAATGAACGCCTTGATCCGAAGCAGGTGGTTGGGGAGAACAACTCAGAAATGTTCAAAATTATTCGGGCATTCGCAAGGCGATTGCTGCTGATGGTGCTTCCGGATTCGGATCACTTGAGATTTTTGGCTTACAAGCCGGCATTTGAGACATGGCGCAAACGGCAGACCGGAACGCATCCGATCTTCGCCAAACGCGAACAGATGTACGACTTTATCAATCGCGACATCATTGGCCCACGAGAAATTGTTTTCCTGGAATTTGGTGTCTACAAGGGCGAGAGCATTCTGTATTTCGCCGGAATCCATCCAAACCCCGAATCCAGATTTGTTGGCTTTGATACGTTTGAAGGTCTCCCCGAGGACTGGACGGAGTTCTCGCGAACGCTCAAGAGCAGGACATTCAGCACGGACGGAACGACCCCTCAGACTAATGATGCCCGCGTGTCGTTTGTGAAAGGCCTGTTTCAGGAAACGCTTTCAACATACCTGTCACGACATCAACCGGGCCGCCAGCTGGTCATTCACAATGATTCCGACCTGTATTCTTCAACACTGTTTCTACTTACGCATGCAAACCACATCATCACACCCGGCACAATAATTATGTTTGATGAGTTTTACAGCCCCCTGCACGAATTCAGAGCGCTTCAGGACTACTGTTCGTCATATCTACGTGATTACGAAGTGATTACGGCGACCGAGGGACACGGAAAAGTTGCGATCAGGATGCGTTAGGTCGATCCCGTGTTGGGTGAGGACGTTTTTCTGGTTCAACAACAAATTAAGTGCGCTACGCAGAATCAAGGAAATCATTCGGTTTCAGGGGAAAAGGACTGTAAGGTTGCGGATTAATGGCGAGATTTGCCACAGTTCGAAAGTCTTCTTGATCAGAATTCGATCAGGCTTTAATCTTCATTACGTTTCGCGAGCATTTTCTCCAGATTCAGCGGTTTGTTTCCACGCCAGATCTGTCGAACAAATATTGCAAAAAATGAGCCGATTGCTGAAAGCGCGAAGGAGTGCGGAGTGTTTCAGGTTACGTGGCGGAATCGTGCAGCATGGCGCGCGGAGGTGGGAGAGAATCGGCTGCCTGCACCGCCGGAAGATCCGCATGTGACTCACGCCGGACTGCTGTGCTGGGAGGAGCATTGCGTCGAATGCTCGATGCCGCAGTGTTATGCGACCTGCTCACTCTTCGAAGCACGTCCAGACAGGAAATGTGCCCGCTTCGTTTACGGAATTCTTCCAAACCGAGAAGTTCGTGGGCTGTTGCCCTACGGTGCAGACATTCGGTTTCGACGGTGGGCCAAACTGCAGACTGCCTGGCCATCCCGGCTGGGGATGTTGAGCCCTACGGTAATTCGTGCAAAGACGACTCTGATTGAGCGGAGTGAAACAATCGTCAGCTGTGTGGCTGGAATGATTCAGCGATGGTCGCCCAGGCGACGCCTGAATGGTGCATTCACCGTGGCACGAAGGAAATTGCTGGAAACCACATCGAAGTTTTTTTCAGGACGCAGTCTGAAACCGCATGCGTTCTTCATCAAGTGCTATTCTCCTGAATCCACAGCGTTCCGGATTCAAGTCGAATTGGTGACCGATCTGCCCGTGTTTCGCACAAGCCTCTCAATCGAACCTGGCTGGAACGAACACTATCTGGACGCTGCTGCGCTCATCTCTCTGGCCAATGAAAAGCCTGGCGTCCTGAGACTCTCGATTGAAAATGATCGCGAAGTCCGGATGATTTTTACCTGGCTCGACTTCGTCTGTCTTCGTGATGGGATCCAATCGATACCGCGAGGACGCCGCAATTACGAAGCAGAGGCTCGATTACCGAATCAGCCAACTCCCGCAAGTAAGGTCAAATGTGTTGCGTGGGATCTCGACAACACGCTCTGGCACGGTGTGATCGGTGACGCAGGTGCATCGGGTGTGACCCCGAATCAGGAAATGATCGCTCTGATTCAGCAGCTGGATGAACACGGAATTCTCCAGACGATTGTCAGCAAAAATCACTATGAATCTGCATGGCCAAAAATCGAAGAGTTGGGGCTGGCCGATTATTTTCTTTACCCAGCGATCCATTGGGGCCCCAAGAGCCAGAGCCTGCAGCAGATCGCGGACGAACTCAACATCAATGTTGATACATTTGCCGTGATCGATGATTCACCGTTCGAACGTCATGAAATCAGTAATGCCTTGCCGCAGGTCCGCGTCTTTGATCCGGCGATTGGCTCGGCGCTTCTGAATGACAATGCGTTCGATGTCCCCGTCAGTGATGAATCAACTGCACGGCGACTAAAGTATCTGACGGAAGCCAAACGCAAGCGAATCCATCAGTCGTGGCGGGGAGACTATGCTGAGTTTCTGAAAAGCTGCCATATGACGCTGCAAATCCGGCATCCGCAGTTACTCGATCATGCTCGATGTATCGAACTCCTGCAACGAAGCAACCAGTTTAATCTTTCAGGCCGCAGTTATCTGGCAGACGATTTCCATCGCCTGCTGCAGTCTGACCATCACGAGTGCCTGTGCTTTGAAGTTTCCGATGATTTCGGCGGCTACGGAATTGTGGGCTTTGCTGCTTTTGATTTGACCGATGATGGTCCGCAGCTTGTCGATTTTGTGCTGTCCTGTCGCGTTGCACAGAAAATGGTTGAGGCCACGTTTTTGAAATGGTACGCAGCCCGTCAGCAAAATCTGGGACATCGTCAGTTGCTGGCAAAGCTATGTGTCACCCCACGCAATGCACCACTTCGTGAAGTCCTTGAACAAGTCGGATTCATGTGCCTGTCGTCGGAGGAGGATCGACAACTTCTGAAACTGACGTTCACTGAAAATGTCGTCGTCCCGGATGTGATCGTCGTTGATGATCAGACAGCGAACACTTATCAGCATGAGCGAGCAGCTGCATGAGCGGTCAGCCACGTAGAATCATCGTGAATGCCGACGACTTCGGATATTCGACCGTTATCAACAGCGCGATTGTGAGTTGTTTTCGCCGCGGGCTGATTTCCAGCGCCACGATTATGGCAAATATGCCGGGATTCGAAGAGGCCTGCGCTTTGGCTGCCTCCAATGAGCTGAAGGATCGGATCGGGATCCATCTGAATCTCACAGAAGGTCAGCCTCTGGTGCCTGAACTTCGGATGAATTCATCACTGTGCGACGCATCCGGCAACTTCCGTCGACGTCGCTCACGGCTGCTGTCAAAAGTTGATCGAGCGATGATGTCCGCAGAGGTTGCCGCTCAGATCCAGCGATGTCGCGATGCGGGTTTGCCTTTGACTCACGCGGATTCGCATCAACATGTTCACAATGAACCGATGGTGTTTCTTGCGATCTGCCCGGTGCTGAAACAGTCTGGAATTTCGCAACTCCGAATTTCACGGAACATGGATGCATTGCCCATCGCATCACTAAAACGCATCGCGAAATTCTGCTGCAATCGCTGGTTTGCGGTTCACGGTCTGCGAACTACCGAATACTTCGGTACCGTAGAGAATTTTGAAGAGTTCCGAAAAGCCAATCGACTCGCAGGAGGCTCTTTTGAGATACTGACGCATCCGTCACTCGATAAGCAGGGTGTGCTGATTGATCATCTTGATAATCTGCCACTGGACGATCGACTGACTCGTGCTTTTCAGGGCCTTGTTTTATCCAGCTTTTCCGATCCTGAAGTCAAACGACCAATTAAGAACCGTGCCGCATAACGAGGTGCAAAGAAAAGGAATCGAACACCCAAACGGATGTTAGGGGAAATCTAAGGACGCTGCCTCAGGAAGGTCACAGGCATGCCTGACAGTGTTTCTGCGACATCCACAATTAATGCAAATAGATACGAGCC
>CAZFDW010000296.1:0-6949 GCA_964517865.1 uncultured Chitinophaga sp.
CATGCGTCAGCTTGCCGGTACAAGAACGACGTACCGGAGGGACCATGCTCAATAGCACTCGATTTCTTCTGTCAGCCGGTATGCGTTAGCGTCCGGTTCACTCAGAATTACGTGGAAAACCGAGTGCTGACGCACTGCGGCTGATACGAGCTGCGATCAAATCGAGTACCACATAGACAAATGCACTCCGATGCGGGCATCGCAGATAGTTCGCGCCCCCGCAAAGCATGTGCGACCAGTTTGACATCCTCAGTCAGCGGCAATACCCTCATTCCCGTGCCGCGTTGGGACCTGATATCCCGCGCCGGATGATATTGGAATACGTCAGCACAACCTTCGTGTTTTCAGGCACAACTGGCGAATATTACGACGCACGTGTAGTGCTATGCCAGGACTTGATTCTGTGGTAGGCCGGACCAAGCGAAGCGCAGTTCCGGCAATTGGCGGACGTGCCGGAACGGCGCTCCGCTTGGTCCGGCCTACACGTTCAACTCTGATTCGTTGGCTTGACAATGCAATAGTGACCACATCGCTGGAATCTCCGAGCATGAAAAATCCGTCAAGCCGTTTTGAGCTGAAATCCGGAACCAGACTCATGAACTTCAGCCTGGTCATTATGGCTTTGCTGATGGCAGGCCAGTGGTCTGTTGCCAAAGCCGATCGTCCCCGACTTGCTGTCCTGACAGATATCGGAGGCGACCCGGACGACCAGCAGTCGCTGATTCGCCTTCTCGTTTATTCCAACGAATTTGAACTGGAGTTGCTGATTGCCAGTGCCTCCGGAACGCGGGGGGAACTCAAAAATGCGGTCACTCGACCGGATCTTATTCGCGAACTGGTGAACGTTTACGGCCTCGTATTGCCCAATCTGCAGCGTCATGCCGCAGGATGGCCCACAGCAGACGAGTTGCTGGGGCGCGTGAGATCCGGCAATCGGCTGCGAGGCAGAGACTACATCGGCGAGGGGCACGACACAGAGGCTTCACGCTCCCTGATTGAACGCATTGATGCAGGCACTCCGGAGCATCCGCTCAACATTTCCATCTGGGGCGGTCAGACGGATTTCGCACAGGCGCTTTGGCGCGTGAAGAAAGACCGCGGGTCCGAGGGACTGCGCAACTTTGTGCAGCGATTCCGGGTCTATGATATCAATGACCAGGACGACATTGCCGAATGGATGCGGCAGGAATTTTCGAACATGCATTACATTCTTGCGACGAAACCTCCGGGACGAGACAAGCGAGAAGGCACGTATCGCGGGATGTATCTCACCGGTGATGAATCACTGACGAGTCGAGCGTGGATCGATGCCAACGTGCGAAGCAAGGGTGCCCTCGGGGAACTCTACCCGGTTCAGACGTGGACTGAACCCAATCCTCATGGCTGCCTGAAAGAGGGTGATACGCCGTCGTGGTTCTTCTTCCTGCCGACCGGTGGCAATGATCCTACCGATCCCACAAAACCCGGCTGGGGAGGCCAGTTCGAAAAGCAGTCTGATAGCTGGTACCGTGATCTGCCGGCTCGTGAAGGCTTTGACCCGCGCACGACTGTCAGCCAGTGGCGTCTGGATTTCCAGCAGGATTTTGCAAGACGGATGTCGTGGTGTGCTGCGATGTAATCACTTTGGCGTCGCCGTGGCAACTCTATCGCCGAACGCATTCCATCGGATGTCCCTCAGGCGGCGATGCCGCACGCTGCGTCAGGTCCGCTTCTTCTCCATGACAACCATCCGCGCCCCGTCATCAGGCGCGAGCGCGATGCCACGGCGAACCGGCAAAGAGCGACTGCCGGTGGGACGAGCCAGGCGGACCGTGGCCAGCAACGTACTCAGGACAACTTTCATCTCGTACAAGGCGAAGGCCATGCCCAGACACATTCGATTGCCACCGCCGAATGGAAACCACTCGTGGGCCGCGTAGTGCCGCTCGATGAACCGGTCCGGACGGAACTTCTCGGGCTCCGGATAAATGTCTTCCCGGCGATGGACGAGGTGACTGCACGGGCACAGCACGATGCCAGGCGGATACACACGCCCACCGGTCGTGAACGACTCTTTGGTGAGCCGAACGACAAATGGCAGAATGGTGCGAACTCGCAGGCTCTCACGAATCGCGGCGTCGAGGTACTCCAGTTGGTCCAGTTGGTCGGCATGTGGCGGAGCTCCTCCGGTCTTTCGCTGCAGCTCGTCTGTGATTCGAGCAACCACGTCCGCATGGGGCACGATCTGTTCCAGCGTCCAGGCCAGGGCCACAGAGGTCGTGTCGTGGCCGGCAAAGATTATGGTTACCAGGGCATCTCGTATCTCCTGGTTGCTGAGCGGCTGGCCGTCTTCGTGGGAAGCCTTCAAGAGTTCAGCCAGGATGTTTTTGCCACGTTCCGCGGCAGGCTCCTTGCGGCGGTTTTCGATGAAGGCCACCAGAGCCTGATCCAGGTCGTGCATTCGTCGATAGAACGGCAGCCACTGCGTCCTCTGAAGTAGCTCGATGGGAAGAATTTTCACGAGGATTAACCCGTGCCGACCGCGAGCGAGTTCCAGGACACGCTGTACTTTTCCAGCGAAATCGGCAAGCTCTGCACGGGACTCCAGCCCGAGCACCACCTGGAGCATCACACGCAACGTGATCTGTTGCATCGGCTCGACCATGCCCAGCGTCCCGCCGACGGGCCATGCCTGCACCGCTTCCATGGTGGCGGCCTGCATCGCATCGAAGAAGGAACGCATTCGCTCACCTTTCAGCGGCGGCAACAGGACGCGCCGCTGCCGCTCGTGCCGTTCGTCGTCCAGGACGAGTACCGAGTTCTGGCCTACCGTGGCCGTGAGGAATTCGTTGCCCTCCCCGGAATGCAGCGTGTGCGGATCGCCGCGAAACACGTCCTGCACCGACTCCGGAGAAGCCAGCATCACGAACGTGCCATAACCCGCCCAACGGAACGTAAACGGGTCGCCATAGCGGCGGGCACACGCTTCGAGGTACGGCAATGGCGAGTAAGAATAGCGGATGAGCTGCCAGGCGGCCGGCGTCTTCGGACCAGATGGTAACGGTGCGTACGCTTGAACCATGTGTTTCTCCCGACGCACACCAAGCCACTGACAACGCCGGAGACTGTAACGGCGCATGTTTGCTACGGCAATTCATCTGCACATCCAGCGTCCGCAGCATTTCATTGTCGCTCCGCGACGGGCGACGTATCGTCCGCCTGGTGCGACACCAACCGTCTCAGTCGAATTCGTCGGCCAATCGTTGCAGGAATTGCCGAGGAGTGGCATCGCCGGAATCACGGGGTGGCCCAGCTTGCTTCAAGCTGGGTGCGCAGCACAAGAAACTCAGGACATACATCGAATCAGGAATTGACGTCGATTCCGTTCGAAGGTCAACTCGGAGTTTCTTGTGCCTTCGGCACCCAGCTTCTCCGAAGCTGGGCCACCCCGCCGGAATCGGCCGTGATGCACAGCAACGAACCTTTTGCCGGGGGCCACTGAAGGTGGACGAATTGGAACGTGGAATGAGTGTGACGCACCGATTAAGTTCGCCCCAAACAATGATTGTTGCAGGAACTTTGGGAATGCGTTGTGATGCCGCTTCTTTCAGGCGAATGGCAGCCGGATAATTCGCTGCTGTGGGCAAATCAGCCTGACACGGCAAAATCGATCTTCTTTGACGAATCTCAGGACAACCTTTCATCGTGGCCAATCTCTCCCCGTCAGGTCTTCAGCTTGTTCAAAACCTTTCCCAGCGACACGGCGTTTCGACTGACGCTGTCACCCACATGTTGATCGCCGTACAGAACGGCAACGGGTCAATGGCTCAGTTCAGCCATCCCGAATTCGGCGGTTCAGGACAGTGGATGAGCGGTGGTATGACGATGGTCAGCGACCTGTTCAATAATCAACTCAAATGCCTTGTCAATAATCTGTGCAGCGACATCTCGAATGCGCTGGCCAATCATCAGACAACTCCGTTCAGTGGATCGTTCCAATCGCAGAGTCAGAACGGAATGCATGCCCAGTCGCAGGCAGCCGGTCAGATCGGGTCTGGCAACAGTCTGTTTGTTCCCGACCCGTCGGCAAACTGGTGGCCTCGAGAACTGGGAACACCCAGCGCGATCGGTTCGCAGAATACGGTCCGTTACGCATACTTTGCCAACAATCACCGATTGGCAGTGACGACCGGTGGCCAACCGTGGGTATACGACACGCTGGATCACCAGATTGGCGGTTTCGGTCAACAACAAGGCGGCGGGCAGTCGATCACGTTCACCAGCCAATACGGAACCGTCAACCTGTCAACGCTGCCAGTGGTCTCGCGTGACGGAGTGATGGTCCCGCCCGCACCGATTCAGTCCTCAGCCGCTCCGACGCCCGTCAGGGATTCGCCGCCAGCAGTTCAAGCCTCTTTTGATGTTCAACCGACATCGTCCCGCGCAGCGGCGGAACTGCCATTGAATCAGAAAAGCGGTGAAGACATCATTGCCACGCTCGAACGTCTCGGCGGGTTGATGGAAAAGGGTTACATTACCAAAGAAGAATTCGCCGCCAAAAAGAGCGAGCTATTGAATCGCATTTAGCGTCACGAAATACCGGCCATAAGAATACGCGGGCAAGAATGTATGTCGAGTCTGAGTCAGATCGCCGTGTTACTGAGTCTCGCCTGCATCGGCATGCTGACACCTGCGGACGCTGCGGAACCAGTGTCGTTTAACAACGATGTTGTTCCAGTGTTGACGCGCTTCGGCTGCAATGCTGGTGGATGTCATGGAAAACTGGCGGGGCAAAATGGCTTTCGATTGTCGCTCCGCGGGTACGCTCCGGAACTGGATCATGCGACGATCACACGCGAAGCGCTGGGGCGACGGATTAATGCGGCATCGCCGGAAGAGAGCCTGTTGGTACGCAAAGCGGCCAACCTGATTCCGCATGGCGGTGGTCAGAGACTGGAACCCGGCGGAAAGGCCGCACAAATCCTGACCGACTGGATCGCGGCAGGGGCACCCGGCCCGCGAACGGATGAAGCATCGTTGCAGCGGATTGAAGTCTCACCCTCAAGCTCCACGCTGACCACGGGTGAATCAAATCCACTGACGGTAACGGCAGTTTACTCAGACGGCCAGCGCAGAGATGTCACCTGGCTGACACAGTTTGCGTCGAGCGACCCAGGTGTCCTCGACGTGGCACCGCCGGGGCTGATGAAAGCTCTCCGAAACGGGGAATCTGTTGTTCGAGCTTCGTTCAAGGATCAGGTTGAGGTTGCGACAGTGACAACGCCGTATGCGGAACCGGTTGATCCACAATCTTATGCTGAACGAAACAATATTATCGACGAGCACGTGTTCAATAAGCTGGCGGCGTTGCGGATTGAACCATCACCACTGTGTGATGACGCAACGTTTATGCGTCGCGCGTCGCTGGATGCGATCGGCACGCTGCCGACGGCTGCCGAAGTTCGGAACTTTCTGGCTGACACGAATTCAAACAAACGGACGCGGTTGATTGACCAGCTGTTCGAACGACCTGAGTTCGTGGATTTCTGGGCTCTGCAACTGGGCGATGTCCTGCAGAATCGCAAAGAACGCGATCACGATGTCCGCGGCGCGAAGGGCGTGCGGGCGATGCACCAGTGGCTGCGCAGCCAGCTTGCTGCTGGCGCAAGTTGGCGCGACATCGCAACGTCAGTCCTGATGGCGAAAGGGTCGTGCGATCAGGAGCCTGCGGTCGGCTTCTACATTGTGACAGTCGGTGAGAAAGACGCGGATCAGTCCGAAGTCGCCGATTCGGTGGCCCAGGCATTCCTCGGCACGCGGATTGGATGTGCCCGCTGTCATAACCACCCGCTGGAGAAATACACTCAGGACGATTACTACCACTTCGTCAGTTTCTTTTCCCGAGTGACCCTGGATCGGCAGAAGCCGGAAGACGGCGGCACTCAACTGGTCGTTGGCACCAGGCACTTGCTCAATCTGCAGCGGGAATTGCAGAACAAGCGTGTCGAACTTCAAACTCTGCAGCAGCAGAGTGGGGATGTCCAGAAAGTTGCTGAGGCAGAGAAACGCATCTCCGATCTGGAGAGGCAGATCGACGAAACTCGGAAGAGTGCCGTTGACGTGTCACAACCGCGTACCGGACAACGACTCGCCCCGCAGCCGCTGGATCGATCCCGGAACGCCATTCCGCCGGGTGACGACCCACGGCAGACTTTGGCCAACTGGCTCACGAATCCAAGCAATGAACAATTCTCAGGAGCCATGGTGAACCGGCTTTGGAAACATTTTCTGAGCGTCGGTCTGGTCGAGCCGGTGGATGATTTGCGAGCGACGAATCCGCCGTCGAATCGACCGCTGTGGAATACGCTGAATCAGGAGTTCGTCTCGAGCGGCTACGATTTGCGCCACGTCATGAGATTGATCATGAACTCACGCACGTACCAACTGGCTGCCGATTCGCACGAGTCCAATTTCCGCGACACCCAATTCTATTCGCACTACTATGCCCGTCGGCTGCCCGCCGAAGTGTTGCTTGATGCGATCTGCCAGGCCACGGGAGTGCCGGAACAGTTTGCCGGGTATCCGTTGGGAGTTCGGGCGATTCAGGTGCCGGACCCCGGCGTCGATTCGTATTTTCTGGCGTTGTTCGGCAGATCTGAGCGCACGACGGCCTGTGCCTGCGAACGGAAAGCAGATGTCACACTGCCGCAGTTGCTGCACCTGCAGAACAGCGATGAGCTGTATCGCAAGATGAAATCGCCTGAGGGAGAACTTGCGAAAATCAGTGCTGCCCAGTCTGATGACAACGCGGTGATCGACTGGCTGTTCCTGAGCACGATCGGTCGTCTGCCGCGCGACGAACAGCGCGCGTCTGTGATCGAATTGTTAAAGTCTGGTGATCGGCAGGAAGTGTTGCTCGACGTTTTCTGGGCTCTGTTAAATTCCAAGGAGTTCACGTTTAATCGTTGAA
>CAZFDW010000296.1:7049-8373 GCA_964517865.1 uncultured Chitinophaga sp.
TCGTCGCAACTTCCTGCGGGTTGGTGGTTTGTCCGCAATGGGCTTGAGCCTGCCGACGTTACTGCGTTCGCAGGCTCAAGCTGCCGAGCCGCGCAGCCACCGTGCAAAGTCCGTGATTCTGGTCTATCTGGGTGGTGGCCTGTCGCATCACGACAGCTTCGATCCGAAGCCGGATGCGAGTGAAGAAATCCGCGGCAAGTATCACACAATCTCCACCAATGTCACCGGTTTAGCAGTCGGCCAACTGCTTCCGATGATGGCTCAGACAATGGACAAGGTTTGTCTGGTGCGCAGCGGCAGCCATAACAATGACCACCACGAAACAGCGACGAACTGGGTGATGTCGGGACGATTTGGTTCTGCGTTCGGCGACTGGCCGGCGATGGGAGCTGTCGCAGCTCACGAAAGCGGATTCCCCGGCACGCTGCCGCCCTATGCGGCCATCCCGCGGAACCCGTCCTTCACCTGGGAGCTTGGCAAAAGTGCATTTCTTGGCGGCCGCTATGAATCGTTCAAAGTCGGCGACCCGAATCAGGAAGGCTACCGCGTGCGAGATGTGTCGCAGGCAGAACCATTGACGGAACTTCGAGCCCAGCGACGACAATCCCTGTTGAAGACAGTGGACGGCCTGGCGGAACGGGTCGAAGGGAATGATCAGATCAAGGCCTTCGACCAGTTCCAGCAGCGGGCGACAGAAATGGTCCTGTCCGGCGAAGCACGAGATGCGTTTGCGATTGACAAGGAAGACGAGAAGCTGCGTAATCGCTACGGCCGCACGACGTTTGGTCAAAGCTGTCTGCTCGCGCGGAGGCTCGTCGAACGAGGTGTCACGTTTGTAACCGTCAACAGCGGCGGCTGGGATCATCATGCAAAGATCTGGGATGGACTGGACCGTATGCTGCCGGATTTTGATCGGGGCTTTTCTGCCTTGATCGACGACATGCATGGACGCGGCTTATTGCACGACACGCTGGTCCTGGCCATGGGCGAATTCGGTCGGACTCCGAAGATCAACAAGGATGTCGGCCGCGATCACTGGGCTCCTGCCGCTTCGCTGCTGTTCGCCGGGGCCGGCGTTGTCCCGGGCCGTGTGATTGGTGCCACAGACAAAGACGGCGGGCAGGTTACGGAGAATCCGATTCATCCTGCCGATGTCGCGTTTACCGTCCTGGATTCGCTGGGGATCGATCCGCGTAAACAACTCCGCACGCCGGACGGTCGCCCGGTTGAGATTCTGGACGACGGTCGACTGCTTGAGGAACTGTATGCCTAGCGCGGCGAAGCCGCAAATCCGAAATCCGAAATCCGAAATCCGAAATCCGAA
>CAZFDW010000297.1:0-8371 GCA_964517865.1 uncultured Chitinophaga sp.
GGATGGCACAATCGTTTAACCGCGTGGGCAACGCCCCGCGCTTTGTATTTCAAATCTCAAATCTCAAATCTCAAATACGAAATTTCAAATAGAACAATCGCGGCCCGCTGGGCACGCGGTTAAACGAGTCAATACCCACCGTGTGAGGTATAACTTTCGCTTCGACTGTGTTTAATGGCCATGCGACGGACATGAATGTCCATTCTACATTCGATCATTCGGACATCGCACTCAACACTTGACTCAGTTGCTTTTCTCTTCAACCTGTTCCTCTGGCATCAGACCAATGGCCCACAGGCGTCCGAAGATCTTGACGAAGCCTTCTTCAAGACGGATGCGGACTCGGGCTCCGGTTTCGGTCAGGCGTGAATCCATCTCGATCCGGTCGTCGCCTTCGGCCAGAGTTTCGCGGAAAATCTCGCCCCCGCGTTCACGTCGACGTGCCTGAGCAGCTCGCCGTGCGGCACGCGCGTCATCGCCGCTGCCACCTCCGGCACCGGCTCGTGGGGCGGCATCGGCCGGTGCAGCTGGTGTTGGAATATCGGTTAATTTTGTCGTAGCCTCGGCGCCTGCTGCCTGTTCTTTCGCCTCGCGAGCTTTTTTGCCGGCTGTATCGGCGATCGTGGCCATTTCAACCAGTTGATTGACGTTCACGATGATGCGGAAATTTGGCGGCGTGCGGAATTCCTGGGGCGACTGATTGGACTCTTCCAGCTGATCCATCACGCCTTTGAGCGTGTTGTAAGACTCTTCACCGCCCAGGACTGCCCACACCGAACGAGCGCCGACACCGACGGTCAAGCCAACGTCCTTGCCAAAGACTTCAACGGCTTCCGCTGGCTGTTGTGCAAACGTCAACCGATGAAACGTAATTCCCTGATGCTCACCCGATCCGATTTGCAGCGTCCCCGCCTGCTTGATTTGATCAACGTCTTTCAAACGTGTCATCGCATCCAGCAGACCAGCACCCATGGCATCACCTTCTTCGACGCGGGATGCTCCCACAATCGCCAGCTTGCCGGAGGAATCCCGATAAAACTGAGCGAACACATCGACATGTCCGACTTCCAGACTCTTCTGAATCGCGGAGAGACCCTTTCCAATCGGACTGTTTTCATCCGGCGTGGCACCAAGTTTGTTCTCTTCAATGAGTCGCGTGACTTCCATGCGGATGCCGTCCATCATTTCAATGTAGGCTGCTTTGTCGCGGTCGGCCATCATGGATGACATGGAAAGCGATACAGCCGCGTTTTCGTCCAGGAGCGGAATGAAGTAGCTTGGCCGTTCTGTAGACTGCAGGATTTCCTTGAGCAATTTGGTGCCTTCCAGCGCATCGATCACAAAATCGATGTTCACGGCATGTTCTTCCTGCACAACATCCACACCAATCGTAATCTTCTGACAATCCATGATGAATGTATTCAATGCGTCGAGGATGCGTGCACCTTCGGTCTTTCGGATGCGATATGCTCCTTCGGGTTCACCGTCGCGCTGTTGCAACTGTGTTGAAATTCCCGACGTGATGACGCTCATCAGCAACGTACGTGTCGCGACTGGCAGCGACTCGACATCCAGACTCACGGACACATCGAATTGCTGTGCCTGGCTGGCCAGCAGTTGAGCCGGATTTGGAAGTTTTCGGTCCAGTGCCTCTTCGGGTGGGTCATTGCCCAACGGCATGAATGCGTAGCCGTCCCGGAGCAGAATTGGGTACGTGCGGTTTGGACCAATGACCTCATATCGGCCTTCCTCACTGGTCTTGCTGATCACGACCGGAGCTTTCTCGACCAGCTTTGTAGCGGCTTCTACAGAATCGACTGGCACGAAAGCAATGAATTCCGGAAGCGGTGGAAATGCTACCGGCAGATAGACCATCACCCCAAACGGCTTTTCACGATTGAAACCTTCCAGATCGTTCAACGATCCGGACAGCAAATCTTCTACAACCTTAAAGGCATCAGGCGTCCCCGCTGCGTCAAAGATATAGCGGACTTCTTCGACAAAACGGTCTGCACTGGCAAACGTGACTGTCGCGAGCGGACGAGTCCCCTCTTCGATCAGCGTGAACCCTTTCTCTTCCTTTTTCTCGTCGGATTCTGTTTGACCATGGACCGTCGGAGCAAAACAAATCCCTGCGATCGCGAGCGACAGCGACCACAGAATTCGTCCACAAAAACCGGCAAAACGTCCCTGAGTATGGCTCGAAGGGAGATGCATAGTAAAACCTGCTTTGAAAAAGTAGATTCGGCGGACTGATGTTTGGCAAATGGAACGACTTGCTGACCGTAAATTCGCTGCCGGTCGGAAATTCTCCGCCTGGAAATGGTGAAACTCCCGCCTGAGCGAAAGGATTCGCGCCGAGAGACATGTAGACCCAGGTTTCTCGTAATTTCAGACTGTTTACTTTGCTGCCACGTTTGTCAATGCTCGCGGTCTGTCATAAACCGGGAGCTTTTCGCGTTTTCACACCTCCGACACTCCTGCCGTTGTGGCAGCGAAGAAACTTGCCCGGCCCGGCTTCCGAGCGATGTCGGTCAATCTCATCGACGAGTCCGGTATTTTGTGCCAGCTTCATCATCATGCCGATCCCGCCATGATTGATTGCATGACATCGCTCCGACAATTTATAACTGATCGAATTTGCACCGAATGACCGTCGTTGAATCTAATAAAACCTGCGTGAGCCGCGACGTTTGGGGTTGCGATTCAGGCAAGAAAAGAGGAAGAGACGGGCCACCCAGTCGATGACGAACGACGCAGCCTGAATCGTAACCGCAAGCTTCCATAGGGGTTGCGTCGATAGCGGCCGATCTGCGGCGTCATCACTCCTCGACGACATTTGTCGCCTCGTCGTTCTTCCTTGCATCTCGACCACTCTCGACACAACCCGGACACGGAGGTTTTTTTAGGGGTTCTTAATCATCAATTCAACGAAGACGACGAGAATCCTCTGTACCGAACGTCGCGAGTCGTCCACGAGATGGGTATCATGGCGAAGAATCCTCGGATTGCGGCCAAAAGGGCGCGCGTTGGTTTATTGGCCGCCAAAACGAGGACGGAGGCTGAGCGGCTCGTCGCGGGTTGCAAAGTTTCGTCGCCGGCAGTAGGTGTGAATAAATGAACGGTATATTGTCCGGCTCCAATTTGCCTTTATTGTGCCCGACTTTGGTGTTTTCCAAATCTTCACCCAATCCAATTGGCGGCGGCGGTGTTAAATCGCTAACGCGAATTCATTGAATCCAGCCAACACCGACTACCCACCGAATATCGCTCCCTGTGGAGACCAGACCAGTGTCGATTGCTCCTGTTGAAAAAGACATTCTTGAATTTGAAGATGACGCGATGCGTCCGGAGTTCCCCCAGGAAACTCAAATCAGTGACGAGGATGGCGATCCGACTCCGGTGCGGAAAAAGGGGAAGCGCCGCAGCACGACGCACCTGAAAGCCGTGCCGGAAACACTGGAACTGCGTGAGAAGGTCAAAGTGGCTGCGGAGGAATACGCTCGAAACCTGGACCGTTGCCGTGCGTTTACGCGTAATGAACTGGAACACCATGGTCGCGTGTTGCTGGACCAGATGGGACTGCCGGAAAAATTCCTTGGCTTTTCGATGGTGATGGTCGGCAACTTTTTCTGGAAGCAGCAGTTCCTTGCGATTCCATTCAATCGCCGCATGCTGTTGTTGCCTCATTGCCTGAAACACGCCGCAGGTTGCCCGGCCGAATACACACAGTTTGGTCTGGACTGCGAACGCTGCGGAGCATGCTCGATTGCCGACTATAAAGTCCGCGCCGAACAACTGGGCTACAAGGTGCTTGTGGCGGAAGGCTCGCCGGTGGTTCTGAAGATCATCGTCTCCGGCTACATCGACGGAATTCTTGGTGTTGCCTGTCTGAACGTACTCGAAAAAGCCATCGACAAGGTCCTGATCGCAGGCGTGCCTTCGTACGCCGTGCCGCTACATTCCGGCGATTGTCTGAATACGACGCTCGACGATATCTGGGTCTGGGATGTGCTCGACAAGTACGAACCCATGCCGGAAAAACCGACGACGAGCTATGTGCCGCTCATGCGCGCCTCCGCGAAGATGTTCGAGTCTGACTTCGATCGCCTCCTGCCACGCATCCGCACGAAGGACGAATCGCGACGCGAGTCGCCCGTCGCGTTCACCGAGAACGTCGCTTACGACTGGCTCAGCAAAGGCGGTAAGCGCTTTCGCCCGTTTATTACGTTGGCAACCTGGCATGCTGCGTCGGGCAGGATCTCGTTGAACATCGGCGACGAAACGCCGGAGATTCCTGATGGTGTCGCGCGAGTCGCGATGGCGATTGAAGCATTTCACAAAGCGTCGCTGGTGCATGATGATATTCAGGACGACGATCAGTATCGATATGGCCGCGAAACTTTGCATCGTCAGCACGGGGCCAGTCATGCGATCAACATCGGTGACTATCTGATCGGGCTGGGTTATCGGTTGATCCATGCGGCTCGGGATTTAAGTCCTGAGATTGCGATCGATGTGCTCAATAGCATGTCCACTGCTCACATACGGCTGTGCGACGGTCAGGGCGCGGAAATGGCGTTTCAGAAGTCACCGGACTGGAACCTGACTCCGCTGGATGCATTGCAGATCTATTCGCTGAAGACATCGCCTGCGTTTGAAGCGGCTCTGTACGCGGGCTTGCGAATGGCCAATCATCCGCTGGCACAGACGGACCTTGTGGCGCAGTTCTGTCGTCATGTGGGAGTCGCGTTTCAGGTTTTGAACGATCTGAAAGACTGGACGGGCGATACGGACAACAAACTGGTGGCCGGTCAGGATGCCCTCGCACTGCGTCCGACCGTGCTGCTTGCTTTGGCACTGAAGGATGCGAATGAGCAGCAAAAGATCGAGCTGAAGGAAATCCTCGCCGAGACGTCAGATGGGGCGTTGAATCACAGGCGGATCGCCCGGTTGCGAGAGATTTTCCGCGTGTGTGACGTTTTCGAGAAGGCCGAGTTCTTTGTTGAGCGGTCTCGGGAGAAGGCCGAGGCATTGGTCGCCGTCGTGGACGACGAACAGATCCGGGATCTGCTGCAGTTCTTTATCGAAACGGTGCTGGCGAGAGAACTGCCTCCAACGCCGCTCGAAGAAATGGGCACCGTCGTTGTGCCACTCGGCAGCCGATCACTGTCACCTGCGTTGCCGCAGGTTTCGGTGCCAGTCGAATTAAGGATTCCCGAATTCAGTGCGCGATAGTCGCGGGAATACAGTCGGCACTCCAGCGCACACAAGTTTAGGCTCTTTGTTTTCATGCGAACTCTCATCAAAGTTGCAATCATTCTCGCAGTGCTCGGAGCGCTGGGCTATTTTGGAACTGTCGCAGGTCTGGCATGGCTGGCCGAACGCAACAAGCCCCGATTTCGCGTAGCCAGCGCTGAACAGGGCGACCTGCGAATCACCGTCAATGCCGCCGGTCAACTGGAACCAACGCTGTCTGTGAAAGTCGGCAGTTTCGTTTCCGGGCCGATCCTGGAACTGCTCGCGGACCACAATGATGAAGTCAAAGCCAATCAGGTGCTGGCAAAGATCGACCCTCAGATTTATGAGGCTTCCGTACAACGCGACGAAGCTGCAGTGGCAGCCCGTAATGGCGATGTCGCGCGGGTGAAGGCAGAGTTGCAGCGTGCACGTAACGATGAAACACGGTCCGCCGCGCTCAAAGCGGAGAACGAAGACTTTATTTCTCAGGCTGAACTGGATCAGTTTCGCTTTGCGCGCATGTCGCTGGAAGCCCAGTTGATCATTGCTGATGCCTCCGTCAAGCAGGCCCAGGCCAATCTGAATAATTCCAATGCCAATCTTGGCTACACAAAGATCGTGTCTCCTGTTGATGGAACCGTGATCGAACGCAAGATCGACCAGGGGGAAACTCTCGCATCGCAGTTTACGGCACCGGTATTGTTCGTGATTGCCCCACGCATGCGGGAAGAGATGCTCATTCGTGCCTTGATTGACGAAGCTGACATGGGCCTGATTCGCGATGCAAAGGATTCAGGCCAGCCGGTCTATTTTTCTGTCGATGCTTATCCGGAAAAAGTATTTACGGAGGCGAAAATTCAACAGATCCGACTGAGTTTTACGACCACTCAAAACGTGGTCACATATCCCGTGATCGTCTCAACCCCGAATCCCGATCTGAAACTACTGCCCGGGATGACAGCGAACCTGACATTTCAGATCAGTTTGCTTAAAGATATCCTGAAAGTCCCCAATGCAGCTCTGAGATATTTTCCCGAAAAGACGCTGGTCCGTGACAAAGACCAGAAACTGCTGGAACTGAATCTCGCCCCTGAGCCGTCGGAAGATTCGGCAACCACCTCGGAAACGCCGCCGGTGGAAGACGTGGCCATGGCGACAATTGCGTCCAGCAAGCGGATTGTCTGGATTCAGGAAACACTTGCCGATCGCTCAAGTGCTGCCGACGAAAAAACATCCGAAACCGTAGCAACGCCATCGCCAGCTTTAACGACAGATCCATCAAAGATCCTTACCGGCAAGCTACGAGCGATCAAAATCGAAATCGGTGACAGTGACTACCAGTTTACACATGTCGTGACGGGTGACCTGAAGCCCGGTGACGAGCTGATTGTGGGCGTCAAACCTCCGGGGGCTCCATGAGTTTTCTGCTGACGATCGCCGTAGCCGTCCGAGCTCTCCTGCGAAACAAGATGCGTGCGTCGCTCACGGTGCTGGGCATTGTGATCGGAATTTCCGCCGTCACAACGATGGTCTCAGTCGGCACCAGTGCCGGACAACTGCTGCAGGATCAGTTGCAGTCGATCGGAACCAACTTCATCGTGGTACAGCCATCGTTTGAAAAGCGCCGCGGCGTCCAGACCGGAGGGCTGCCTTCGCTGACAGAGGAAGACGCGCAGGCCATCGGGCGTGAATGCCCTTCCGTGCTGGCGTTTTCGCCACTTGTGTTCGGAATGAAACCCGTCGTGCGTGGCAATACGAATATGCAGCCTAAAGAAATGTGGGGCGTCGGTGTTGATTATCTTCTGGTGCGCACATGGGACATCGAAGCTGGCGGTTTCTTCACGGAGCGCGATGAACGAGCGGGCAATTGCGTGTGTGTCATCGGGCACACTGTCGTGCGTGAGCTGTTTCCCGCAGACAACCCGATCGGTCAGCAACTGCGGATCGGCAATATCCCGTTTATCGTGGTTGGTGTGCTTGGGAAGAAGGGCGCTTCGCTGACGGGGGATGATCAGGACAACGTGATGCTGATGCCGTACTCGACCGTCCTCAAACGCTTACAGGGATCATCCTTCAGCAATGTCAGTGCGATCCTTGTCGGAGCCCGTTCACCGGATCTGATCGACACGGCCAAGGCGGAGATTCAGCAATTGTTGATGGATCGACACGGTATCGCAGTCGGACAGAAACCGGATTTCGAAGTCGTCACGAGCGCTCAGCTGTCTGAACTGTTCGGCAAAATTACCGGCATCATGACGGCGCTTCTGGCATCGATTGCCGGGATTTCGTTGCTCGTCGGTGGAGTGGGCATCATGAACATCATGCTGGTCTCAGTGACAGAACGCACGCGGGAAATCGGTATCCGCATGGCCGTCGGCGCGCGAGGTCGTGACATCATGGTTCAGTTTCTGATTGAATCTGTGGTGCTGAGCTGCTTCGGCGGCGCCATCGGTCTGGCCGTTGGAATCAGTGCGTCCGTCGGCATTACAAAGCTCATTAATTCGATCAGCAGCGGAGCTGACTGGCCGGTCGTCGTCTCAATTCCCGCTGGCATCGTCGCCATGGTCTTCGCCGCCGTTGTCGGTCTCGTCTTCGGACTCTACCCCGCCTGGCGCGCCAGTCGCCTCGACCCCATCGACGCGCTGAGATATGAATAAGAATCAAAAGGAAAATAAATGTCCGACGATGGAATGCGTTCGTCGTTGAACGTGGCTGCGACTGTGGCAAAGACGCTGGAAGCAGTCGTTTGATGCGCTCGTGTCGATTGAATGCCGCAAGCCACACGCCACGCGCACCATCGAGATAGTCGTAAACCTTGTTGGCCGTCTCCTCGGACGGCAACCCGTCGAAGAAGTTCAAATCGCCGAGCCGCTCCGTATACTGTCTTTCCAGTTTCATTGTATATAGAGACATAGGTCGAATGCTGGCACACTCTGCGGGATCGATTCTCGCATCGCAAACCGTCACTTGATCCTAACAAGGTCGCCGGGTTTCCAGGTCTTCGTGATAGCCGGTTCGGTCGGTCCGTAGAGCCGCATGTAACAGACGCAGGGGCCTTTCGGTGCCGGCAGCCAGTTCGACTCCTTGTCCTTGCCTGGGTTATCGTACTGTTCGCATTCAAACACAATTG
>CAZFDW010000298.1:0-8347 GCA_964517865.1 uncultured Chitinophaga sp.
CTTCTGCCCCGAGATCGCGATCACCAGTCAGGACTGAGATTTTCACATCGTGATGCAGCAGCCTGATCAGATTCACACAACTTCGGATCGGTCCCCCGGCCCGGGTCCCAGGATCAAACCAATCGACACAGATTAACACCTTCCGTGACAATGAATGTTCCCGTCAAATACCGACTGTGGATTTAAGAAGGTCGTTTCTGCCGGAAAGGACTTCGCGACTCGTCGCGACTTGCGACCAGCCTGCCATTGCTCAAAGACGATCATCAAATTCCACCGCCACCCCGCGATTTACGTCCTACGCGCTGCTTGCAGCCCGTGCCGCCACTCTCTCATGCACCCATTGAATTTGCTCTGTCGTCAGTCCTGGAGGCGGGACTTCTTCGGAATAATCTATCTCGCGATGATATGGACCCGAAGCATACGTCCGTTCAAAGACTTGCTGCAAACTCACCGGTACTTCACCGTCGCCCGGCAACAGAGGAACGCCGATCGTTGGCAGTGGATCTGTCAACTGAATCGGATAAATCGAGAAGTCCTCAAAGCGGTCAAAACGATGGGAACAAACATGGTAGGTAAAACTCGGCACCTTTCGCCTCAGCCAGTCTTCCGGCACCGCCGTGGTATGCGTGCCGCCACGCAGCAGGTCAATTTCTACGAGATGGCATTGTGAATCCAGCAGTTCCGCCTGTTTGCGAAGGTACAAGTCCCGTCCTTTTTCACCGGAGTGCTTGTTGACGGGACTCAACACCTCAATGGCCGTCACCAGACGTCGATCGCTGCCTCGCCCTATATAGATTTCAATCGTAGTTTCTGATTGCTCGTCGTGAGGAACCGTCACCACCACTGGGCGAGTTATTTCCATTGTTGCCGTATGTAGTGTCAAAAAAGTCTCGTTGGAGGGCGATCGTTCAGTTCGTGGTTTGATGACATTCAAATCTGGTCCCACAAACCGCTCAGAAACCTCCACCCACGCCCGCCGCCCCAAGGCTGCGTAATAGGGAGTTGGCAACCCTGGCTGGATGGCTTCACGAAGGTATGCAATAAATCCATCGTGAAAATCGGGGAAAATCAATCGGTTTTCGAGGTACGGGTCCATTCCAGGAAAAGGTGACGGCATTGACAGGCTCCGAAAACAACGGACATTTGACACGATGATTGATTATCGCACTACCTGACAGTGAACGCCATCCAGACTCCGCCAACCAAAAGCCCAAGTCCGTGGCCTGACGCGCAAACAAATCCGGTGCGAGTTCTTCAAGACATTTTGCTCGAAAAACCGTAACGCATCTGCGATGCCTCCTGCCCGAGTTCCAGGATCGAACCAATCGACACAGATCAGCAGACGACGAGGAAAGCGGAATACCGTTCAAAGGCAGGCGTGGCTCTTGGGCAAAACCTTTCTGCCGGACTCGTCTTTACATATCCTGTGGCCACGCTCGCCAAAGCGTGGGATTTTCGGTAAATCGAATACCTTGAGTTGGAGAGTCTTGGAATTCCCACCGTCTGGGAACGGTGGCTACGAGGAAAACGCAGGGTTTCATGGCAGAAGATGCTGCGAAACGAATGTCCCAAGCCCCAACGGGCCAACGGGGCGAAAGGATTTGTTCAGCCAGATTCGAGAGTATTGCAGGGCCGCATTTTTCCAGGGCACACTCAACCCCAACGGGGTTTTACAACAAAGCCTGGGGTCGCTGTGACAACGGCGCACCCCAGGAAAAACGACACAAAACCCATTGAACCCCAACGGGGTTCCACATCGCAAATGCGTTTTTTTGGTTCAGGCATCAAACGTTGTGGAACCCTGTTGGGGTTCGGGGTCATTTCGATTTCTTTACCTGGGGTGCGCCGCAATGCGGCGACCCCAGGCTTTGTTGTGAAACCCGTTCCGGGTTGAATCACACGATTTCCCTCCCAAAAATCCTTCACGGCGTTGCCCAACGGGGCGAAAGGATCCCGTCCGCTTCTCGCGCCCTTTCAGGGCTTTCCTGCCTGAGATTGCCAGATTCATGGGGCGATGCCCCAGGCTTTCACATTGTGCCGCGTTGCGGCACAACCATTCGGACACGCCAGCCGAGTCAACCTCCAAACCTGACTTCAGGTCTGCCGCAGTCGCAGCGTTTCGGCAAAACCTGCGGACACGCCAGCCGAGGTCACAGAACGAAATCCGGAAAAATCAGCCGCCGCAAACAAAAGGGTTCTAAGCCCGGCAGGCTGGACCTACCAAATCACAAGTCTTTATTTCTGCGATTCCACGTACACCTGGCAATACAATTTCAGAAATTCGTCGGCAATGCGTTGAGCGTCAAAGCGCAGACGGTTCTGTCGTCCGGCTTCGATCAGCGATTCACGATACTGAGCATCAGAAATCACACGCAGAAACCCTTGTCGGATTGATTCAACGTCAAAGGGATCAACCAGACACGCCCCCTGCCCTGCGACCTCCGGCATGGAAGAACAATTCGACGTGATACACACACGTTCCACACACTGGGCTTCCACAATCGGCATTCCGAAGCCTTCGTAAGTGGATACGAAACTGATGACGTCAGCCTGCTGGTATCGTTCGACAAGCTCCGAGTCCGTCAGCCTTCCGTAACCACTGTAATCAACCTGGCAGTCCTCCAGCAATGACTTCAATTCCTGATCAATCGGTCCCACGATTTCCAGACGACATCGGATTCCTTGCAGTGCCTTGATAAGTCGCTGCACATTCTTGTTGGCCTTTGTCCCGACCTGCAGAATTCGAGGACACTCAACGCAAAAAGGCTTTCGAAACGGCTGATACAGCTCAGAAACGGACACCGGTATCACATGCACGTTGTCAGCAGGAAAGTTCACTTCCCTCAGAAGTTGCCGCTTTGTTTCTTCAGAGATCACTGTGATTCGGGACACTCGACGCACAGGCAGCGTGTACCAGAAAAGCTTGACGACAGCTCTCCGCCAACCCTTCAATCGGTCCAGAATCTGACAGTCCAGCACAGTCAGGATCGTCTTCCGTTGCGGCAACAGGAGGGCCGTATAGTGTACGTCTCCGGTGATATGGTTAACGTCGCCCTGATGGCGGGCCGCATTGAACAGGTTGCGGAGTCGCCCCCAGATACCGCGACTGTAACACGGCAGAATGTGTGAGCGGACATCGACTTTTCCAGTCAGCAGGCTGCGCACTCGGTCAAAGTATCCTTCGACACTGAACTGAGTCGGCACAGGGCGACGCTGAAACTGGACAACTCGCACCGCAGAAACCTCAACACCGGCAGCCGCACCTGTTCCAGTGCGATCAAGGAATGGAAACGTTGCTTAACAGGGAATGTCTGGCTGGCCGATCCAGCGGCAGCGCTGCGGGAGAGATCGGCGGGCTCAAGTTTCGCATCCGTGTGGGGAAAACTCTTTCCACCAGGAAGTGACATCCAAATGCGACGACCGATCCTTTCACAAGCTGATTCAGGACAACCAGAAGTTCTGTCTCCGCCTTGACCGCCTGATAGAAGATGAGCGGAATCCAAAACAGGAAAGTGGGATACTTCAGGCAATATCTGAGGGTCAGGCGGTAGAACACTGCGAATCCCGCCCCAAAGACGACCATAAACACTATTCCCCAGAGTTCGCCAAAATTGGCATACGCCTCGCCTAATGGACTAATCGCCATGGACGTGCTGTCCAGTATTCGCAAACCTGTGAAACGGCGAAAACTTTCCCGACCACCTGCCGTCGCCTTGTCTGCCCACAGAAACCTTGGCACCATTGAACCGAGGACTGCGTCCTTTACGGTTTCGCCGCCTGCAAATGGTTCATTTTCCGGAACGTGGCGCATGACGGCTGAGATGATCCATCCCTGATTCAACCGCGTGATCGCCAACGATAAGACGCTTGTTTCCCAGGCCTGACCGCCAGGCGTGACGTAGTCAATTACCAAACGGAACAGATTGGGCTGCGCTCCCAGGTGGAGTTGTTCTCGGTATTCCTGTTTGACAACCTGAATCGAAAACAAAGACACGGTCGTGGCTGCCAACACGACAGTCTTAAACAGGGTCGTGCGTTTCCTTTGCGCGAACCAATAGCAAAACAGAATTGCCAGCCAGAGGATCAGGTCATGAAACATTCCGGCTCCCAGCGAACTTGAAAACAGCTGGACGCAGGAAAGTCCGGCGAAGACGAGCCGCACCTGACTTCTCGAGAGCAGGAAATAGATGGCTCCCACGTAGCGCATCTGAGAGATGAGATGCAACAGGAATGCCAGTGACCCTGAAACCCGTGACGCTGCAAGTGCCGCCACAATCGCCGCAATGTTCAACAGGACACCGATCGTGAAAAACTTTCGGCGATCGATTTGCTGCAATAGATTCTTCTGAATGACTGAGGCTCCGGCGAACAGCATCACGGCGACGTACAGGCTAGTTGCGGGAATTGCAAAACGAAAGTATTGCTCTGCCGGAACCGACATCGTGTATCGCTCAATAGGATTGTTCGATGAGTAGCTCAGCAGAGGTCCCACCAGCCACTGCAGTACGGCAATCAAACACGTCAACTGCAGCAGCGGCACCCCCTGATCGAGTCGTTTTTGAAACTCAAAAGCAATGATTCCGGTGACAACAAGGATGCTAAACCAATTTGGAAGCCCCTGAACGGCACCAATCAATCCCAGCACGACCACCAGGATAATGCCAAATATGGACGCACTCCGCCGTTCAATGGCGGAACGTATCCATGCGAATCGCCGCTGTCTGCTGCTCAGTTGCTCACTCATGGGTCCATACTCGCAGCATGCGCCTTAATGCTCGTGACGCCTTCCAACGGAACATTCTTCGCGACCAGGCATTCAATCGCAATCGATCGGACAGACTGTCAAGCCGATCACTGAACACGTCACGATACAGCCAAAACCGCGATGCCTCGGAATTCTGCCCCCAGCTGATCACAGAGCAGGCCGCATTGAAACCTGCCTGCTGAGCTGCAGTCACGACAGTCCGGTTAAACCTCCCGCCCGGATAGGCAAGATAATTCACGGATGTACCAAGAATAGCCTCCAGATCCTGCTTTGACCCTCGCAATTCATCGGCAAGCGACGGGCTGCTGAGCAAAGCCAGATTTGGATGAGTTCGCGAATGCGCCCCGATCGTCATCCCGCCAGACTTCAATCGGCACAGTTGGTCGGGCGTCATGCGGCGATCGCTGGACACGCCTTCCATTTCGCCTGACACGATAAAGAACGTGGCGGGAATTGTATGCGCCCGCAGAATCGGGAACGCATAATCGAAATTATCACGCCAACCATCATCGAAGGTCACTGTAGCAAGGTACCCCGAATCTCGACTGCTCTTGCCAAGTTCCGCCAGATACTCCTCAAGTGACACATACCGAAAGCCGCGTTTAGCGATTTCCAGCAATTGCCATTCAAACGAGGACGGTTCGATATTATATTGCCAACCTTCAAGCCGAGCCTGTTGATTCACCGGCGGAATCGCGTGCAACGGGCACACATGATGGTACATTAAAATCATGGCGACGGATGCCGATCCCGATGAAACGTCAGCACCCGCTCCGCCGCAGCGCGATACGAATACTGTGATGTCCGACAGCGTTGCTGACCGGCAAGCCGAATCCGTTCTCGTCCTTCGGAGTCGTGCAGATATTGACTGATCCGGGAAACCAGATCCGCATCGCTGGAGAATACCGCAGCCTCTTCGCCTGGCATAAATGCGGCTCTCAGTTCGTGTGTGTCTTCGTGAAGCAGAAAACCACCGCAGGCCGGAATCTGCCAGGTTCTGGCCGTCGTCCGGTCCCCCTCAATGGTGCCCTGCCCTGCTTCGCTCAGCAGCCCCAGATTGATCTTCGAACATGAACAAATCGCCGCTAGTTCATCGCCGTACGCACTTCGCTTCTGCCAGCAACGCTGCACGGACGCTTGCGCCCGATTCCAGAACGGTCCCCAGATCCTGAGATCCACATCTGGCAACGCATCAATGACAGCGGACAGAATCTGTTCTTTCTTCGGTGACCACACCCCGACAAACGAAACATCACAGCCGTAGTAATTGTTGAGTCTGGCGGTGAGCTTCACAGGCCGATGCACTTCCGGGTCAAATCCATGAGGAACATACTGCAGGCAACGGACGCGCTTCACCAGTTCCTGATCTTCAAGATGATAGGACTTTGTCGTAAAGACACAGTCATAGTGCGGCAGGCATTTCCAGATATTTTCTCCATGATCCCGATAGCTGACGTCGGGGTAGACGCAGTAGCACGGCTTGCCCAGTTTCCGAAACTTCAGCAAAGTTGATTCGTCCAGCAGCATCCCCTTAAACGCCAGCAGAAAATCCAAAGCGCCAATCTCCAGTAATTCGCAGACGGCGCGATTGTATTCGGCCGCCATCAGGGAGCGACACAGGCGGCGAAATGCACGCAGCGGAAAACTCCGCCATTTTGTGGAAAAATAGTCTTCGTAATGACGTTCGACCAGCAAGTGCCCGTGTGATCGAAGTTCCGTCGCCAGGGCTCGGGCATCACTACCCCACCAATCGGCGCCCAGATACCCGATGCAGTATGATGATTCACTTGGCACGCAGAGGCCTAACATTCGGTGAACCTGTCATTCACACTGTTGCTATTCGGCATCAGGGCTTGGAAAAAAGCCTGTAGGCCGGACCAAGCGCAGCGCCGTTCCGGCAATTGCCAGACACCTGCCGGAACGGCGCTGCGCTTGGTCCGGCCTACCACTACCACAAAATCAACCTGCGACTTCACAACGGCCACTTTTTCAATCAGATTGTCCAACCAACGTGGAAACCTTCAAGCTCATCGTCGCTTCGTTACTCTCACCGTTGTCAATTTGTCTGATTTGTCAGACGCTCGGCTGGCTCATCTGGCTGCGACGGAAATCGAGATACTCGAGCTGGCTCGTTCTTTCCGGCACCTTCGTCCTCCTGATCGGAGGATTATCAGGACTGACGCATGAACAACGCCGCTCGCTCGAATACACACATCCGCCACTTGACATCGCCAAGGAACTTAGCCCTGACCATCCAGTACTGGCGGTGATTCTGGGCACTGGTTTCAATTCCGATCCCGAACTGCCGGCCAACTGTCAGGTTTCCAGCACATTTCATGCTCGACTGCTGGAAGGCGTGCGAATTTACCGCAGACTTCCTCAGACACGGCTCCTTGTGTCCATCGCCGGAGACGCCGATGCTGCAAAGAAACAACAGTTCTTTGGGCAGATGATCCAGCTTCTGCAACTGGATCCTTTGCGAGTGGCCATTTTTACGGATGCGAAAAGCACGAGTGATGAAGCCGCAGAAGTTCTCAAGCGACACAAGGGAGAACAGGTCGTCGTGGTCACTTCAGCCAGTCACATGGTCCGTGCGTTCCGGATCTTTGAAGACGCAGACCTGTCCCCCATCGCCGCTCCGGCCGAATTCTGGTTCACACGCTCCGGCAGTCCCGACGAAAAAATCTGGCCTCGCTGGATTCCCACCACAGACGGAATCAACGGCAATCATCAATGGCTGTATGAAGCAGCGGCGTCAACGTGGCACAGGGTTAGCGGGAAGTAAAAAGTCCGTTCCTAGTTCTTGGTGCTTGGTTGAATCGCAGGTTCTTGGTTCTTGGTGCCAAGAACAAAGAACAAAGAACCCGCGAAGCGGCCCCTACCCGCCGCCGAGTTTAACAGATTGTTCATCCGCCTTCGCAGCGTCGTCTTTTGATTCATCCACCATGGTAAATGCCTCTGGCGCAATTCTTTCAATTTGTCCATTTCGAAAAACTATGACCAACGTTTGTGTCCGTTTGGCCAGTTCGACAACTGACGGAACCAATGCTCGTGCTGCCGCATTTGCTTTTTCAAAAACGGATGCATCATTCAATGTCGGATCGATCATCGCCATTCTTTCTGTTTCCCACGGCCTGATTTTGAAACTGCTCCCAGGCACTAGGATTTGCGACGGCAAGCCGATCTCCGCGGCAACGCGCGACCTCCTGTGGTGGAAGTGCAGAACCGTCCAGGAACATCCATTCATCGACAAGCTGTCGGTACAGATTGCGAAAATTCAGCAAACCACGTTCATACCGTTGGCGAATTGTATGCCCCGTGATGTTGTGCCCACCCTGTCGCACTCGATTCGCAACCCGTTCGATGGCCAATTCTACCGTAGGCAACCACAGGAAGAACAACGAGATACAATATCATCCGCAGCAACATCAATTCGGATGCTCGGAGGTTCTGCGAATCGGGAGCGAATGGAGAGAGACCGGCAGCGATCAAATCTGCGTTTAGAAACTCGGAACATTCGACATATTTCGGCAGGAACCGGTTTGCAAATGTAGTCTTCCCGGCACCATTTGGCCCAGCAAT
>CAZFDW010000299.1:0-8230 GCA_964517865.1 uncultured Chitinophaga sp.
CTTGTCGTAATCCAGAATCGTCTGAGAGGTCGTCTTGGACCCCGCCTGCTTTGAAGTGAAAGGAAACGGGCCGTCAACATTGGACCGGAATACCCGGACCTGAGTGGCTCCTGCGCCGGCCGCTTCGGAGATCTGATCCGCAATGATATCAACACCCATGATTTCAACGTCGATCACGTTAATTATGTCCGTGGTGTCCACGTAGCCAATGGCAGACGCAGTAATGGTAACAACCTGAGTCCCGTCCAGATTGTTGTCGTCGATGGCATCGAACAACACGGTCACGGATTGCTGCCCGATCGGAATAATCACCTGCATTGGGACAGAAATCTCTGTCAGGTCACTGCTGCTCAACTGCACAATCGCATCTCCGGCGGGAAGAGTCTGGTATCGACCAAGCGTAATAAACGCCGGTGAGGCACCCGCAGTGAATGAAACAAGAGGGGTCGTGAGCGACGTATTCCCCTGAATGACAGTCCCGTCCCTGCTGGTCAACAGGAGCTGACCAGTGATATTCAAATCGATATCGATCAGTTCCGCCACACCCGTGACCAGTGAATTCAACAAAGCTCCCGAGCTGCTGAAGTGGTACAGACTTCCATCCCGTCCGGCTCCCCAAATCATTCCGTTCGCAGCCACGGCCAGCGCATTCACCGGACTGGCAACGTTGAAGAACCCTTCCAGCGCCATCGTCGATGGATTGAATTTTCCGACAGTGGTGCCGGCGACATCCAGGGCATATACCTTGTCGTCAAGTCCTGCAACCACATCGCGATATCGGTAGGACGTGGTGGTTAATCCCGGAACGTCGTCACCACCAATTGCGTAGACACCCTCCGACGGCGTCAAAGTCACATCGACGAATCGCTGGAATACACCCGCTCGATTGAAAACCTTCAGTTGACCACCGATGAATTCACCAACATAGACCTCACCTCCCGCAACGCCGACTCCGTACTCGGTGGATGAAAGTCCGGTATTCCAGGTCGCCGTAACGATACCGGAGACAGGGTTAATTTCATAAATCTGGTCGCCGAAGGTTGACGTTGCCAGCAACCGGTCAGGCCCGGTAATCCCCGCAAGTCCTCCTGAGATATTGACATTATTCAGCGTGCCGACATTCAGAGTGTCAACTACCCGCCGCTGACTCGGGTCATAAACTGTGATTCGATTGTCAATAAAGCTGTCCAGAGCATAGAGTCGCCCATTCAGCCAAGCCAGTCCGTCCCACTCAGAGGTTCCTCCAAGGTGATGAATATCCTTCACCGCCCCTGTTTCCGCATCCAGTTGATAGACCTGATCATTGCCAATTCCTCCGGCCAGCAACCAAAGATTGGTTCCATCATATGCCATCCCGTTATTGAAGCCAAAATTGGCGGCGGGCGCAATTGGCATGGGCAGAGTGTTTAGGGTCACGCCCGTGACGGGGTCCACTTCGAGGATGAAATCGCCGAACACATCCTTCACAAACAGCCGGGAACCAAGTGACTGGGTTCCAAAACGCGAGATCGCGCCGGTCGCCAGGTCAAGGCGTACCACGCCAAACGGATTGCCGGGCGTACTCTCCATGTCTGCGGCGAATACGTATTGCCCCCATGACGCAATTCCGCCCATCGCGGGATCGTTGAGGTCAGTTGTCAATCCAGGAATCTGAAAATGCTGCCAGGTTACGGCGATTGGATCAAAGATCGAAATGAATCCGCTTGTGGTGCCGTTATAAACTGCGATTGTTCCGTTCTGAAGCATCACAAGGTCATGGGCATTCTCGGTGACTGGTCGAACTCCGGCGGGCCATGGAATACTGGTGGTGTTGACGAGTGCTCCGTTGTAGTCATATTGAAGCAGGTTATCCCCCAGCACGACATACGTATTGGGAGGAATGGAATCCGTATTGCTTCGTGTGACGGTCAGTGATGCTGCACCGGGGCCGGCATCTTCACGAACGGAATCTCGATCGATCTGGACGGAAAGTGTTTCGTGGTCAAGTACGCTGACGACAGTCGATGCGGTCCTGAGACGGCCTGCGATGGTCGCAGTACCTCTGAGCTGGACGAGTTGCGTTCCATCCAACAGAGTATCGTCGATGATATTGATAGAGAACGTGACAGATGCTGAGCCGGCGGGGATTGTGACCGTCGCAGGAAGCTGGATTTCTGTCAGGTCATTGCTGGTCAAAGTGACGACCAATGGAGCTGTAATCGGGGTGGTGGTCGGTCGCCTGATCACCGCAGTTGCGCCGCCGACATTGCTGACACCCGCATTCTCAGAAACCGGGTTGGGAGTCACAATGAACTCAAACAAGAGACCAGGTGGCAGGTCGAATGCTTCCCGTACGTTGTTCGACGCGGCACTTCCCCCGTCAAAAGCGCTCCAGCCCATTCCGCGTCGGGCGAATGCGGTCCAGATGGCAACTTCGTTATCGCCACCAGTAATCGCAAGGTCCGCATTGAGCATGGCGTCGCGGAAATCGAGGTATGTTGGATTTGCAGGCTGTAACTTAAATGCCTCGATCCAAACCTGCATTAACTCAGTGTTTCCGGCACCGCTCGCAAAGTCATAAATGTCCGGTTCATAACCTTTACCTGTGATCGACGTTCCATTTCCGTTAATCATCAACCAGTTCAGGTCCCACAATGTGGCAGCTATAATCTCGCCGTTCGGATGTGGAAACGTAAACGCATTGAAATACCCATACGTCTTTGGTGAAATCGTCATGTCAAAGCTGTATGGAAAATCCCGGATCCCGCCGTTGGGGTCATTGAGTGGTGTGCCGAGAACGTAGTTCCCTGCGGAATACGCTCCGAACTGCGTGTCAGATGCTTTCTGCACCATCATAAGTCCCAGAAAGTCGCTCCAGCCTTCTCCCATTCCGCGGCTCTGTGCCAGCTGCAGCGCTCCCGAGTTCGCCGGGCCGCCCGTCAGTCGGTTACTCAGACCATGACCGAATTCATGAGCGATGATGAAGTTGTCCATGTCACTGTCACGAGTCGGTGACGTGAACGTAAATTCATACATTTGCATACGTCCGGATATGCCATCCGGCGGCGTTTGAAAATTCGCGTTGTTGGTTCCTGATCCGTCCAGAGCGTCGGCTTCCACCTGATCTGCACCCAGTCCTCCATTGCCGTAATTGTTATTCTGGAAATTGCCCGAGACTTCGTCAAAGCCGTAGTTGTACAGGACATCGTGGATGACATTGTTCAAGTAGAACAGATTCACAACAGCGGCACTTTCATTCGCCTGAGCGCTTTGTCCGGGATTAAACGGGAAGTCAAACACCAGGCCTGCACCGCCGTCCGGTCGCACGCCTCCGGTGTTGTTTGCATCCTTGTCTTCCTGAGCGTTGACGTTGTTGCCTCGAGTGTCTGTGAATTCTGCACCCGCAACACCGTTTGTGTCGTGCCACCCAAACGGTGAAGCGTTACTCCCTCGCAATTGCGGATCGACGATCAAAGAGGTTGCACGTTCCAGAGGATTTTCAAATGGAATCTCAACAGCACGGTAGGAAGCGCTGTTTACCCATTCTTCGAGGTTCAGGACTTGCCCGGTGCTGGCGCTCACTGCGGCGTCATACCAGCTGCTGCTGTCCGTAGTCTGGATGTTCAACAGCCATGCCAATTCGACGCTGCCGTCATTTCTTGGCACATAGCGCAGTGATGCCGGAATCTCTGCGGCCACGGAAATTCCTGCCGACGAAATCACTGTCTCCTGAAGGATCGACGATTGACTGACGGACAGTACCTCAGGTGTTCCTTCGTAAATCCACCGCAGCGAAGCGACCATCGCATTCAGAGCCTCAATTGCCGAAAGCTGCGGGTTTGGCGCAGGAGTATTGGTTCCCACAGATGGCAGGATCGACGAGCCGACGTTAATGACTTCGCCATTCTTCGCGATGTTGATATTGATATTAGAATTCACGACCGGAAGGCCGTTCACCACCTGCTGAAAATAGATGTGGGTCACCTTCGAGCCGGAACTCTGGTAGTTGTTCGTGATCTTCAGTGAATCAATATCCTGAACGGTAAGGCCCAGCGCAGCCGAGTTCGCCTGAAGATAGGCTTTCGCGATATCAAGCGGAGCCCCGGCATTCGGCCCTGTCAGAAAGTCAGAATGTGCCTCAAGGGTGATGTGCGGAGCGACAGCCTGGAACTTCGTAAATTGGTTTCCCAGTGACGTGGATGACAGCAACTCGCGGGATTCCAACGATTCACTTACCCACAACCCGGAACGCTGCCGACTGCGCCCGAATTTGGGATGATTCTGCCGGGCGACCAGAGACTTCAATGATTCAATAAACGCATTCAAACCGGAACGGCGTTGTGACATGGGTAGCAGAACCTTGTTCAGAGAATTCGAATCATTTCATCGCACGTTTCGAACGAACTGGATCAAAACGCGATACATGGGGACGGACAACGATCAGGGATGACGACGAGTTTAAGGTCAATAGCTAACCAAAGACAGGTTCAAAGAGATTGACCGAACCGCACACTTTACCAATTGAAATCGTATCATGAATCTCTGTCCAGGCGGTCGCAACAGGTATTCAGAGTTATTCAGCACGGCGATCCGATTCGCTGCCGTCTGCTCACATGGACACGACGAAAAAAAAGGGGACTTCTAACGCAAGAGAGGCCAAAACACCACGTTTCCTGGCCAGAATCGGCTTATCATGGGAGCCCTCGCCCCCCAAACGCAACGGGAATTCAAACGAATCACGGTTAGTTTTCTCAGACTTTGCCTTCGCAACCTCACTGCGTGCGACCGCCGTGTTCCTGCAATGTCCAATCACCCAACTGTCCCACGCTGAATTTAAGGCCCAGGCCTCAATGAAAATCCTCATCGTTGACGACGAATACGCGGCGCGCTATGGCATGGCAAAGGCTCTGCTCGCTGATGGACGCACGATTTTTGAAGCAGACAACGGCAACGACGCCGTTGCGGGGATTCGCGATCATGCTCCCGACCTGGTGCTGCTGGACCTGAATATGCCGCAACGTGACGGGTTGTCAGTACTCACGGAACTGCAAACCCTGAACTTGCCGTCGCCACCCGAAATTATCGTGATTACCGCCAGCGACACAGTCGAAACGGCAGTCGAATGCATCCGCCGTGGCGCGTCAGATTTTCTGTCCAAACCTTACGACATCGATCATCTTCGCTCGCTTGTGCGACGTTCTGAAGATCGCGTTCAGCTTCAGCAAAAAGTCACTCAACTGCGGCTGCAGCTCGACGATGAATCGGGGTTGGGTGCTTTACGCGGCATCAGCCGACCAATGCTGAAGCTATTCAGTCAGGTCGAACGCGCCGCAAAAACAACTCTACCCGTGCTGATTCGCGGTGAAAGCGGGACGGGCAAGGAACTTGTGGCCCGCGAACTGCACTCCCGAAGCGATCGCGCCGGCGGATGTTTCATCGCCGTAAACACCGCTGCCATTGCGGAATCGCTGATTGAAAGCGAACTTTTTGGTCACGTCAAAGGGGCGTTTACCGGTGCCGATCGCGCACGTGAAGGTGTCTTTCGGCAGGCGGACGGAGGCACGTTGTTTCTTGACGAAATCGGTGACATGCCACCTGCGGTGCAGACGCGGTTACTGCGTGTGCTGCAGGAAAAAGTCGTGCAACCGGTCGGCAGCGAAGAATTGATCGCGGTCGATGTCCGCATTATCAGCGCGACGCATCAGGATCTGGAGGAAGCGATCGCCGAAAAGAACTTCCGGCAGGATCTGTACTATCGTCTGCGGGGCATCGAACTGTCGATCCCGCCACTTCGAAGTCGTCAGGAGGACATTTTGCTGCTTGCGAATGAATTTCTGGGGAACGATCATTCCTTTTCAACCGACACGATCCAATGCCTGCTCCAGCACTCCTGGCCCGGCAATGTGCGAGAACTCAGGCAGCGCGTGCTTTCGGCAGTGGCGATGTCGGAATCCGCACGAATTTTACCAGGCGACCTGGGGCTGGCGATTCAGAAATACGCAGAATCCACAGATAGTTTTGCCCGCTACTTTGAACTTCCCCTGACGGAGGCTCGCAAACTCCTGCTCGACGATTTCGATCGCGTTGCCATCGAGCGGGCATTAAAACTGGACGAAGGCAACATCAGCGCCGCTGCCCGCAGATTGGGAATTCACCGCCAGAGCCTGCAACAGAAAATACGATCCCTCGGAATTACCCAATGAGAAGCATGAACCGCAACTTAGCCCGCCGTACCCTGGACATTCATGTCCGAGCCATAACCAGCCAGACGGTGTTTGGCGGGGAAGTGTCCGGGTTAACACCGGCCGTTTTCGCTGGTTGCGTGTGACAGCGGGTAACATGGGTTGTGGTTGCATCCTGCAATCGATTCTGTCGGCACGTCCGGAGCATTGCGTTTAAGTCCTCAAATCCCGACTTCCGATAGACCGAGTGTGAAGCGGCGCCGATCAATTCTGCGCGCTGTCAGGCGGCGGTTGTTATGACATCCAGCGGGGGAACGCAGGGATGACCATGCTGAAGTTTCTGAAATCTGTCCGACGCGGATTCGATCGATCGGCATTGCCCGCTTTTCTAGCGGGCGCGGCAGCGGTGGCGTTTCCTGTCCGTGCTGCGGCGGACGAATCGCTCGTCACAAACGTCGGACGTTTTGAAATTCCGTTCGAGATCGAAGCAGAACCCGGCCAGCAACCGGAAGGTTTCGCGGTACTGTTTGGTTCGCAGGATGGCGGACGCAACTGGGAAAAACTGAACACTGTTCCGGCAGCA
Source organism: uncultured Chitinophaga sp. (assembly GCA_964517865.1). Taxonomy (GTDB): domain Bacteria; phylum Planctomycetota; class Planctomycetia; order Planctomycetales; family Planctomycetaceae; genus SXXK01. The sequence goes on from CAZFDW010000299.1 coordinate 6,745, forward strand.
AGTGGCAGCTTTACGTTTTCGGCACCTCGTGACGGCCGCTATTCCTTTGCCATCCGCACCACCGACGCCCAGGGAAATCTGCAGCAGGCCATTCAGGGCAGCGCTCCCGAACTGGATGTTGTCGTCGATACCGCAGAGCCCGAGATTCAGCTGGATCTTCTGGATGCAGGCAATGGCCAGGTGCTCATTAACTGGATCGCCAAAGACGCTGCCATCGTGCCGCAGTCACTCATGATCGAATTTGCTGACGGCGCAGATGGACGCTGGAGACCTGTGCCGCTGACAGCTGCGATCAGTGGACAGGCTATGGTGCAGGCTCCTGCCGGCTCAGTAATTTCCGTGCGATCTGCCGTGCAGGATGCCGCAGGAAATCAGGGCGAAACGTCAGCGCAACTGGTATTGCGTGCGGCAGGGCCGACAGCAAATAAGGTTCCGGGAAATCCGTCACCTCAGACAGCCGCAGTACCGCTGGGACCGTCACCGTTTCCCGGCCTGAAGCCGGCCGTTGACAATTCGATGCTCGGTTCAAACAGCCTTACAATTCCAGCCAAATCCGACCATTCGCCTCTTGCCGGGGGAATCAACACGGCAAGTGGTTTACCCGGGATTCAATCCGGTCACACATCCAACGGATCCCTGCTGCCACAGCCAGTCTGCACCATCAGTCCGACTCCATCGTCTGGTTTTCCGACATCGATTCCGATGAAGGAAGTTTCATACCATTCCGGCGCCGCGCAGCTTGTTAAACATCATATCTTTAACCTTGAATATCAGGTTGACGATGTGGGACCGTCCGGTGTGAGCGCCGTAGAACTCTTCGTCACTGAAGATGGCGGACAACATTGGTTCACTTACGGCAGTGACGACGATGTACGCAGTCCGGTGCTGATCGATACACGCGGGGAAGGCACATTTGGGTTTGCTGTCCGGGTTCGCAATGGACTTGGTTTTGCTGACGATGCGCCTCAACCGGGACAGGCACCGGAAATGTCTGTGACAGTGGATGAGAGTCTGCCTGTGATTGAACTCCTTCAGCCAAAGATGCGGACCGACGGCTTTGGCACGATCCAACTTTCGTGGCAAGTGCGTGAACAGCACCCCGCCAGCACCCCTGTGCGGCTTGAGTATGCGGCCACATCGAATGGCCCATGGGCGCTGGTCTTCGACTGGCAATCTGACCAAAGTGGATATCAGTGGGAAATGCGTCCCGGAACGCCGGCGCAGTTGTACTTCCGCCTGCTCGCCCGCGACGCCGCCGGCAACGTCGCCACTGCCCAGACAATGGAACCCGTCGTCATTGATCTCCACCGGCCAGTCGGCCGCCTGCTGCGAGCTCAGACGGTGTCTCAGCCCGGGATGAGCAACTAACGCTCTGTCAAGGCTTGGAAAAGGGGTCAGGAACCAATAGCCAAATGGCCCGAAGGGTGCTGCGGGCTTGGAAAAGGGGTCAGGAACCAATAGCCAAATGGCCCGAAGGGTGCTGCGC
>CAZFDW010000300.1:0-2791 GCA_964517865.1 uncultured Chitinophaga sp.
GCTCGCCGCGCTGGCCACTCACAACGCCACGATCCGCCATTCACTGCATGCCGACGAAGCAGCAGCGATTACGCACTGGAAGACGGATATCTCCTTCGCGCGGGAACTGGCTCGCCTCAGCCGCGAACGAGTCGCCGCGTTTCCGCGCTGGTCGCAGATGCGAGGTTCCAGCTGGAACGTACCGACATCGCTGCCGGAAGCGTTGCCGATTGGTGACCTGCTGGTAACGCTTCCCGCACCACCGCAGGGCGACAGTCGAGAGCCGGATGCGAACTTGTGCCTGGAATTGCCGGCCATTCTGAATTTTCCCTGCGACACGTCGATTGTGGTTGAACATGATGCGGCGGGACGCGAACCGGCACTTGAATTTGTGCGTTCAATTCTCCTGCGGCTGTTGACCAGTATCATGCCAGGGCGAGTTCAGTTTACGCTCATCGATCCCGTGGGGTTGGGCCAGAGCTTTTCCGCACTGATGCACCTTGCTGACTTCGACGAACTCTTGATCAGTAACCGCATCTGGACCGATGCCACGCAGATTCGCGACCGATTGCAGAAAGTTACCGAACACATGGAGAGTGTTTTCCAGACGTATCTCCGCAGTGAATTTGAGTCAATCGAAGACTACAACGCCGCTGCTGGCGAAGTGGCGGAACCATATCATTTTGTTGTCGTCGCCGGATTTCCCGATGCGTTTACCGAAGAGGCGGCCCGGCATTTGACGAGCATTCTCACGAGTGGCCCGCGGTGTGGTGTGCATACGATCCTGACATGGTCTCCGAATCAGCCGATTCCACGTTCGTTCGACATCCACAATCTGCACGAACACTGTACGCAGTTTTCTGTCGCAGATGGGCATGTGATTCCACGTCTGGCGACACCGGTTTGCACTGAATTCGAAGCGTTCGCACCACCGGATTCCGCTGATTACGTCAGCCTCGTCCGCGCTGTGGGCGAACAGTCGCGAGACGCTCGGCGGGTTGAGGTGTCGTTTAGTCGTATCGCTCCGAAGCCGGATGCCATCTGGAGCCAGTGTTCTGCCGACGGACTGGATTTTCCTATCGGTCGCGCGGGTGCGGCGCGGCTGCAATTTATGCGTTTGGGGCGTGGCACCAGTCAGCACGTCCTGGTAGCCGGCAAGACGGGTTCCGGGAAATCCACGCTGCTGCATATTCTGATCACCAATCTGGCGCTGTATTACAGTCCTGATGAAATTCAGTTTTATCTGATCGACTTTAAGAAGGGCGTTGAATTTCGCACCTACGCCGCCAACAAACTGCCTCATGCCCGCGTCGTAGCGATCGAGAGTGATCGGGAATTCGGTCTGAGTGTTCTGGAACGCCTCGACGAAGTGTTACAGGAACGCGGTGAGTTGTTTCGAATTCGTGGCGTGCAGGACGTTCCTTCGTTCCGCCGGCAGTTCCCGGGCGAACGGATGCCGCGTCTGCTGTTGTTGATCGACGAGTTCCAGGAATTCTTTACAACAGAGGATCGTGTTTCGTCACGTGCAGCGTTATTGCTCGACCGCCTGGTTCGGCAGGGCCGGGCGTTTGGAATTCACGTTTTGCTTGGATCGCAGACACTGGGAGGAGCGTACTCACTGGCCCGCAGCACCATGGGCCAGGTCGGGGTGCGAATTGCATTGCAGTGCAGCGAAAGCGATGCACATTTGATTTTGAGCGAAGAAAACTCGGCTGCCCGCCTGCTGACGCGCCCCGGTGAAGCGATCTACAACGACGCCAACGGCATGATTGAAGGCAATCATCCGTTTCAGATCGCATGGCTGGATGAAGCGAAGCGTGAAGAAATGATCCGCGCCATGATTCAGCGGCCCGACTATCACCAGCATTCCGACAGCCGCATGATTGTCTTTGAAGGCAACGTGGCCCCCAGTCTGGAACTCTGCAGCCCGCTCAATGCATGGCTTTCCAGTACGCCGGATGCGACGCGACACTTTGTGGATTCTCTGCCTGCATGGATTGGTGAGCCCGTAGCAATCGCCGCGCCGATGTGCATTGAGTTTCGAAGATCCGGTGGCCAGAACGTGTTGATTGTTGGTCAGGAAGGAGATCTGGCCGACACAATTCTGGCATCCACGATCGTCAGCTGGTCGGTTCGTTCTGCCAAACCATCGGCCGACAGAACATCGCAGCTCAGCCTGCTGCACGATGGACGAGATCGAGCGTCACAGTCACGCTTTGCCGAAACGTTTACGCCGGAAATCGCGAGCCGCTTTCGACTTGCCGAAGTCAAAGAAGCGGATTGCGTCGTCAGCGATCTCTGGCAGCAGTTGACCGCCCGGGAACGCGGAGATGCTCCGCCTGACAGTCCGGAATTGATTTTAGCGATCCGCAACATCGGGCAATTCCGCGCGCTGCGGCGCGATGAAGACGATTATGGAATGTCGGGCTTCGGCGCTGCAAAGGTAGTGACGCCCGCGACGATGCTGGGTGACCTGATTCGCAAAGGGCCATTGGTGGGAATTCACGTCATCATCTGGTCCGACACGTTCAGCAACGCCATGCGCTGGTTATCGACGTCGCTGCTGCGCGAATTCGACAACCGCATTGCCTTCCGCATGAATCAGACGGATTCGGCCAGTCTGATTGATACGCCGGTCGCCGCTGCCCTCAGTCCAGGCCGTGCAATTCTGTATCGCGATCAAACGGGAACCGCCGACCGCTTCCGCCCGTTCAACTGGCCTTCCCGGGAATGGCTGCAATCCATCAGCGGCGCAGACGACGCTCCGGAAAATCAGCTGGAATTCGATATCGATGAAATGACGATTGAGTGA
>CAZFDW010000300.1:2891-5233 GCA_964517865.1 uncultured Chitinophaga sp.
GATACCTACAAATACGGCAGAAATCCGCACAGCACATTTTGGCGGCTCTGCAGCTTTTCAATCATTTGATTGAGTTCCCGCATCTCGGGAATGGACTCACGGCGCATAGACGGGCCACCTTGGGGGAGTGGCTTTCCATCGGCATCTGTCTTTGCACCGGCATCATCGTCTTCGGGATTTCTGCCGGGACTGATATAGGCCGGATGTGTGGTCGGTGCATCGTGTTGCACAGTGTCCTGCGACTGTTCTGATGTTCGAGTTTTCTGGTGACCGGTCCAGCGAAAATTCCAGACCAGTAACACCAGCAGACAAGCGGCGATGACACTTCCAGCCACACGCGCACGATCGGCCCAGCGTCCGTAACGCACCTGCTGATGCACATTGAGCACCACACGTTCGCGGAGACCGGACGTCAATTGAGGCAACGCACCGGCATCTCGCAGCAGGCTGTGCTCCGGCAGCGAAGGTCCCGGAATCTTCAGAAAAGGATCACTCATATTCGTCACACTTCCAGTCCAAAAAACGGCACGACATACAACAGGCGGGAGAATTCGGGCGGGCTATCGAACAAGTGACTCAAGGCTTCGCTGGAGTTTTTCCATGGCATATCGATATCGGCTTGCCACAGTATTCTGGGACAGTCCAAGTGCCTCGGCGATTTCGGCAAATGTCAATTCTTCCCAATGCTTAAGAATGACAACCTCGGATTGGTTCTTTGGAAGAGTCTTCAGCATCCGCCGCACGGTGTCGGCTGTTTCCTCGTGAACGATTTGAGATTCCACACTTTCTTCGGCGGAGCCGCGTTCGGCAACTTCCAGTCCTGTTCCTTTACGCTTCTGAATGATCCGCAAGGCCTCATTGCGAACGGATCGAATCAGATACGGCCATGGCGCATTGGCTTTGGCCAGCAACCGTGGTTTAAAGGCAATCCGCGAAAAGGCACCCTGCAAAGCGTCCTCCGCATCTTGCTGATTTCCAGTAATGGTGATGGCAAACCGAACCAATCGCTGAGCCGCGAGGTCAAACATTTCCGTTAGCGCACGCTCAGGTTGCTCCGTCAGGCGATCGACGCAGTATTGGAAACTTGCCTGAAAGTCTGAGGTTTCGTGTGGGCTCACGGCATTACCAAAAGTCGTTCTCCCGGCAAGTTTGTCTGCCGGATCTGGAAATTCTCAGTGAGAACGATATTTTCCCGACCGGGAAATGACCAGTGCAGGCATACAAACTGTGGCTGAAAAAGGTGTCTGGAACTTTGGAGGCAGCAGAAAACACCGCAAAAGTAGATGTCGGAGAGTTCCAGACACATTTTTCAACGCTTACTTCATCCAAATTGAAAGGGATTCTCTGTGTTTAACACCGTGGCCGTGGCTGGCGCGACTGGTGCCGTCGGGCGAATTATTCTGCAATTGCTGGCTGAACGTAAGTTCCCTGCAAAGAACTTTCGCTTCCTGGCCTCCGCCCGCAGCGCCGGGCAGATCCTCGATTTCGCCGGGAAACAGATTACCGTCGAAGAATTAACGCACGACTGCTTCAAAGGCATCGATCTGCTCATTGGCAGCACTCCGGATGAAACGGCCGCCGAATTCTTCCCGTCTGCCATCAAAGCCGGCTGCAAGGTCATTGATGAATCCGGCTACTGGCGGATGGATCCGGACGTCGCTCTTGTCGTGCCGGAAATCAATCCGCAGGCAGCACTCGATGCGAAAGGAATTATCTCCAGTCCCAACTGTTCCACCACACAGATGGTGCTGGCTCTGAAGCCTCTCCACGATGCCGCAAGGGTTCGCCGCGTTGTCGTAAGTACCTACCAGGCCACAAGTGGAGCAGGCTTGCAGGGCACAGCCGATCTGCTGGCCGGAAGCCGCGCCTCACTGGAAAACGCAGAATATCAATACAAAGTCTTTAAACACCCGATTGCCTTCAACGCAATTCCTCAGATCGGCGGCTTCAAGGAAAATGGTTACACCAGCGAAGAACTGAAAATGGTGTATGAGACTCGCAAAATTCTCGGCGACGAATCGATTCAGGTCTGTGCAACCTGTATCCGTATCCCGGTGTCCAATTGTCACAGCGAAACGGTGAATGTAGAAACAGAACGACCGCTTTCTGCGGAAGAAGCTCGCGCCTTGTTCACCGCAACGCCAGGGATCACTGTGATGGACAACATTGAGTTGGGACATTATCCGATGCCATCCAACTGCGACGGAAGTGATCAAGTGTTTATTGGTCGAATCCGCAAAGACATCTCGCATCCGAACTGCATTACATTCTGGTGTGTTTCGGACAACCTCCGCAAAGGCGCAGCCACCAACGCCGTTCAGATCGCCGAATTGCTGGCAAAA
>CAZFDW010000300.1:5333-8203 GCA_964517865.1 uncultured Chitinophaga sp.
AAGGCATTGCTGCGATATTCTTAGCAGCGAGATGAGATTGAGTCTCATTTGCGACATGCCTTTGGCGTGCCATCAATGATCTGGGTTTGAGTGCATCGGTCCATTTGCGAGCCTTGTTTCTCCCGTTTTTTGAGTTGGCGGTGGTCTTGTGAATACAATGCGATTGGCTGATTTGACTCCTGGCGCATCTGCGATTGTTACGGCAATTTCAGGAGCAAGCCGGATTGCTTCGCGACTCATGGAAATGGGATTCGTGCCTGGCGCGGCCGTTCAGGTGCTGCGGAGGGCTCCGTTTGGTGGTCCGATTCAGTACCGCGTCCACAGTGTTTCGATCTCCATGCGAGTTGCCGAAGCGGCGTGCATTTCCGTGACGAACGATGGTTGCATGGCCTGAACTCTCGCAACTATGGCTGGGTTGCAGGTTGCCACCACCAGGTGGACGGAGTCGCGCGACGTGAATTTTCTGGGTAAGCGAAAGCACATCCTGTTCTCGATGTTTGGCCGGATCAGGGATCTGCAGTACCGACCTCCTCGATTCGCGGTATCGCCGTGACTTTGCCTTCGCCCTCAATCCGCACCGCCAGTACTCGCCCGGCGCGAGTCGCTTTGATTGGCAATCCGAACACTGGCAAGAGTACGCTCTTCAACGCCTTGTCCGGCATGCGCGTCCGGACCGGAAATTACCCAGGTGTTACTGTAGAAAAACGCATCGGTCGCACGCAGTGGTCAGGGCGTCACATCGAACTGATTGATCTGCCTGGCACGTACAGCTTATCTCCAAAGTCGCCCGATGAGATGGTCGCCGTGCAGGTGTTGACCGGATGTTGCGATGAGCCAAAGCCGGATCTGATCATCTGCATCTGTAACGCATCGGCTCTGGAACGAAATCTGTATCTCGCGACTCAGGTGCTGGAAGTCGATTGCCCTGTGATTCTCTGTCTGAACATGTGGGACGCGGCTCTTCAGGCAGGAATTCAGATTGATACAGAATCTCTGAGTCGCGAACTGGGGGTGCGCATTGTGGCGACATCGGCCACCCTTCGAGAAGGCTTGAGCGAACTCAAAACGGCCGTTGTGGAAACGCTGATTGCGGCGGACACCGTTGAAGAAGGCACGTCATTTCGGACTTATCCCGATGCAGCCCGCATTCTCTCCGGGCCGGTTTCATTGGAAATCGACCGGCTTGAAGAATTGCTTGCTACGCTCGGCATCCCAGCGGCCAGGCGTTCGCCATTCCTGGTGACGCGAAGTCTGCTTGATCCTGACGGCTCGGTGGAATGTCTCCTGACAAACGACGCCGGATCTGCGTATCGCGAGGCGCTTCAGGAATCGAGGAAAATCCTCGCCGCAGCAGGCGATGAGATTCCCGGCGTCGAAGCAAGGCAGCGTTACCGGTTTATCAGTCAGTTGTTGTCGCGGGTGCAGAAGCGAACCAAGGCGCTGTCAGCCTCACTCACAGAACGCATAGACGGCGTCTTGACGCATCGCGTCTTCGGATTTTTGATCTGTCTGGCAGTTCTGATGTTTGTGTTTTCGACGATCTACTGGTTCTCACAGCCGGTGAGCGAAGGCGTTGAAGGGGTGTTGGGCTGGATCAGTTCGCACATCAGACATTCGATGGCTCCAGGACCGCTGCGGAGCCTGCTGACAGAAGGAATCGTGGCGGGCGTCGGTTCGGTGCTGGTCTTCCTGCCGCAGATCTGTCTGCTGTTCCTGTTTATCGGCCTGTTGGAAGACTGCGGCTACATGGCCCGGGCAGCGTTCATGATGGATCGACTGATGGGACTTCTGGGACTGAGCGGTCGCTCATTTCTGCCGCTGATGTCTTCGTTTGCCTGCGCGGTTCCAGGAGTCATGGCGACGCGTGTTATCGATGATCGGCGCGATCGGTTCGTCACGATTCTGATTGCGCCACTGATGAGTTGTTCGGCTCGGCTGCCGGTGTATGTTCTGATGATCGGCGCGTTCATTCCGGACACGCATCTGCTCGGCGGCTGGCTTCCATTGCGGGCGATTGTGTTGTTTGCGATGAGCATACTTGGGCTGGTTGTCGCTGTTCCCGTTGCTCTGATTTTGCGCAAAACTTTGCTGCGAGGCGAACCGTCTCCGTTCCTGCTGGAGTTGCCGGATTACCACATGCCTTCGCCCCGCGTCGTGTTACTGCGGGTGTGGGAGAGTGGCATGTCGTTTGTCGTCCGCGCTGGCACGCTGATCTTTGCGACCAGCGTGCTCGTGTGGGCCGCCGGTTCATTTCCGGGTGATCACGCCCAACAGTATGCGTTGACCGCTGAAATCGAAGCATTGCAGGCGGAGGGCGCAGAGATCAACGTGGCGGAGATTGAAACTCTTTCGTCACAATTGAATCTGCAGAATTCACAGCTTCTGGAACAAAGCCTCCTGGGACGGACCGGAGTCGCAATTGAACCCCTCGTAAAACCACTCGGCTGGGACTGGCGGATCGGCGTGGGAGTCATTGCATCATTTCCCGCCCGCGAAGTGGTGATCGCAACTCTCGGGACAATCTACAGTCTCGGCGGCGATGTGGACGAAGAAAGCAACGGCCTCCGCGACACTCTGAAGGGGGCCACATGGCCCGATGGAACGCCCGTTTATTCGATCCCGGTCGCTGTCTCCATCATGGTCTTTTTCGCCCTCTGTGCGCAATGTGTCTCCACGCTGATGGTCATCCGTCGCGAAACGAACAGCTGGCGCTGGCCAGTGTTTTCCTTCGTTTACATGACGGTCCTGGCCTACGTCGGCGCATTCCTGACGTATCAGATCGGGATGCGTTTGTAGGAAACGAGGCACCGGAGTCCCCCCGTTTCCTCCGGGGTGGCCCAGCTTGCTTCAAGCTGGGTGCGCAGCACAAG
>CAZFDW010000301.1:0-8200 GCA_964517865.1 uncultured Chitinophaga sp.
GAATCCAGGGGATTTGACATGAATGCCGTAGTACGAGTCTTATCGATGATTGTCGCGATGTTTCCGATTCTCTCCGGCACTGCTCAGGATTCCACACGCATCACGCTTGATTCAGCAACACTCGAGGTATGCCTGAATGTCCTCCGATCCGGTTTGCGGGGCGACGAATTCTGGCCATCCATGCACGCGGCCGAAGGCCTGACACTGGGAGGTCACGGCCTTGAGGTCATCGAATATCTCACCCCGAAACTGAAGACGGAAACCGACGACCAGCATCTGTGTGGCATCGCGCGCGAAATTGTGCGAGCCGGGGATCGTTCAGCCGTTCCCGTGATGCTGACTATCCTCGCGGGCGACAACAGCTACGGACACGTGCATGCTGCTGAGAGTCTCTTCAAGGTGTTTGAAACGGGTGATGGGCAATCCATGCGACTTGCACACGCCCAGAGCGGCAACCTCAAATTGAAACTCATGGCAGCTGGAGCGCTGGTGCGAGGAGGAGATACTGCGGCGCTGCAAACCGTGCGGAATTTGTTGAATGACGGTGATCCCATGAACTACGCGATCGCCGCCTGGGTGTTGGGCCAGATCGGGGACAGCAGTGATATCCCGCGACTCAAAGCGCAGTTGGCTCGCTGTCCGGATGCCGCGACACGGGCAAACTTCGAACACGCACTGGCGATTCTCGGCGATCCTGACGGGCTGCAGTCACTGGAGAACAACCTGACCAGCGGCGACAATGCCATCCGAACCTATGCGGCGACATTCGCGGGGGACACGCGAGCGACAGGTACGGTCGATCGTTTGAAGGTGATGCTGGAAGATCCGTTTTCGGATGCACGCATTCGCTCGGCTCAGGCGCTCCTGGTGCTGGCCGGTCCGGCAGTGCTCCCTTTTAAAGTGCAGGCCAGTGCAGTGCTTAGGGAACTCAACGCTGAGTCCTGCTGGTTTCATCCGCGTGTGGCTGCATTACCGGGTCACGGCACTGCGGACCAGCCAGCGGTCGTCATGACGATTCAGAAACACCTTGGAGTCAGTGACCATTACTCCGGTCTGTACTACCTGCGAACCAACGACCTTGGCCAGACATGGACCGGTCCGACGGAAATCCCGGAACTGGCCTCGCGCCCGGGCGAGAACAACGAAACGATCGCTGCCTGCGACGTCACGCCTGGTTGGCTCACGCATAGCGGAAAACTTCTCGCCATCGGTGTCAAACTGCGGTACAGCCCGACGGGCGAACAACTTGTTGATAAACCGCGGTCGCACGAGTGTGCTTATGCCACCTACGACCCGAAGTCCGACAAATGGACCGCATGGAAAATGCTGGCGATGCCGGAAACCGCTGGCAAGTTTTTCCTCGTCGCGCCTGGCTGTGTGCAGTGGCTGGAGCAGGCTGATGGAACATTACTGATTCCGGTCTATTTCCAGGGGCCCAATGGCGGCGATTACACGGCAACGGTTCTGCACTGTGCGTTCGACGGGCAGGAGCTCAAGTACCTCACGCACGGTGACGAACTCACCACGCCTGGTGGACGTGGTTTTTACGAACCTTCACTGACGCGATTTCGCGACAAGTATTACCTCACTTTGCGACACGATACCGCCGCATTCGTAACGACCAGCGATGACGGACTGCATTTCCAGCCGGTCCGGAAATGGACGTTTGATGACGAACAGGATCTGGGAAGCTACAACACTCAGGCGCATTGGCTCACTCACAGCGGCGGACTGTTCCTGACGTACACTCGACGTGGAGCGAACAACGACCACATCATGAGGAACCGCGCACCGGTTTTTATCGCTCAGGTCGATCCCGACACACTGCAGGTGCTTCGCAGAACCGAGCAGGTCCTGCTGCCGGAACGCGGCGTCATGCTCGGCAACTTCGGCGCAGCGGCAATTTCAGCCTACGAATCATGGGTCACGGATGCCGAGTTCCTTGTGAGCGATAAGCCTCACCCCAAAGGAGCAGACGGCACTGTCTGGCTTGGACGAGTCAGGTGGTCGATCCCGAATCAACTTGTGAAGTGAGCTTAGAGATGAATACTTGTGTTCTGGTAACAGGCGGCAGTGGGTTCATTGGCACATGGGTGTTACGCGAGCTCTTGAATCACGGTGCGCGGACTGTCGTAATTGACAGCCTGAAGATGCCCGAGAGATGGGAGCGGGTCCTGGGTGATCGATCCAGGGAGGTTGCCTCGTCCGATGCATCACTGCTGAGTTGCGATGAACTTCTGAACGTGATCGAACAACATCAGGTCACCCATCTGATTCATCTTGCGGCATTGCTGACGCCAGCGTGCCAGCAGGATCCCTGGCTCGGCTGTCAGGTGAATGTGATGGGCAGTACTGCGGTCTTTGAGGCAGCTCGCCGTTCGGGACGAATTCGTTCTGTGTCTTATGCAAGTTCGTATGCAGTTTACGGTCCGGAATCCGGAGCAGCAGGCGGCGACCAGAATCGCCCACCATCATTTTATGGGGCGTTCAAGCAGGCTGTGGATCTGATCGCTGAGCAGTACTGGCGTCACTTTGGAATTGCATCCGTTGCCATTCGACCGCATGTCGTCTATGGACCGGAACGGGAGATCGGCCTGACCGCCGGCCCATCTCTGGCCTGCCGAGCGGTGGCGCGAGGCGAAGCGTATTCCATCGGCTACACCGGTTGCGTTGGTTATGACTACGTGGAAGACGTGGCCCGTGCATTTGTCAGGGCTGCCCTTGAGTGTACTCCCGGTGCGACGGTTGCGGACCTGCCCGGCGAACAGGCCACCACCGAGGAGTTTGTCCGCACAATCGAAGCGTTGGCTCCGGAGTCGGTCGGGACCATCGGAATTTCCGGGCCGGCGATCCCGGCCAATATTCCACCGCATCCGAAATACATTACCGAGCTGTTCAGCGACTGGCAGACAACCACGTTGCCGGACGGTGTGCGACAAACGATCGAATACTATCGCAAAGATCAGGCGTGCAGTTGAGACCTGCGGCAGAGGATTTCTTCCCTGTTCCGTAACTGGATTCGCCAGAATTCAGAGCCTCACTGAATTCTTGCGAATTCAGCTACGATCAATTCCTTGTTGCGTCACGCAAGAGCAATGTGAAGCGGCCTCCACAATCGCTGCTGTGACACGAAAAAAGGCCCGGCAACATTTCGAAGCCGGGCCTGTGAGAATTTCCATCTTCAATCGCTCAGAATCAGATGTGTTTGTACACAGATTCAAAATCGATGTCGTAGCGTTTCATTTTCTTGTACAGCGTCGTGCGGTTGATGCCGAGAGTTCTGGCGGTCTTCTGCCGATTCCAGCCACTGGCTTCCAGTGCCTGAATGATCAGGTGACGTTCCGGTTCTGTCAAAGCCGACTTTAAAGACGCTCCTCCAAGGTGAGCTTCAATGTGAGCGCGGTGTTCGTGATTGGCAAACAACTTCTCAGGCAGATCCGCTGCGGTGATTCGACTCTCACGACACAGGACGACGGCTCGTTCAATCACGTTCACCAGTTCGCGGACATTTCCCGGCCAGTGATAGTGCTGCATGGCCTGCATGGCCATCTCATCAATCTCTGTAATGTTGCGACCCGTCTGTTCGTTGAACACCTGCAGATAGTGTGCGGATAGCAGGGGAATATCGCCGATGCGGTCTCGCAGAGGTGGCTGAGTGATCGCAATCACGTTGATGCGGTAGTAAAGGTCTTCGCGGAAGGTGCCGCGTTTCACGCATTCTTCCAGGTTTTCGTTTGTTGCAAGGACAAGTCGAACATCGACCTTGTGCGTCACGTTGCCGCCGACTGGTTCGAATTCACGATCCTGAAGGACTCGCAACAGTTTGACTTGCAAAGCGGGAGAGGCTGTGGCAACTTCGTCCAGAAACAATGTGCCCCCGTCGGCCAGCAGAAACTTGCCGATCTTGTCATGCGATGCTCCGGTAAATGCACCGGAAACATGGCCGAACAGTTCGCTTTCCAGCAACGATTCAGGCAGTGATCCGCACGCCACTTCCACGAATGGTTTTTCGCGGCGATTGCTGAGTTGATGAATTGAACGTGCGGTCATGGTCTTGCCGGTTCCGCTTTCACCCAGGATCAACACGGTTGTCCGCGTGTCAGCGACGCTCTCAATCAACTCAAACATCCGCAGCATCTTGTAGTCTTTACCGACGATGTTCGATAGCCCGAAGCGTTGAGTCAACTGAGCCTTCAGCTTCTTGTTTTCGTCAAGAATCTGACGCTGACCAATCGCGCGTTCGATGGAGAATCGTAATTCTTCGTCGATCACAGGTTTGGTCAGGTAGTCGAATGCCCCCATGCGGATGGCTTCGACGGCACTTTCAATTGTGCCGAATCCCGTGAGCAGAATCACGGACGTTTCCGGAGTATTTTCTCGTGCCCACTGCAGCAACTGGAATCCGTCCTTGTCGGGAAGGTTCACGTCACAGAGTACGACTTCGAATGGAAACTCTTCCATGCGTGCGATGGCTTCGGTGCAATTGGAAGCGGTTTCCGTCCGATGTCCAAGAGTGCGAAGATAGTCTGCCATTGCAGACTGAATGTAGCGATCGTCATCGACGACCAGCAACGAGCCCGATGTGTTGCGAGCCATGAACTGTCCCCTCAGGAAGTGTAGCGCCAGCCGGAATTCCAGACGAATGATCCGCGCTGTATCATCAAAATGTGAACAATGTCAGCCTGGAACGAAAAACTGTTCACATGCAGATCGCACTGAACTCGGTTGCCGTCCGTAGCAACAAACTGCTCGATCCAGAGAGGGGATGCCTACACACTAGGTTGCCTTTCAGGCACGGGCGGTGTTCAAGTACAACCCACATGTGAATTTGAAACGACGCGGGGATGCATTCGCTACAATCGGAACTCCCGGAATCCGAACGTCGCCGGACTTCATTGGCAGCGGGCACTTGATTCTGAGTCACTCGCCGGCCAAACTAGTGGTCTGTCAGTGATGAATTGATGGGTTGTGTGCCACTGGCTCTGCCAGTGTTTCATGCAGATGGAGAACACTGGCAGAGCCAGTGGCACAAGTCGCTTGTTCCACTTAATAGACTATCACCTGCTTCTCAATCCCACCGGACCTCACTGGATGAAAACAATCCCGTTCAGGCAGACTCTGCCATTTTCGCTACCCGTCATCTGGCTCCTGTCGAGCGTGGTGTCGGCGCAGCAAGCGCTGGATTTCAACCGCGATATCCGTCCAATTCTGTCTGAAAACTGTTTCTACTGTCACGGCCAGGACAGCCATAAGCGCCAGGCCGATCTGCGGCTTGATCAACGTGCCGCCGCTATTGATGCGGGCGCGATTGTGCCGAATGATGCTCCCGGCAGCACGATCGTGCAACGGATCAATTCCCACAATCCTGATGAACTCATGCCGCCCGCGAAGTCGAACCGTCGTCTGTCAGCCGAACAGAAAGCACTTTTGGAGAGCTGGATTTCCGAGGGTGCAAAGTATCAGACTCACTGGGCGTTCGAAGCGCCCGTCCGTCCCGCTCAACCAGAAGTGATGACGGCAGGCTGGGTTCGCAATCCTGTCGATAGTTTCGTGCTGCACAGGTTGGAACTTGAAGGATTGCGTCCATCGCCGGAAGCAGATCGAGCCACTCTGATTCGCCGTCTGTCGATTGATCTTGTCGGAACGCCACCGACACCCGATGAAGTCGATGCTTTCGTCAGCGACTCAGACGCGCAAGCCTATGAATTGCTGGTTGATCGCCTGATGTCCAGTCCGCACTATGGGGAAAGGATGGCGTTGAGTTGGCTGGATGCGGCACGCTACGCAGACAGTAACGGTTTTCAACAGGACGGCGACACATGGCAATGGATCTGGCGTGACTGGGTGGTGACGGCACTGAATGCCGATCTGCCGTTCGACAAATTTACAATCTGGCAGCTTGGCGGCGACCTGCTTCCGGACGCGACGGACGAGCAGAAGATCGCCAGCGCGTTTAACCGAAATCATCTGCTTAACGGTGAAGGCGGAGCGATCGCAGAGGAGCAGCGCTGGGTCAACCTGTTCGATCGCATGGAGACGACCTCCACGACGTGGCTTGGTCTGACCATGAATTGCGCGCAATGCCATGACCACAAATATGACCCGATGACGCAGCGTGACTACTACAGTATGCTGGACGCATTTAATCGCGTTCCGGAATCCGGCACGCCCCAGTTTTTTTCGTCGCGCATCCGTGTCGGGGCTCCGTTTCTTGAACTGCCGACGGACGAGAACAAAACCCGATCAGCCGATTTTGAAACACGGATTGCGGCAACGGACGCGGAGATCGCAAAACTGAATAACGCGGCGTTCGACGGCTGGCGTTCAGGGATTTTCGCGGACGGCATGCCGGCTGCAGGCAACGGGTTGGCAGAGTCACTCTCGGCTCTGCTTTTGAAGCCGGACACCGAGCGTTCCGAGGATGAACGGAAGACCATTGATGCAGAACTTCGCAGGCACTTCGACGAAAAAGTGAAGCCGACACTCAAGGATAAATTCCCCGAGATTCAACAACGTGAAGACCTCGCGAAACAACTCGCAGCCTACAAAGCCGATCAAATCCCGCGCGTCATGATCATGAGTGATGCTCAACCACGCGAAACCAGTATTCTGTCGCGCGGCGAATACCTGAATCCCTCGGAGAAAGTTCCGTTTGCAACGCCTGCGTTTCTGCCACCGCAGCCAGCCGACGCGCCACAGAATCGACTGGGATTCGCACAGTGGCTGATGGCTCCGGAAAATCCTCTCACAGCGCGAGTTCAGGTGAATCGATTCTGGCAGCACTATTTTGGTGTTGGAATCATTAAAACCGCCGAAGACTTTGGCGTGCAGAGTGAGTATCCGATTCACGGTGATCTGCTGGATTGGCTGGCTGTAGAGTTTCGCGACAGCGGATGGAGCATGAAACACATGCATCGCCTGATCGTGAACAGCGCTACGTACCGTCAGTCCAGCAGGGTGACACCCGAGCTCCTGGATCACGACCGCGAAAACCGATTGTTTGCTCGCGCCAGTCGATTTCGAATGCCGTCCATGCTGTTGCGCGACTGGGCGCTGGGCGCCAGTGGGTTGCTGAACGACAAAGTCGGCGGCGTTCCCGTGTATCCTTATCAGCCCGGTGATATCTGGGAAGCACTGGCGATCACCAAGGAACGCGACTTCACCTACCCTGCATCATTCGGTCCGGACTTGTATCGTCGAAGCCTCTACACGTTCTGGCGCAGGACGGTGAGTCCGGCGAACATGTTTGACACTGCGAACCGCCAGACATGTCGAGTTCGTCAGAGTCCAACAAGTACGCCGCTGCACGCGCTCACAACGCTGAACGACCCGACCTGGGTCGAAGCCGCGCGAGTGCTCGCGGAGCACGCGATAAAGTCAGCTGCAGAGCTCGATCATCAACTGGAGTATGCCGCCCGACGTGTCCTGTCTCGCGAGATCACGGACAGCGAACTCAGCAGCCTGCGCCGGGCGTTTGAGAAGCAGCATGTGATTTTTTCAGCCGATGCCGCTGCAGCAAAACAGTTCGTTTCCGCCGGTGAAGCGCCACGCGATGAAGCACTCAACCCCGCCGATCATGCCGCGATGACTGTCGTGTGTCTGACAATTCTGAACCTTGATGAATCATTGACGCGGGAATAGTTCCGGCGAAGAGTTGGCTTCCTTTTACCGAATCACGGGGAGTCTGCGATCGGCCAGTGGTCTGTCAACGACGAAGCGAGGTGATCTTGCGGTGGATGTTTGCTATACTTCGCGCGGTCAGAAATGAGTCCCGCGAGCGGAGCGGCGTGAGCCCTTCGGTACCTCGTTTTTGTACCGGCAAGCTGACGCATGCCGCTCGCCAATTGTCTCACTCATGACCGCGCGGAGTATAGAATTCATCCTTGAGAGATGTCCCGATCCGTTTGTGGTCAATGCTGGCAAGAACGACTGGATTGAAAGTTGAACGACTCAAATCCCTACGATGTGACGCAGAACGAACAGGGTCTTCCAGTCTCACCGGATGGCGGTACACCCGCTCAGCATCCTCAGCGGATCGGGCGATACCGGATCGAGAGAGTACTTGGCAAAGGCGGCTTCGGACTGGTCTATCTGGCACACGACGAACAACTGAATCGCCGCGTCGCTATGAAAGTGCCGCACGCAAAGCTGATCTCGAAGCCCGAAGATGCCGAGGCGTATCTGGCTGAGGCTCGGACGG
>CAZFDW010000302.1:0-8188 GCA_964517865.1 uncultured Chitinophaga sp.
TACGTGTTTTCGAACACGCCGCGTTCGCGGTTTTTGCGAGCTTTCAGTGGGTCAAAGACCTGGCCGCTCATGGTGATCCAGACGCCGGCAGCTGGCTGCGTGATGACCACGCCGATCGCCATGCCGACGTTGAAAGTCGCGTCACTGTCGTGAAAATTCGCTGGTTGCATCGCACCTGTCAACACAATCCGTTTCCCAGGGATTCCGATGAGCAGTCGGGCTGTTTCAATCATTGTATCAGTGCCATGAGTGATCACGATGTGCTGCTCGGGACATCGTTCCACAGCCTGCCGTACAAGCTGCCGATCTTCGGTCGTCATGTCCAGACTGTCCTTCCGAAGCACAGATTCGATCGTGTATTCAAACGCGACCGGCAAATCCAGGAGCATCCGTTCGACGCCCGGTGCACCGATCTGATATTCGCTCAGTTGATCGAAATAAATCTTATCAATTGTGCCGCCTACAGTGATGAATCGGAGTTTCATATTTCAACCGTTTGATTTTGGTTCACGACGTTTGGCCGCTTGATAGGCGTCTTCCATTTCGCGGAGCGTTGCGTCATGCATGCTGCGTCCCTCACTCTTCATTGCCGCTTCGATCGCCTGAAACCGGCGTGAAAATTTTGCGTTGCTGCGGCGGAGGGCTTCTTCCGGATTGATGCCCCAGCGGCGACCGATATTGGCCAGCACAAACAGCACATCACCCAGTTCGGATTCCGCTTTATCTTTCAACGCTGGCGGCAGCGGTTCATCAGGAATTACATGAGAGTCCACAGTCGCGAGCACTGTAGGGATTGAGCTTGATCCGAACAGTTCCACCGCCAGCTCCTGCAGTTCCTCGTTCAGCTTATCAAACAACATGCGTCGATCCGGGAAATCATAGCCCACGGCGGAAACTCGCGCTGTGATGCGGGCGGTGCGCGCGAGTTCCGGTAGAGCGACCGGGATTCCGTCCAGCTGCGATTCGCGAGTTGGCTTTTCCTGTTGTTTAATGGCATGCCAGTTGCGTCGGACGTCATCTGTCGTCTGAGCATCCACGTTACTGAATACATGCGGATGCCGGCGGACCATTTTGTCGGCGATGCGGCGCACGACGTCGGTCAACAGGAAGCGTTGTTCGTCGGCAGCGATCTGTGAATCCAGAATGACCTGCAGCAGCACGTCCCCCAATTCTTCGCAGATAGCATCGTTGTCGTCAGCGTCGATCGCTTCGAGCAGCTCGTAGGTTTCTTCCAGAGTGTACGGCTTGATTGTCTTCATCGTTTGCTGACGATCCCACGGACATCCATCCGGGGCTCGCAGACGGGCGACGATTTCGCAGAGTCGTCGAAATTCCGGCAGCAGTAACTCAAATTCCGGCGGCGTGCCGGGTTGAGGAATCACATCTGCGGGTACGGGAACGAGTGGTGGTGCTGCAGTCGGCTTCGTCTTTAGGTAAATCACCTTGGAATCCTGCTCACCGTAGAATTCCGGAAGCTCAGCGATCTTGTGGTAATCGCAGCGATCATAGAACTTCCGCGTCGGCAGATAGTGTTCGCGCCCGGATGTTTCGACGTAAATTCGTTCACCACCCTGGCCAAAGATGAGTTCTTCCGTCACCGACATCAGCCACTTCCCCATCCCGTGCCGCTGCGCGTCGCGGTGAATGGCAATCCAAAAAACATCAAAACTGCTCGCCGTGCAGGCGATCGGACCGTAACACGAATAGCCGACCGTGCGGCCTTCAATTTCTGCGAAGGCAAAAAAATAGCCGGATGCTTCACCTTTTCGAAGTCGCTCTTCAACAAGCTCAACCGCAACATCGACCTCGGGCTGATAAAAGAAACCAGTAGACTCCACAATTTCACGCACGGTCGCCAGATCCTCTTCGCGAACGTCATAACGCAGAGTGACGGACTTGTCTGAGACGCCTGATGATGGTGCAGTCGGCAAGGTCATGGAGGGCTGATTTTCGTGGTCGATTGAAGTTTGCTGACTCATCATCACTCCCGGCAGACGTCACCTTCGATCAGCAGATCATCGCCGATCCAAGTTTGCCGAATATGCTTTACGTTGGGAATTGTCGGGATTGATTCACGGCCCAAACCGCCGATCGGGCCATGAGCCGATGTTCCGCCGATGAGTCGGGGAGCGATGAAGATATGAACTTCATCGATCAATGACGAGTCAAACAGACTTCCGAGAATTCCGGAGCCAGCTTCCGTGAGCACATTCGTGCAGCCGCGACGTCCAAGGTCCGCCATGACCGCACTCAGATCGATTCGCCCCGGTTCACTCACAGCACATGCCATCACTTCAACTCCCAACGATTTGAGCCGTCCGACTTCCTCGACCGGAATGTCATCGGCGACACAGACCAGAACCGGAGCTCGTGAAAGCGATTTGATCAGATTTGTGTCGGCGTGCAGCGATGTTCCATCGGCGTCGATGACGACCCGCAGCGGCGTGCGAGCCCCTGCAGGTCGGGCCGTCAACAGCGGGTCATCGGACCGAACGGTGCCCGCTCCGGTAATGATTGCATCCATTTGACCTCGCAGTTGATGCACAAGAGCTCGGGAATCATCGCTGCTGATCCACTTTGAATGACCGATGCGTGAGGCAATGCGTCCGTCGAGCGTCATGGCCCATTTGGCATGAACCCACGGACGACGCTGCAACATCAGCATTTCAAATGGTGCGATCAGGCGTCGAGCCTCGGATTCACAGACGCCAACAGTGACCTCCACCCCCGCATCCCGCAATCGCTGAATTCCCGCGCCAGCCACATGCGGCGCAGGATCCTGGCAGCCGACAAACACGCGACGAAATCCAGCCTTGATGACGGCATCCGCGCAGGGCGGCGTTTTTCCGAAATGGCTGCATGGCTCCAGAGTCACATAAAGATCGTTTCCGACCGTTGCCGAACCTGCCGCCTCGATTGCATTGATCTCAGCATGAGCACCACCGAATCGCCGATGATACTCGGTCGAAATGACCACTCCGTCCGAAGTCGCAACCACGGCACCGACCATGGGATTGGGTTCGACATGCCCCTCCCCGCGACGGGCGTGCTGCATGGCGAGCTGCATGAATACGGCCGAATCGACTGAAGCAGGCATGGGTGCTTACCGAGCCGCCGCAGCGCCGCAGTCGGATGTAAATCGCTGAGTCATGCCGCGTCGTTCCAGTTCCGCGTTGAGAACGGAACGGTAATGGGCAAGTCGTACACTGGCATCGTCCAGCGAAGCGCCGAACGATCGAGCTTCGTCCAGATAGATTCGAGGTACGGCAAACTCGCGAATATTCCAGCCGAGATCGGCGGCCTGCACCCAGAGCTGCAGTGGCATCGCGTAACCTTTGTCTGTGATATCGAGTTTTGCCAGTGAGGAAACGCGGTATGCCTTGAAGCCGCAAAAAGCATCCGTAATCGACAGACCAAGCTGTTCATGCAGACAAGCCGTGATCCTCGCGTTGATCTGGCGACGTTCGACGGGGGCCGCAGTGTCACTTTCAAAATCTTTCAGGTAACGCGACCCGGAAACCATATCAATCGGAGAATCAGCCGCGACATCAATCATACTGGCAATCTCGCGCACATACTGCGGCTGATGCTGTCCGTCACAATCCATCGTCACCAGAACGTCGAATCCATGCTGCAGCGCGTAGTCAAAAGCGGTGCTCAGAGCCGCACCGTAGCCGAGATTCGGTGAATGCTGTCTGACCGCGACGGCAGGAAACTGCTTGAGCACTTCGCTCGTGCCGTCTGTTGAGCCGTCATCGACGACAAGGATCTGATCAACGTGCTGCAGCAGTTCATGCAGAACCCCCGCGACGTGGGAAACTTCGTTGTACACCGGCAAAGCTGTAAGAATGCGAGTTTTCATAACAAGCATGGTAGACCTGCCATTTTCGATGTCAATCTGACCTCCGACAAACTCCTGAAATGCAGCGTTTCTGTGTACAATGCCCCGGGTGTCTGGCGCGGCGTGAGCCCAATGCCACTCGCTTTAATGCAGTGTCGTCTTTCGCTCTGCGAAAGTAACGCGACTTTTGCGGAGCAAAAGGCGACACTAAGCTGGTGCAGGCCGCTCGCCTAAACCCTCTCGTTTATGCTTCATTCGCCATTTCGTGCAGAACATCCCCGATCACCTGCAAGCCTTCCGACAGATCAGCGGACTTCACATTCAACGCAGGTAAAAGCCGAACGACTGTGTCGCTGGTGGCGTTGATCAGGACTCCACGTTCCATGCACTTCGCCACCGCAGGTGCAGACGCGATGCTCAGATCGATCCCGATCATCATGCCGCAGACACGAATTTCGCGAATAATGGGCAGTCTCCGTTGCAGGGTTTCCAGCTGCGTGCGAACGTCAGCGGCTAGTTGTTCAACGTGATCCAGAAGATCTTCGCGTTCAATCGTCAAACCCGTTGCAAGACCAGCCGCCATCGCCAATGAGTTACCGCCAAATGTACTGGCGTGCATTCCGGGACGCAGGTCACCGGCAAACTCATCCCGACAGATCATGGCACCGCAGGCAACGCCGCCCGCAATGCCTTTCGCCATGGTGATGACATCCGGCTGGACACCGGTCTGCTGATATCCGAACCATGTTCCCGTGCGGCCCATGCCGGTCTGCACTTCGTCGAAGATCAGCAGGAGACCGTGTTCGTCGCAAAGATCACGCAGTGCCTGCAGAAAACCGGGTTCGGGAATTCGTACGCCGCCTTCGCCCTGCACAGGTTCAATCATGATCCCGCACGTTTCGTGGTCAATCAGGCTTCGAACGCCGTCGATGTCATCCATCTTTGAATAGCGGAAGCCAGCCAGCATCGGCCCAAGTCCTTCATGGTACTTCGGTTGAGCCGTTGCCGTGAGCGCGCCGAACGTACGGCCATGGAAACCGTGTTCAAACGTGATGATGCGGTAACGCCCTTGCGCCGATCCGTGGAGCCTCGCGAGTTTGATGGCTGCTTCATTCGCTTCGGCTCCGCTGTTGCAGAAGAACGCTTTTCCGAAACTGCGAGTACACAAAAACTCTGCAAATCGTCCCTGCTGTTCGGTATACCACGTATTCGGAACATGGAGCAGTTTCGCCGCCTGCTCCTGGATCGCTTCCACGACCGCAGGCGGTGAATATCCCAGGATGTTGCAGCCCCAGCCAGGAAACAAGTCCAGATAGCGTCGCCCGTCAGCGTCCCAGACATGTGACCCTTCGCCTCGAACCAGTGCCACCGGATAGCGACGGTAATTCGGAATGACGTATTCATCAAACAGATCAATGATGGCCTGGCTCTTTGAGATGACAACCTGTGTCATTGAACAATCTCCGGGAGGAAAAATGGTGGAAGGTTGTGTGCCACTGGCTCTGCCAGTGTTTCATGCAGATGGCGGACACTGGCAGAGCCAGTGGCACACATTAAAGCACGGTTGACAAAGCACTAGTTGCAGAATTGCTGAAGTTTAGTGGACACGACCAATTGTGCGAAGTTCACCCGTAGCTCTCGAAAACTGTGAGCCGCAAGGCGCTAGCCGCGGGTTATTCGCCTGCAAAAAACGGCGGCTAGCGCCTTGCCGCTCACAAGAACAATAGGATTCAGACAAACTCCTACGGAACGATTTCCGTTCCAACGCCGGTATCCGAATAAATCTCCAACAGCACGGAATGTCGCATTGAAGCATCGACAATGTGGACTTTACGGACTCCGGCATCGAGCGATTCCAGTGCGGCTTCGACTTTTGGAACCATTCCACCCGCAATCGTACCGTCTGAAATCAAGGCTCGCACTTGAGCCGCAGTGACATGCGACAGCCGCGACGACGGATCCTTGATGTTGGTCAGGATGCCCGGAATATCGCTCAGGAAAATTAACTTCTCGGCGGACAGCGCCCTCGCGACAGCGGCAGCGGCAGTGTCGGCATTTACATTCAGCCGATGACCGACACGGCTCATGGCAATACTCGGAATCACAGGAATCGCACCGATGGAACAGACGCGAATCAGCGTGTCGATGTCCACTTCCGTCACATGGCCCACATGTCCCAGATCGATCGGATTGCCCTGGTCGTCCCTGAGCGTCAGTTTCTCGGCAGTCAGAACATTTTCTGTTCCGAAGTGCAGACCCGTGGATCGACCACCGTTGCTGTTGATGCGATCCACAATCGACTGACAGATGTCTTCAACCAATACACGCGAAGCGATCTGTAGTGTCTGTTGATCGGTGAAGCGACGGCCTGCAACAAACTTCGGCTCAATCCCTGCGGCACTCATCGCCGCGCTGATCGCCTTGCCACCCCCATGCACGATCACAGGTTTCATGCCGACCGTCGCCATAAAAAGGACATCGGTGAGCAGACTATCGACAGCGGCGACATCGTCCAGAGTGCTGCCGCCGATCTTCACGACAACATAACGGCCACGAAACCGCTGAATCCAGCTGAGAGCTTCAATCAGTACTTTCGCCTTGCGAATTGCTTCGTCCATGAGTGTTCCGTGAGTATATTGGAAAATGAACCTTGCTGACAAACAGCGGATTCTACGATTGCGGGAAAGTGAATCAACGTGCCGGACCAGTGTTGCATTCAGATTGTCGGTGATTAGACTCCGTTTCGTTGATCGCATGTTTGTGCGATTGACACTGTTTGGGTGCTCGCGAGTGTTCTCACCTTCAGTTGTTGATGTTGAAAACACGGGTGCGAGTGAAAAGGGAAGACGGTGACTGTTGCGTTGACAACAGAATTCCGTCGCGGTCCCGCCGCTGTAATCGGGGACTGAACCTGCAATGATCCACTGGGGAAACGTCATTCCTGTCTTTAACGACCGGAGGCGTTTTTGTCGGGAAGGAGCAGGTTTGGGACGATCCGAAAGCCAGAAGACCTGCCCAGACAGACTGCAGACGTATCCTTCGCGGAAAGGTGTTGTCGGCATGAACAGCGCTGGCTGGTTCCTGATCATTGTGCTCCGTCCGTAGAACGAGTCTCCAAACTCGTTGTCTTCAATCGCGGTAGCACTCAATGATCGTGCTGAAAGCCCCGCGCATTCTGCCGGTGACTCCGACCGCAAGTCTTGCACCTTGAGGAGTCCCCTTTCGTGGCTGAAATCACCCGTCGCCGTCTTCGCGGCTTTACACTGATCGAATTACTGGTGGTGATTGCCATCATCGCAATTCTTGTGGCGTTGCTGCTCCCGGCCGTACAGCAGGTCCGCGAAGCGGCTCGTCGTACTCAGTGTAAAAACAGTCTGAGACAGCTGGTGCTGGCAATGCACAACTACGCCGACATTTATCAGGAATCGTTCGTGCCGTACGTGATCGAAGATCAGACACGACTGAACTATCTGCAGACGTTTTCCGGCAGTCCCGGTACAGCACGATTCTGGTTCGGGACCGTGAACTACAATGAGCCTGACTCGGGGAAGCAGTTGGATTTTGCGACGGGTGCGCTGAGTCCGTTTATGGAAACCAACTACGAATCATTTCAGTGTCCAAACTTTGGTCCGTCACAGATGGATGCTGTCCGTTTTGGAAAACCAGCGACCGGATTTGGCTACAACGGGCACTATCTGTCGCGCGCCGCCGGAATTGAATGGTTGCCTCCAACCTATGACGCTCAGTTTAGTCCTCGACCGGTTTGCCGCAAGTTCCGCGATGTCCGTGAATCCGGGCGGACCATCGTCTTTGCCGACAGCGCAGCAGTGAAGCTGGTTGGGTTTTCGCCACCGGCATTCAGCTTTGAGGAGAACTGGCTTCTGGATCCACCGAGCCAGAATTTCCCGACGGTTCACTTTCGTCACCTGGATTCTGCCAACGTTGCGTTCCTTGATGGGCATGTTGAGAGTGTTTCGTATGCCACCTACGTGGAAGTTCCCGGCGACAACTTTCTGTCTGACGAACAGGTGAAACTGATGGAAAAGAAACGCATCGGCTTTATTTCGGGAGGGAACCTGCAGGATCCATTAAAACGGGACGAATTGTACGATCTGGAGTGACATCCGCCGTAATTCATGGTTGCGTCTTCCGGTGTTACGTGCCGGGCGATAAAAAACAACGCCCCGCTTCAGGGCTAAGAGAAATTCTACAGTGGCCGTATCGTAGGCAAAAAGATGTGCGACAAAATGACAGGAAGCTGTTTTTCTGCCGCACATTTTTCTGCGTGGAAAGCCTTTCCTTCGAAAGCGTCCTGTCGAAGCTGTCGTAAGTGTGGATCCGTGAGCT
>CAZFDW010000303.1:0-8145 GCA_964517865.1 uncultured Chitinophaga sp.
AACCGCCGCCTGATAATCTTCGCGCCACAACAAGAAATCAACTGTTAGTAGTACAAAGAGTCGCAATGATCCACGCCGAGTCTGATTCGAGGAGAGATGCCCGACGACTGCTCGACAATGCCACGGCGCGCGGCGAGCCTTTGGGACATAAATGTCTACGCTACAGGATTCGCAGTTCTGCTCAACTTTCGCGGCAGGAACTTTTCTGCCTGAGTCGTAGCGGAATTCATTATTGCAGCACTCGTTATCCGTCAATTTCTTCCTGATCGTTACCGTATTGCTCCTTTCTCCGGATTAACAGATCTCCCAGAAACCCAAATGCGGAATGACCGCGACCGCCTCCCGCGTGAAATAAGGCGAAAAAACCACAGCTTCTGGGTTGTACAGGTCGTTCGGAACATACGGATCAGACCTGCATCCCGGTCTGAGCTCAAAACATGACGCCGGGCGGTCGATAATGTGGACATGACTGAGCGCGATCCACAATCCAGCGAGTTTGAAAAGAACTGCCTGACAGTCCTGACCTGCTACGCGGTCCGAGACGCCGCAGCCAAAGCTGCAGCCAACGATCATGCGGGGTGGCTCGATCGAATTCAGGACGTGCCGGGAATTGAAAAGTTGTCGCTCACTTCCATTCACGGATTTCTGATTGCTCAGGGTCTGATTCGCTTTGAATTCACTGGCCGTAGTGTCGGCCTGCAATATCAGCTCAGCACACAGGGTCGGGAATCGCTCGCGCGCGATTCCGTGTACCTCAGCGACGATCCTCGCAGTGAATCCAACGGTCCGGAAGCCGAATCCGTTGGCCAGGCTGCTTAGTGCTTTAAAAAAGGGGTCAGGAACCAATAGCCAGGTGGCCCGGAGGGTGCTCTGCACTATTGGTTCCTGACCCCTTTTTTAAAGCCTGACATTGCTCTAAACATCCTGCAACCAACCGGCGGCATCGAGCGGAAAATCGTACGGGTCCCCATCGAGGCGCAGGTGCTTCGATTTGCTGACGTCCGAAAAATAGGCCTCGGAAACCCGGACCCGCGTCAGATGCAGCGTATCGGAAATCTGGATGATGCGTGCGTTTTCAGGTTCAATCATGCCTATGGTCTGCAGCGCTGAATCCACTGCCGCTGCGTCGGTTGGCAACGTGATCGGGATCATGGCCGCTTCCGGATGCATCCCCGTGATACAGTTGATGCGGGTGGATTCGGGATCGATTTGATCGACGCAGCGCTGTGTCGTAAATTCGGCCATACCAATTCCTGTGGCATTGCCATAAGTTTCTTTCGTCAGTGATCGCACAAAAATTCGCCGACAGCGTGTCTGATCCTGTGATGTCGCGGTATGATCACTGAACTTGCGACCGACAACATTAGCGTCCATGCCCACGCCGCTGATATTCTTGCCGATGCGATCAATGATGAGCAAATCGACGTCGTCAAACGGCAGACGCGGAAGCCAGCGATTGGCGAGAATCAGCAATTCCGGTTCACGCCGCGAAAAATCCTCTGGCCTGACTGCTTCAATCAACGCCGTCTCGTCCTCCGCGTTCTCCAGAATCGCCATACCTCCGCAGACACGACAGACCTGCAAAACGCGTTCTGCCACCGCAGCAACGATCTCCGGAAAACTCGTCGTCAGAATTCCACGGTGATATACCTTCGCACCTTCATGTTTGCCGAAACCGATGAGCATCATCTTATGCAGACCGGATTCGACGGGCCCCACAAATCGCGTGTGTGGCTTGACACGGCCAACGACAAAGACATGATCAGCTTCGCTCGCATATTTATCAAAATGCACGGGCAGACCATTCGATGTCTGCGCCACAATCACGGTTTCCATGGTCGCCCGAATCGGTACACCGACCGAATGTTCCGTGATGCCAAGACTGCTCAGCATCCGCACCTGGCCTTCCACCGTTCCACCACCATGACTACCCATGGCAGGCACAACAAAGGGCAACGCGCCCATGGAAGAAAAGTACGCAGCGATCTCGCGCAGAATGAGTCCGATATTGGCAATGCCGCGGCTGCCCGCCGGAATGGCCACGGTTTGTCCCGGACGAATCGTCTTCTCAAGCTGCAGCGACTGCATCTGTTCCCGGACCGTCGCCGCGATATCTGCAACACGCGGAGTGTCGAACGTCTGGATCAAGTCACACATTTTCGGGAATCGAGTCACTCACGATGCCTTTCATTTTAAGTCAATCGGCAATTCATCAATTTGCGCCGCGAGAATAAAATCATTCAACGACAGACCATGAATGGCGTGTGTCCAGATTTCAATCGACACATTTCGATAACCAACCAGATGCAGGTCGGGGTGATGCCCTTGCGTTTCAGCGACTTCTGTCACCTTGTTAAAGAACGTCATCCCCGCCTGAAAGTTCCGTACGACCCACGTCCTGCGAATTCGATCAGGACCGGACAGTAACTCCCAGTCCGGCAGCTCGTTCAACTGGGCGGTCGCTTCCTCCACAGTCATTTTTGGAACGCCACCCTCGCAGGGTACGCAGCGCGTTGAGCAAAGTTCGATGCGAGACACGGATGAGGATGATGCAGATTCAGTCATGATTGTGGGCCTGTAGCTTGACTCTCTGAGTCGAGTGCGATTCCTGTGGCCTGAACGTCGATTTCCAGATTTTCTGCAGCAACCATTTTCCCGGCGGTCAGACCTCCGCCTGCCCTCCTGTATGCGGCGAGCTTTCGTTCGCATTCTCGGATCAACCACGCTTCACGTCAATCAGTCCATCACTCTGGATTCGACGCAATTGAGAATCTGCCAAAGCTTTATAAAAGGGGGCAGGAACCAATAGTGCGGAGCACCCTCTGGGCCATTTGGCTATTGGTTCCTGACCCCTTTTTTAAAGCCTGACAAAGCACTAGAATGCGACTGTTCGACCAGAAAATATTCCCTTGCGCCGTCCAGGAGTCTGTCCTGATTCTGCAAAAATTGTGAGCCGCAAGGCGCTAGCTGCGGGTAATTCACCTGCAAAAAACCAGCGGCTAGTGCTTTGTCAACGTTAAGTCTTTGGGTTGACGCTTTAAAAAAGGGGTCAGGAACCAATAGTGCGGAGCACCCTCTGGGCCGTTTGGCTATTGGTTCCTGACCCCTTTTTTAAAGCCTGACAAAGCACTAGCGCCTTGCCGCTCACAGCAACAGCAGAATTCAGGCCGACTTTTGGCACGGTCATCCGCAGGAGCGCGGTGTTCCACTTGTCTATCAACGTACCCACGATCGCCGCCAGTCTCACGGACGCCCAACATCAGGCAGTTGAGCATTTTGAAGGACCGCTGCTGGTTCTGGCCGGTCCGGGATCCGGGAAGACGCGCGTGATTACGCACCGCATTGTGCGTCTGCTGCAACGTGGGGTTCAGCCCGATCAGATCCTGGCTCTGACGTTTACCAACAAAGCCGCACGCGAAATGGGAGTGCGAATCGAACGTCTTCTCGGCGGCATGAGAGTTCGCGTCAGTACGTTTCACCGCTTCTGTTCACGAATCCTGCGACGCTGGCCCGAACATGTCGGCCTGAAGGACAACTTCACGATCCTGGATCATCAGGACCAAGTGACGCTGATTCGCCACATCATGAAGGAAGAAAAACTTGACACGGTGTTCCATGATCCCGGTCGAGTGCTCAGCCGCATCAGCCGCGCTCGCAACGACATGATCACGTCAGAAGTTTTTCGTCGGCAGTTTGAGCAGCGAGTCGGCAATCCTCTGGATGCGATTGTGTATCAGGTGTTTCCATTGTACGAAGCGCGCGTCTGTCAACAGAACGCAGTCGATTTTGATGACCTGCTGCTGCACGTTGTCAAACTTCTGGAAGACGACGAACTCATTCGCGAGCAACTGGATCATCACTTCCGTTTTATTCTGGTGGACGAGTATCAGGACACCAATTGCGCCCAGTACCGCATCGTGCAGGCCATGTCGCAACTGTATCCCAATCTTTGTGTGACGGGAGATCCGGATCAATCGATTTATGGCTGGCGCGGTGCACGGCCCGGAAATATTTCCACCTTCGAACGCGATTTCCCCAAATTGGAAATCGTGGCGCTCGATCAGAATTTTCGCAGCACGAAAAAAATCGTGCGGTGTGCAGATCAACTCATTTCCCACAATCGGCGGCCACATCGAGGCAGGTTAACGACCGAAAACCCCGATGGGGATGCCGTGCGACTGCTGTTGTTTGAAGACGCTGATGCTGAAGCCGATGGGATCGCGGCGGAGATTGCGGCCCGCGTCAAAGCCAGCGAGCGGACGTTTTCGGATTTTGCGATCTTCTACCGCGTCAACGCGCTGTCCCGGTTATTTGAGACCGCTCTGTCGCGACACCATGTTCCATTCCAGGTCGCCGCCGGATATTCGTTTTACGAACGCGCCGAAGTCCGGGACCTTGTTGCCTATCTGCGCCTGATTGAAAACCATGCTGATGACTCGGCCATGGAACGGATTATCAATCGCCCGGCGCGTGGGATCGGTAATACGTCGCTGCTCAGGCTTCGCAACCATGCTCAGAAGTATGGAGTGAGTCTGTTTGAGTCAGCGTGCGAAGCGAGTTCCGTGAATGGCCTGAATGGTCGCAGTCGTAAGGCAGTGGAAGGCTTTGTCGATCTGATTCAGAAGCTGCATGAGCAATCGGCCGATGGTCGTGTCGCACCGCTCATCGAACGCCTCATTGCCGATATCGATTATCTGTCTTTGTGGCGCGAAGAATCGGACGAAGTCGATATTGATCGGGCGGCGAATGTGTTCGAGCTGATCTCTGCCGCTCGTCAGTACGATGCTGCGGGTGTGATGGAAGAGGATGACGAAGAAGGAGACGATCTGCTTTCCCCGCTTTCGCTCGGCACAAACGAT
Source organism: uncultured Chitinophaga sp. (assembly GCA_964517865.1). Lineage (GTDB taxonomy): Bacteria > Planctomycetota > Planctomycetia > Planctomycetales > Planctomycetaceae > SXXK01. The sequence goes on from CAZFDW010000303.1 coordinate 4,860, forward strand.
TCACCATCACTTCAGGGGTTTCTGGAACTTGCCACACTCAGTAACGAAGCGGACAGCATCGACGCCAGTCGTGGAGCGGTCACGTTGATGACGCTGCATGCGTCCAAAGGGCTGGAATTTCCGGCCGTCTACGTCATCGGCATCGAAAGCGGTCTGATCCCTCACGAACGTGCGGTCCGCGAAGGTGATCCGGCAAGCTTTGAAGAGGAGCGGCGTCTGCTCTTTGTCGGGATCACGCGCGCCATGCAGGAACTTACTTTGACTCAAACGTCAGAACGAACGTTTCGTGGCATGCGCCGCACAACGATATCGAGCCCGTTTATTCCGGAACTGCACGGTGCGATCTCGCGTGAGTCGTCCGTCATAACGCCGCCAGCAATCACAGAAGCGTTGCTGGATCAGAATCTGGAGAAGGCGCGACGTCGGTTCGCAACGGCTCAGGCAATCGGCACCAGCAAGCTGATCATCACCGCTGCAGAACTCGCTGCAAAGAGTGAGAAATCGTCGATGCCGGAAGCCACAGGAACGGATGATGCCGGCACCATGCCGGCGTTTCGTCAAGGCATGCAGGTCCGCCATCCGCGCTACGGTCGCGGCGTCGTCACGGAAATCTCCGGTGGCTCACACCGCGCTACGGTGACTGTGAACTTCGAAAACGACGGCGAGACTCACACGTTTGTCGCCAACCGTTGTCCGTTGCAACCTGTTGGTTTTGGGTCGTGAATCGCCCTGTTTAATTTCGTGTCAGGAATTCATCGAGATTCAGAATCGTGTTTGCCACAACAATCCAGCTCGCAAATTCCGCATCGCTCATACCATCCGGCGTTGTTGTGCCACTTGAATGGATCAGCGATGTGGCGTCCAGGGTTTTTGCGGAATACGACTTCTGGACGTCCTGCAGCAACGTGGTCAGCGGCAGGGATTCACCTTCTTGGATGGGGCGAATCAGCGCCAGTCGCAGTCCGTGCTCAGCCCTGTCGGCAGGATTGCCTTCGCTCGCGGTTATCCGTTTCGCCAAAGCACCCGCCGCTTCCAGATAAACAGGGTCGTTCAGTGTGACCAGTGCCTGGAGCGGAGTGTTCGTGCGAATACGGCGAATCTGACAGACTTCGCCACTGCCGCCATCGAATGTGGTCATCGACGGATAGGGTGTCGTGCGTTTCAAGTACGTGTAGAGCGCACGTCGAAAACGGTCTTCGCCTTCCGCATTCACCCATTTCTGGCCGTTGTAGGTGGATCGCCACATGCCGTCGGGCTGAGGCGGCATCACAGGCGGTCCCCCCATTTTTTCTGTCAGTAGACCGGACACCGCCAGTGACTCATCGCGCACAGTTTCTGCCGACAGACGAAATCTCGCTCCGCGCGAAAGAAACTCGTTCCGAGGGTCAATCGCACGCAGTTCTGCTGTGACGGCAGATGACTGCCGGTACGTGCGACTCATCAGGATCGTCTTGACAAGTTTCTTCAGCGACCAGCCGTTGTCGCGATATTCAGCTGCGAGCCAATCCAATAATTCCGGATGAGTCGGCAGGGCTCCGAGCGATCCGAAGTCTTCTTCGGTCTCGACAATCCCAATGCCAAACAGTCTCGCCCAGATGCGGTTTGCCCAGACACGCGGCGTGAGCGTATTCTCGGGGCTCATCAACCACTGTGCCAGCGCCAGACGATTGATGGGAGTGTTGTCCGGTAGTTTATGAAACGCCGCTGGAAGGCCTGCGGCCACTTCATCGCCGGGATCCAGAAAATTACCACGACGATGAATACGCGTCGCTCGCAATTCCTGGGCATCCAGCGCACGCATCACCGGCACTCTGGGGATGCTGCTGTTCACGTTCTCCAACTCCGTGTTCGTGGCTGCGATTTCATCGATGAACCGCCGTTGTTCCGGTGAAGCCTCCGGCAGATTCACCGTGCTCGCGATCGCTAACTGAGATTTCACATCTGCCAGTTTCGTCGTCAATCGTTTGCGGCTTTCTTCAGTCGCGGGGCTCATGATTTCCTGCGTCGGCGAATCATCCGGCCGATCAGCGTCCTGCGTCTGGTTCAGAATCGCATACAGACTGTAGTACTCAGCCTGCGAAATCGGATCGTATTTGTGGGTATGACATTTGGCACAACCGGCGGTCAATCCCATCCAGACCTGCATCGTTGTATCGACGCGATCTTTCACCGCGACGGTGCGAAATTCTTCGTCGTCAGTGCCACCTTCATCGTTGCTCATGGTGTTGCGATGGAAGGCAGTTGCTGCGAGCTGATCGTGGGTGGGGTTTGGCAACAAATCTCCTGCCAACTGTTCCTGCGTCATCTGATCCAACGGCATGTCGGCGTTGATGGAATTGACCAGCCAGTCACGATACGGCCACATCGTACGTCCGAGATCTTTTTCATAGCCCTTGGTGTCGGCGTAACGGGCGAGGTCCATCCACATCCGAGCCCAGTGTTCCCCGAATTTCGGGCTGGCGAGCAACCCATCGATCATATTTTCATAAGCCGCTTCGGTCGGGTTTGCCGAGAATTCATCGGCGGCTTCGATTGTCGGAGGTACACCAATCACATCCAGCCAGACACGCCGTGCCAACTGATGCGATTCAGCCGCAGGACTTTGCGTGAGCCCCTTGCGAGCCAGCGTGGTGGCGACCAGCACATCAATTGGCGAATCTCCGACGGGTACGGACAACTGTGGCCGCGCGACGGGTTCAAATGACCAGTGTCGCCCCCATTCGGCACCTTCGGCAATCCAGCGTCTCAGCGTTTCAATCTGTGCCGGTTCGAGATCCTTATGCGAATCCGGCGGTGGCATCATGACCTCCGGATCGGTACTCGCGATGCGCTGAATCAGAGTGCTCTCGTCGGGTTTTCCGGGGACGATGGGCGTACCGCCGTCATGTTCGGCTTTGGCGTCCGCCTCAATGTCAAATCGCAGATTTGCCTTTCGCTCCACTTGATCCGGCCCATGGCAGGCATAGCAGCTTGTGGAAAGAATCGGCAGAATGTCGCGGCCAAACCGCAGCCCATCCTCGGCAAAAATCAAACCGTTGGACGCTGCCGCGATCAGAAGTCCGATGACAAGGGTTTGTTGAGTAAAGCGGGGCATTGCGTATCGCTTATGCGTGAGTACTACGGAGGACGGACATTCGAACCACAGCATTCTATACTCCGCACGGTCAGGACTGAGGGACGTGTTGTTGAGTGAGCCGCAAGGCGCTAGCCGCGGGTTGTGCATTCGGTCAGCACCGGCGGCTAGCGCCTTGCCGCTCACAAAACCTCAAATCTGACGGCGCGGAGT
>CAZFDW010000304.1:0-8123 GCA_964517865.1 uncultured Chitinophaga sp.
TGCCGAAGCTGATCAAACACATGTCGAGCTTCGAGGGACTGATCATCGACGACCTCGGTTACGTCCAGCAGAATCGCGAAGAGATGGAGGTTCTGTTCACACTTCTGGCGGAACGCTACGAACGAGGGAGCGTGCTGCTGACGAGCAACCTTGCCTTCAGCAAATGGGACCAGATCTTCAAGGATGCAATGACCACGGCAGCGGCCATCGATCGCCTCGTGCATCACAGCGTGATTATCGAACTGAACGTGCCCAGCTTCCGTGTGGAAACGGCAAAGAAGACCAAAACCAACTCTCCACAGTAGCTGAGCTTTCAAAAACCATCCGGGAATTCTAATTGTCGCTAAACCGCACTTCCAATTGTCGCCGAACAGATACGGCGAAAGCCCCGGATCTGATGCGGCTGACGCTTCAGGCGTGCGTCGCTGCGCTGGTGAATGTGCAGAGTGTTGAAGCGGTGGATGCGGAGTTGAAGCGAAGGGCCGTGGTGGGGAATTGAATGGTGGGCAGTCTGGAAGTCTGTCGCCCTCGATTTCACCAGCATCAGGCACAATGGACATGCCATGTTCAGCCAGCACAGTTGTCGGCCAGCGGCTCTGGTCGTAGACTTGGCCGTCAACGGTTGCCGGTGCCCCTTCTTTTCATAGGCTGATCTTCATGCGATATGGATCAAGTTTGTGGCTGACCTGCCTGGTGACGACATCCCTTGTGGCCGGTAGCGGCGAATCGTCCGGAAAGGCCCCTCCTCCAGCCATCGCTCCTTTCAATGCAGCACAGGCGAAGGTGCATCAGAAGGCATGGGCGGATCATCTGGGTGTGCCGGTGGAATCAAAGAATTCCATCGGCATGAAGTTCGTGCTGATTCCGCCAGGAGAATTTACGATGGGCAGCCCAGAGTCGGAGCCAAAACGAGAGAATAATGAGGCACAGCACTCTGTTACGTTGAGTAAAGCGTTTTCGATTGGCATCCACGAGGTGACACAGCAGCAATACGAGCAGGTCGTTGGCAGCAACCCGAGCGATTTCAAAGGAGCGAACAACCCTGTTGAGATGGTCAACTGGAATCAAGCGGTAGCGTTTTGCGAGAAGCTGTCCGCGTTACCGGATGAGGTCGCGGCAGGGCGAGTTTATCGTTTGCCGACCGAAGCGGAGTGGGAGTACGCATGTCGAGCAGGCACGACGACGGCGTTCAGTTTTGGGGACGAGGAGCAGGACTTGGGTAAGTATGCGTGGTATGGTGGATATGTAGATATTGGCGACTCCACGCCAGAGGCCGGGAACAGCGGGCAAACAACCCGCGCCGTGGGGGAGAAACTCCCGAACGGCTGGGGTCTGTACGACATGCACGGGAATGTGTTTGAGTGGTGTTCGGATAGGGCTCCAGTGCTGTCTAGCCACGACAAGAATGGGGACATTAAGTGGATTGGGGACTATCCGAGAGGTGCGGTGACCGATCCCGTGGGACCATCAACGGACTCGCTCCGCGTGTCCCGTGGCGGCAGTTGGTTCTGGGACGCGGCGGGTTGCCGGTCGGCGTTCCGTTTCACGTACGCTCCGATGTTCCTCGTTAGCGGCGGCTTCCGCTTGGCCCTGAGTTCCCCGTCTGGTGAGTCGCCGGAGGCGGAACCCGGCAAGTGACCGGAGCCAGTGGCACAGGCACGCAGGGAGCAAGGCGGTAGCCGGCGCCGGAGATGCCGTAGCCGGATGGCGTAGTGGCGTTGGTACGCGAATCCCTCGGTAGTGTCGTGCGGTCGCGGTGTACTACGGGAAGTCAAAGATGACTTATAAGTTAGGCAGTTTGGAGTCGCAGGATGTGCGACCGCATCAGAATGACCAACCGACCGACCGCAGATACCGCAAGATTCTGGGCCGTTTCAGATAGAAGAACTGCAGTCCATATCGATTCTCATCTGTCGTCAATGCAAAGGTCGTCCAGAACGAATATGTAACCTTTTGCACACACGACTTCGAGACCATGACGACCGGCCCGTGCCGTTCCTTCACCGGCCAGTCCCCGTCTTCGACGACCTCTGGCGGGAGTTGGGAGAGATCCAGGCATTGTTTGCGAAACGGCTGATGAACCACGTTGCTGATAAGCGTCGCCAAGCCGCCCGCCAAGGCCAAGCCGCCCGCCAAACCCGTCAACGACTGTGTGCTCTGCAGGACGAGGTAAAAGGTATCCGCTGACGCTACGATCGGCCCATGATATGCCACCGGCATGCCGCGTCCAATGAGCATGTCTTCACCAACGAGCATAAACCTTGGGACGTGTTCATTCATGAGACATTCGGAACCAATGAAAGGTCGTGAGGTCGCCTGCCAGACACAATACTGGGCCACCTGCGGGGCGTCAATCTGGTCGCCCATGATTCGCGGTCTCTCTGACTACCAGAGCCTTGCATGCTGTCTGGCAGAACCACGTTCGAGCCGACGACTTCAATCAATCCGGGGGCGATCGCATTGCCGGACAGGTGGGGCTGGCTGGTCGGGTGCAGGCCGTGGAGTCGAACGGGAAGCGGCGCTGACTGAAGGCGTACTGCTGTTCGGCCAAGCGCGAGGAGCGAGGCAGAATCGACTACACACTTCACTACACGTTTCTACACATTTTTGATGTGTAGTGAGTGAAATCGTTTGCAAGTGAATGCACGCTCTGAGACGATAAAAGGCTGTCCTTTTGATCCAATTGCGTCTCGACGTAGTGCATTCAGATGTGCTTTGGGAGCAGGAAATCGCACGTTCAAATCGCGTCGCCCGAAAATCCATCCGTAGCGAGACAAGTTGGAGTTGTAGCCAACTGTTCTCGGCTATCGATTGTGGTTCGATGCGTCGATCGCGGTTCACCGGATTTCCCTGAATCCTGACGTCATTTCCCGCTGCGATGAGCTGCGGTGAATTTCGCAATGCCTGACAACATCTCGTCATGCGAATCGCGCTCTTCTTTGGACGCCACAGACTCCTGCAAAGTCTTCAAAGTGGATGCAATGCGATCTTTCAGTTTCACGTCGTCGGTTTGAACACTTCGAAGAGCCTTTTCGGCTTCACTCGCATGAGCGGTAAAGACACTGAGCGCACCAGCGGCATTGAGTTTAACCCAATCCTCGTCGTCATTCAGCATTGCGGCGATCTTTTGCACTGAAGCTGCATCGTATTGATCCAGAGCAGCAATTTGTCCGCACGTCCAGCCGCGTACATCGGTGTGCGTGCTTTTCAGACTTTTTTCGTAGCGAGCTTTGAGATCAGCGAGCTGCAGGAGATCCTGCGTTCTCTGGAATCTCAATCTTGTCAAGAACGATATCGCCGCCAACGTAGATAATGAATTCGGGATTCGGATCCCAGACGTTGTTGCCCTGATCGCGGGTTGACATGTGTTTGGCAATCCCGCCAAGCAGATGCAACTGCCAGTTGAAAACAAACTTCTGCTCCTCGTTAAACGAACTCACGCGCCCAGGGGCCGGTCGCAGGATCACCATAAGCTTCTCCGCTTTGACCTGAGCAAAGTTCTTCAACGCAATATTGAGTGCATCCGTATTGCCCCGAAAGTAGAAGTTTTCGTTTCCATTGACCCAACTGTGATACACCCGATGTGTGTCATTGACTACGGGCATCACATTTGGCCAATCGCCGAAATTGGACTCGTGAAAAGGCTTGTTGCCGAACGTTTCTATACCAAGTCCAAAAACTTTGGTCCCTGCTACAATCGACAGGGATAAAACCAACAGCATCCGAAACATGAATCTTCTCCTCAGGAAAGGGGCGAGCATATCAACATACGTTGGTCCGTTACTGTCGTTCGCCAAGTGACTTTCCCGCAGTAATCTTGCCAGCTGGTTTTGAGCGTTCAAGAAACTCCGCTATGGATCGCGGTAAACGACTTTTGGTAAGTGCTGAGCAGCATTCAGTTTCCACCACTTCTGCTGATGATCCCGTCAACACTCGCTAACCTGCAGCTTTTGGCTGCGAGTCAGCTATGCGTTGATGCTTGGCCTTGTGAGTCTGCCCCATCAGGACGATCAACATCTCGTACATCCTGACAAGCCTTGTCGAAGACCGTTTCTGAGTTGTCAGCTTCCAACACTCGGTATGCCAGGTCTCAACAAGTTTCTCAGGTCCTCCCATCACATCGACTAGGTTCTCCAGTAAAGCCACTGTCCGACCGATGTCCGGCGACCTGGCAATCTGCGAAGCGGTCTTTTGGATCGCCCAGCCTTTTTCCCTGGCTCTCTTCTTCCGATTACGCTCCCTTTCCCGTGTGGCAAAGCAGGCTCGACACTCCGTCATTCGAACGCCGGTTGTTCGGTTGCGGAAGCGGAAATGTGAGGCCGGTAAGAACTTGGCGCAGGTGTAACAAATCTTGTTTTGCTCGGCAGGTGAATCCTCTGACACGGGTTCGCTGGGTGCGCCGGACTGGCCGGATTCCGGGTCGGACGATGCCTGACTGTGTGTCGGGCATTGCCGGTGTGACTGGTCGGACATCGCTGTTTACTCCAGGCAGGTAGTGGCGTGCGAAAAAATCTGTACATGGATGTACATGCACACAAGCTCTGTCTGGGGAACCGGATACTAACATAACTGTACAAATACGAACCAGTCTGATGTGCGGCAGAGAAACCAAATGTGATCAAAATCATCAGTCTCGGTGGCCGATCAGCCCGCAATCGCCTCCAAGGGGTAGCTTCGTGCAGCCGGTAGGCCAGCTTTGCCGCACACTCACTTTCATGCGCGGCATGCGATGCCTTAGCGCTGGCTGGGCAAATTCGAAACTGGGGCGGCCGGTGCAATCGGCATGACCGGGTTCGGGGTGGAGATCCTGGCATGGCTCGCCCCATGGATGCTTTGGCCAGTTGATTGAGATCTATCGTGAGCGATGGCACAATCCCCGCATGAATCCTTACGATGCTCCAGTGACGCCACCAGAACCCCAAAAGCCTGGTCGCAGCATACCGCGTGTGATGTGGGTGGTGATCATCCTAGCGGCCATGGTGCTCGTGGCGTTTGCTGTGGAGTTGGCTGTGGTGAAGACGCATAGGCCGCAGGTACGGGCGTTGCCATCAGATGACGCAGCCGTGCCTCCAGTCGGCGATTGAGCGGGTGTGGCCACACCCGCAACCATGTGTTTTCATGCTTTCCCTGAACTATTCCAGAACGTAGAAACCATATAAAACACTGGAAACGCTGCGTTTTTGTCGGAGCGGTGCCGTAGTGTCGGACCGGAGCAGTGAACCGAACTCCGGTTTCTCGCGTCGGTCGTGACCACCGACGCAGATTATTAAGACAGCTTGCTGGATGAGCTTGAGGTAAATCAAACAGGGGCGAAGAGTACGCTACTCAGCCATTGTGTTATCCACCGTCACTCTCGCAACTTCTTCGACCGTTGTGTGCCCTGCGAGAACTTTTTCAAGCCCATCGAGACGCATTGGTCTAAGACCTTCCGCAACGGCGGCGGAGCGAATCTCAGAGGCCGTCGCCCGTCGTGCGATCAGCGATTGCATCTGATCTGTAATTGTCAGGAGTTCGAAGACTCCAAAACGACCTCGGTAGCCAGTATTGCGGCATTGAACGCATCCCGTGCCCTTGAAGACATGCGACACGTTTTCCGGGAGTCCAATTGAAGAACGCATCGACTCCGCTAGTTCAACCTGTGTTTTGCAGCCGCTACAAATTCTGCGCACCAATCGCTGCGCCAGCACTGCCAGCAGTGAGCTGGATGCAAGGTACGGCTCAATCCCCAGATCCAGCAGTCGCGTCACGGCACTCGGAGCATCATTCGTATGCAGTGTCGAGAACACCATGTGACCAGTGAGGGATGACTGAATGGCCATCACTGCCGTCTCTTCATCACGGATTTCGCCGAGCATGATGATATCCGGATCCTGACGAAGCACGCTTCGCAGACCGCTGGCAAACGTCATGCCTTTGCGTGTATTGATCTGCGTCTGGCTGATGCCGTCGAGTTCGTATTCAATAGGATCTTCCAGTGTCACCGCGTTGCGTTCGGTCGTATCGATTTCCTTGAGTGCTGCATACAAAGTCGTACTCTTGCCGCTGCCAGTCGGCCCGGTCACCAAAACGAGTCCATGCTCCTGACGTACTGTCGTGCGAAAACGTTTGAGCGTCACGGAGTCCATCCCCAGTTCTTCGAGCGTGTACACCCGAGCGCTCTTGTCGAGCAGACGAATGACGACGCGTTCTCCATGATTCGTCGGCATGGATGCGATTCGCAGGTCAATCTTGCGTTTGCCGACCTGCACTGTTGCTCGACCGTCCTGTGGCAAGCGCTTTTCGGCGATATTCATGCGACCTAGAACTTTGACTCGTGTGATCACTTCTTCCTGAACGTGTTTGGGCAATGCGTGGACATCGAACAGGATTCCATCGATCCGCATCCGTACGGCGACATTGTGCTCTCGCGGTTGAATGTGAATGTCGGAGCATTGACTTCGAACGGCTTCAAACAGCAGCGAATTGACCAGTTGAATCACGGGGGCGCGGTCGTCAGATTCCAGCAGATCATCGCGCTCTTCCAGCATCACCACGTTCTCAGGGTTCTGCTGCAGATCTGACAGCAGTCCGGTTGTCTGGTCCGCTCGCTGTTCGTAGCTCCGATTGACAGCCGCATCGATTTCTTCCGTCGAGGCCAGCAACCCGGTCACGCGAGTCTTCAGGTATCGCCCTACCACATCCAGCATTTGAAGTGTCTCGGGGGTTGCCATCGCCAGAATTGGCTGCCCGTTGATCGTCTGTAGTCCAATGATGGAATGCTGGCGGCACAGAGCAATCGGGAATCGTTCCACGAATTCAGGCCAGATCACGAAACCTTCCCGCAGTGAAGCCGTCCGGGAAAGCGGTGTCGGGGTCTCAGGCATCTTGAGACATTCTGCAGAGGGGGATTGGAGTCTTCATTTGACAAGCAACGGTCGACTGACCGGAAACGTGCCCGGAACATTCGCGAGTTTCGTGTCTCGTTCAGAAACATACTTTAACTCACGGAACTTATCATCGCGCAGGATAACGGGGCGCAGAAATACAAACAGCGAAGTGCCGCTCTGCTGACTGGTCGTCTTGCTCAGCAGATGTTGCAGAATCGGAATTTGTTCCAGAAAAGGAATCGAGTCCAGCGTTACGGCATGATTCGACCGGTTCAGCCCTCCCACGATAATCGTAAAACCATCCGGAATGGTCACGATACTCTCGAGCGAATCCGTCTGTCGAGGCGGCGGGCCACTTGAGCTTCCGCCGGATGCCTGAAAGGCATTGAGAGTGATGGTGTATTCCAGATTCAATTGCTCTCCCTCGCTGATATGTGGCGTGACGGTGATCGTGGTTCCGGCCTGTGCATATCCGGCGAAACTGGTCGAGGACACTGTGTTGAATGTATTGAAGCTGTTAAACGGAACTTCCGTGACACTTGTCAGGTGGCCGGTCGCATGGTCATTCACGAGGATGCGCGGTGAAGAAATCACCTTTGATCGTCGATGGTTAGTGACGGCTCTCAGAACAACATCCGCAACCTGCGGATTGACGAGCGTGCCATTGAATCCAAGTCCGGGGAGAATCGACAATGCTCCATTCGTGCGGTTGACTTCACTGAAGCCGTAGGATGAAAAGGCGAATAGCTTTTTGGCTCCGGTTCGGTCTCCTCCCGAGACTTCCACTCCCAGCGTGAAATCATCCGACGTGTCCAGAATGACCAGTTTGGCTTCGATCAGCACTTGCGGCCGTGGTCGGTCAAGTTGATCGATCAATTCCTTATACACCTGATGCACTTCGGGAGTCGCAACGACGATCAGCATGTTTGCCGCTTCATCCGCTGTAATCCGTGCTTTGCCGATCGCTTCCGTGATGGTGAGCTGTCCCGTCCCTGATGGCGTCAGCACGCTTTGTTCATCTCGAAAGACCTCGGCCACCGTGCCTGCCGCATCTGTGGAGCCCGTCGAATTTCCGTTCAATGCTCCTGGCGGCAGCTGCAGTGCGCGATCAAGGACGCCCGCAGGAAGCTGAGTGTCAGGTCTGGAAACGCCCGCTGTGTTCTGATCCGGCTGCAGCTGAAATTGCCCATCGGTCGTGCGCGAATCGGAACGTTGATCACGACCTTTTGTAACGGACCCCTCAAGATCCCGAATGGT
>CAZFDW010000305.1:0-8103 GCA_964517865.1 uncultured Chitinophaga sp.
CGTCGCTCCGCAAATCCATTTCAAACACCCCAATTTCGTGGGTAATGACAAGGGCATCGCCCCAGGTAAATGGCGTGGGAAAGTATAAGCCCCAACGGGGCGAAATGAATTCGCGACGTTATATCGCCCCGTTGGGGCTTTTGGATCGTACTTTGGCGTTTACCCAGGGCGTTGCCCTGGGCTTTCACATTTTGTGCCTTTGGCCCGGAATCGCAATTTGTGCGGTCGGCACACATTGTGCGACTTCGGCCCGGAATCGCATTGTGTCCTGTCGGTTGTCATGTCATCAATGATTGGTTGAAACATCATGCCTCAATCTCTTGCCGGGCTACTCGTCCATATTGTGTTCTCGACAAAACATCGTGAACGAATTATTGCGGATGATATCCGGGATGAACTGCATGCCTACTCCGGAGGTATCATTGGCAATCTGAAGGGAACGCTGCTTCATGCGGGCTCGGTCCAGGATCATGTTCATTTGCTGGCGGCCCATCCGCGAACATGTTCGCCAGCCACACTCATTGAAGAGATCAAGACCGGGACATCGAAATGGATCAAGACCAGGGGTAAACAATACAAAGACTTTCATTGGCAGGGAGGTTACGGGATTTTTTCGATCAGCCCTTCCCATCGCCCGGATCTTGAAAAGTATCTGGATCACCAGGCAGAGCATCATCGGAAGGAATCATTTCAGGATGAGTTTCGGCGGTTGTTGAAGAAATATGGAATCGAATTTGATGAACGATATGTGTGGGATTGAGGAGCAACGTGTTTTTGCGATTTCCCCCAAAGGGAGAGAATGTGAAAAGTGGTTTTGCGTTTTGCCCCAAAGGGGCTTCATGTGAAAGCCTGGGGCGTCGCCCCAGGAAAATGATATGGCCTTGCATCCCGAGTTTCCGAAGTCACCTCACGTCGTCGATCCGTCTCTTCGCTGGTTCCCGGCGGATGAAGCTCAACTGAAATACGTTCGCCGATTCCTGATCGTCAATCGTCCGGAGGCCAGTTGCCGGATGGCTTCGGGGTATGCAAGTTTTTCCTGTTCAAACACAAGCGCCGACAATTCATCGGCCGTGCAACCTTCCGGTACAGTGACGGACTGCTGCAGAATGATGGGGCCGTGATCGTATTCGTTGTCGGCAAAATGCACCGTGCAGCCGCTGATCTTCACGCCTCGCTGGATGGCGGCTTCATGCACATGATGGCCGTAAAACCCATGACCGCAAAACGCAGGAATCAGCGACGGATGAATGTTGATCACGCGGCACAGGAAATCATCCGGGATGTGCAACAGACTTAAGAAACCTGCCAGCGTCACCAGATCAACACGTGCGTTTCGCAATTCACGGAACACCGCATCACTGAAATTCTGCACGTTCGCAAAATCACGAGGTCGGAGCACAATGCATTCCAGACCGGCAGTGCGCGCCCGATCGATGCCTTTGCAGTTTTTCTGACTGGCGATCACCAGTGGTACTTCAGCTGCCAGGTTACCGTTGCGGATCTGGTCCAGAAAATTGAGCAGCGTTGTGCCGCCTCCGCTGATCAGCACACCAAGCCGGATCGGACGATCGGTGATTGGCGAGAAGGGCACGATACTGCAGGTGGAATCGACAGCCGAAGAGGTCATCCGCGAGTAGGCTCAAATCTGGATTCAGCGAAAGGTCCGGAATGCATGTCCTGCGAAGTCTGACGAAAATCCGGTCGCTCGTCCACCAGCCGCATCAGTCGCTGGTGTTCGCGGCGATCCCGCTGGACTCGCCCCCAGACAGTCATCGTGGCCAGCAGCGTGACAACGCCAAACAACAACAGCACGGTGTCGCTTACGGAGCGACCGGAGTTGGCTTTGGCAGATGCCAGTAATCGCGAGCCCTGCGCGAAATGTCCTCCGTCCGCTAATTTCAGGATCTGATCGCTGGTCGGATTCCACTCAATGCGGCCCGCCAACAACAACGGAGCGATCCGGTTTTCGTCCTGAGATCTGTAAACGTACATCTTGAACAAACATCCGGTCACTGTGACAGAATCCACGACATCTGCGTTGCGAGGAAACTCATGGGGCAGTGACGGCGTCACAATGACAGTCGGATTGTGCTGTGAATCGTCCGTGAACAGCCAAAGTTCGTGTAAGGGCTGGCCGTTGAACAGCCCGGGATCACCTTCGTGCGAGGTGACGCGCCGGACATGACCGCGCAGTGTCACCAGGTGGCCCTGCCATCGATCCGGATGTTGAAAGACATCTACGAACATCGGAAATTCGTCCGGCTGCTGCTGATACTCGCGATATCGATTGAGCCGCTGATTAAGCTGCCGCTCCAGTCGTGTCAGTTGAGCCTGCAACGTCTTATTGTGCTCTGTGTCAATGTCACCCGGCGTTCCATTCCGTAAGGAATTTTGCAGCAGCGTGCGGTCAGCGTTCCCTTTTTCACGAACTTCATGCATCAGCGATTCGACACGCAGTTGCTGATCGGCAAGCGCAAGTCCGGCCTGAATTACCGAACTGGTAATCTGGAGCTGGCGCAGAGTTTCGTAGTAAAGCCAGCTCTCGTCGTCTGAGACACGCCGTCGACTGCGAACATTGTCGCGAATGTATTCATCATAGGGACGCGGCGTGAGGACGCGCACAACATCGCAATACACCAGCGGCTGCCCGCCCATCGTCTTAACGAACCAACCCTTAATCAGCACCGGATAGCTGATACGCTGGTCCACCGGCCATGCTTCGATTGCTTTCTGCTGTGAGTCGTAATCCACGTATGCCTCGGCATCCACCAGTGCGATGTTTGCAGTGTCGGAAAGGTTTCTGAGAAAACCTCGCTGCAGATTGTAAACACTCTTCTCGCCTTCCAGCGTCTGCTTTGCCTGGAGTTGATTGATCACTGACGGTGTGAACAGACCATAAAGCACGACGGGGCGTCCAACGAAATCCGACGGGTGAGATCGCATATCAGCGGTCAGTGAATATGACGTCAGATTCGCCGGTTCGCCAATATCATCGGTCGTGGAGACGACTGCTGCATCAAACGGATTCGCCAGCTCGCTGTGAGCTGGGTGAAGCAACACGGCACCGTTGAGCCACGCCTGACGCCGCGCTTCTGCGAATCTGTAAAACGCCGATTCCCATGCGCTGTTAATGTTTACGTCGTCAGGCAAGTAAAGACCGATCGATGCCTTGCGGTCTTTGACTGCGCGGATCAGACGAACGTAATCTTCCGTTTCCGCCTCGGACAGATTCGGCTTCGTATGCTCAAACGCCCAGGGATGCCCGACTTCCAGGTCAGCCAATGTCACCGGCTGCAAACTCCAGTCGAATCCATTGGTATTTGCGGCATCTTCGGCAGGCAATCCCGGATCTGCGAGGTCGTCAGTACGACGCGGCAATGAGGGAGCAAACGGATCACGAAGTGGAAGACTTCGATCGTCAGGCAATGGTGCTCCATCATCCCGCACGGGTGGAAGAAAACCCGACAGTCCTGCATCACCAGGGGTTGCTTCTCGGTTGCGTCGATCTAAACCTCGCGTGTCAGTTCCGACAGGATTTCGAATTCGTCCCGGGATTACTCCGTTGCCACTCTCAGTTACAGGCGGCAGCGCCGTTCCGGAAGAATCCCCACGCGGAAGCAGCGGTTCAAGTTTGAACTCGGGGAAGTCTTCCAATTCCGCCGCACCAGCTTCGGAGCGAGAACTGCGCTCGTCCGCAGTGAGCGGTGCCAGCAGAAACACCAACGCGGCGAGCCCCAGCCAGGATCGCAACCCGACAATTCGTTGGAGCGCGTTCGTCAATCGATCGGCCGGTGATCTTGAAGAGCTACGTAGATTCATGGCTGAGGTATTCCATTCCGCAAAATGCCAGTTCTGCGAAGTCTAGGAGTTTTGCACTACCCGTTGCCAGTGTGGAATCCGAGTTGCGTTCGAAATTTGTGAAGACACGGGGAAGAGGCTTGACTCGCGAAACCAATTCTCCTTCAGCATCAATCCAGCATGCAATTCCCTGAGTGGTGGAGCGTTCTGCTCAAGCTGGGTGATTGCTCAGTTTTCCGGTGAATTCGTGGATAGGAGCGTTTGGCGGAGAGAAACTGAGGACGGGCGACGGATTTTTTCGTACACTGCGGGGTCACAACTCCTGATACTCTGAGTCCCCGAAACCGTGACTTCTCAAAGCCACCCGAAAAAAGCTGCGTCAGAATCAGCTGAAATCCAGTCTTTGCATGAGTTCTACACGGCGCTGCTCATGCGACGTGGTCTCGACTGGACGTCGGAGCGCACGTTTATTAAGCGTCTGGGGATTGGCGGTCAAGGATGCGTGATGCTTGCCGAACGACGTGGGGCAGCATCCTTCAGTATCCCGGTGGCGTTGAAGTTTTTTTCCCCGTCGGCGTTTGAGTCGCGACAGAAGTATGAGCAGGAAATGCATCGCCTGGCTGAAGTCTCGGCCATTGTCGCACGGATTCAGGTGGATCATCTCGTCTCCGTACATGCGTTTCAGAACGACAGCGGAGTTTATGTGCTGGAAATGGAATGGATCGACGGGTTCGATTTATTGCACATACTGCGACGCGAAACTCTGGCGATTGTGCATGATACGGTCAGTGAAACACGATTTGCCAATATCACGGAACGAGTGATCACGTCTGGCGAAGTTGATTGCAGACTCAAACCGGGGATGGCGGTGGCAATCCTGCGTGAGTGTCTGGTAGGTATCGCGGCGTTGCATCGTGGCGGCATTATTCACTGCGACCTGAAGCCGTCGAACGTGATGGTGAAGCGAACCGGACAGGTCAAGATCATTGATATCGGCTCGGCCTACTGGGTCGGACGTCCGCCAGCAGGTCAGCCATGTACGCTCGAATACGCAGCGCCGGAAATTCTGGCAGGGCAACGCGCAACACCTCAGTCAGACCTTGCCAGTCTGGGATATATGCTCATCGAAATGCTTTCCGGATCACGTCCGTTCGCCGGCAAGCATTTTGATGAGGTTGTGCAGGCGAAACTGAACATCCTTGACCGCTTGCCGGCCTTGTTGCCGCTGGAAGAATTTCAGTTCAGCGAATCACTGATTCATTTGCTGCGTGGCTTGGTACACCCTGATCCTCGCCAACGATTTACCACAGCTGAAGATGCGGAGTTGTCAGAAAAAGGAGCGTCAGGATTTCTGCGCGAATTGGTGAAAAGCGATATGGCCGACGAATACGGCCTTGAGCTTCGTCGCTGGATCGCTGAACTGGAAGCCAAGCCACGCAAAGAACAGGATCAGGCCATGGACATCATCCCTGATGGCACTACGCGCATTGTTGTTCAATGAATCGCCCAGGATCGGACATCAATGTCCGTCGAATTGTCAAACGGCAGGCGCCGTCATCTGCAGTCTGCAGTCCGTGGCACACTCACCTGAATCTCATCGCCTGAGATGCGAACTTCGTAACAGGCAGACTTGATGCTGCTTTTCGAATTGTCCAGCCACGTGCCATCCGTCAGGCTAAACCTCCAGGCGTGCCAGGGACACATCACGGCGTCGTTTTCAACGTGCCCGTCGGCTAAGGAGGCACCCATATGAGGGCAAAAATCGTTAATGGCAAGATACTTGCCCTGCGACAGAAAAACCCCAACCATCGTACCGTTTACGGCAAATGAACGTCCCTGTCCTTCAGGAATGTCACCAACCTTAGCGACCGTCTGAAACTCCGTCATTATGCACTCGTAGAGACCTTAAAGAGGTTGTGATCAATGTTAAATGGCCATCGTACATTCGATTCCTTGGGCGGCAACTGTCTCCAGATGCTCTACCAGCTGAATTTGATCGAGAATATGCGTTGAAACAGGATGTTGATTTTTTGCACAGACAATCATCCCTGTTGCCATATTTGCCTCATTTTGTTTATTTCCCCTGTGATACTCTTCTTCACCAGGCGGAAGTCGTATGGCTTTCCGGCTGGAAAATGCTGAACACCGAAGAAAGTCTTTGAAGTATTAAGGTCAGCATCGGTACTCTTTTGGTGACTCGGGATGATGCCGAGGACTCACAGGTGAGAGGTGCGCAAAAGGATGTGCAGACTTCCGGATAATTGTGGAGATTCAAACATGCGGATGCATTCTGTTGTATTCACATTGGCTGCGTTTTTCGCGGTGCCGGTTTCAGCATTTGCGGGACTCTGTGGAGTTCCGTCGTACAATTGCTGCCCTACCGCTGCCTGCGCACCTGCTTCATGTTACACGGCTTGCCGTGTTTCGACAGAGACCTGCTATCGCACGGTTTGCGAAACGGTGTACGAGCCGCAGGAATATACATCCTGCCGCACGGTGTACGAAAAGACTTACGAAGATGTGCAGCAGACATGCTATCGCACGGTGAACGAAACCGCGTATCGCGAAGAATGTTATTCGGTTTCGAAGCCAGTGACTGAAACCGCCGTGCGTGAAGAAACGTACTGTGTCCAGCGCCCGGTCACGGAAACTCTTTATCGCGAATGCAACTACACCATCCAGCGTCCGGTCTGGGAAGATAAAGTTCGCGAACAGCGCTACACGATTCAACAGCCGGTTTGTGAGACAATCCAGCAGGAATGCCGTTCAACTGTCATGAAGTGCGTGACGGAAACAATCCAGCAGGAACGATGCTACACAGTTCAACGTCCCGAAACGCGGACTCGCTGCGTGCAGCGCATGACTGGTCAATGGACGACACAGACGCAGTCGATTCCCGGCCCCGTGATCCCTCGAGTGGTCTGTGGTCCGTGTGGTCCCCGAGTCTGCATGACACAATGTCCACCGCGGCAGGTTTGTCGGCGGGTCTGGTGCCCGCAGGTTGTCCAGCAGCAGATTCCGTACACCGTGATGGTGCCACAGGTTGTCCGTCAACAGTGCCCCGTTCAGGTGACGCGTTATGTGCCTGAAGTTGTCGTCAAGACGGTCCCGATTCAGGTGACACGCATGGTTTGTAAAGAAGTCGTGCAGCAGATTCCGTATCGCACCTGCCGCATGGCATGTGAAACAAAAACGCAGCAGATTCCTTATCAGGTCTGCAAGATGGTGACGGAACAGCGAACGCGACAGATTCCACAAACCGTTTGCAAAATTGTGACCGAACAAAAGACCCGCATGATTCCGTATTGTGTCGCAAAACAAGTTCCGTACACAACAACACATCGCGTCTGCAAGACGGTACCTCGTGAAGTTCAACAGACCTGCACACGCATGGTCGCTCGTCAGGTCATGAAGCAAATCCCGTATACTCGCAACGTACTCATTCCTGAGACCGTCTGCTGCACGTCAACTTGTGCTCCATGTGCACAAGGAATCATGACCGGTGGTTGTGCTGGTGGAAACTGTGCTGGCGTAACGGTTGACGCGGCTCGACCCGTTTATCCCGTTGCTGATCCCGCCCTGAATCCATAGTCTCAACATTACAAACTGCAGCAAACCATACTGAGAGCCCGGTCGGCAACGACCGGGCCTTCTTTGTTCGTCATTCGGCGACTGCTCCCCATTTCCAGGACTCGCCGCCGGCAGTCTGGCCATGCGTTGCGTATCGACAGACTCCCAAGTGACCCAGTCCCACCAGCATTACCAAAATTCCACTGTGGTACTTTGCGCAGAAAGGGGGAAATGCTACGCTTCCCGGATTGAACTTCCATTTTTGGTTCGTTCAGCACCGCATGGAGGTTGCTCCCACGTGTCATTCAATAAGGCCATGTCATGAAAACGGTTCGTTTTGCATTTCTCGTGATGTTCGTGACCGCTGCTGCACTCGTTACTCCGGTCCATGCAGACGGTCCCGGAGGATGTCCACCGTGGCGTCCTTGCGGTCCCGGAAATTCCTTCGGTGGAAACCGTATGGTTGCTCAGGGGTTCCACGGGGCCGATTTTCGTTCGACCTGTGCGTCACACGACGCCTGTCTGGCCTCAGGCGCTTCCCGGCGGAGTTGTGATCGGCAATTCCTCAACAATATGAACTGTGCCTGCGAGAGTTCGCGACATCCGTTCCTGTGTCGGGTGAAGGCATTCGAGTATTTTGCGGCAGCAAGGTTGTTTGGTGGGCTGTACCACTGAGGCTCGATTGACGAGTCACCGATCAATCACCCACGGCTGCCCAGCTATTGACGACAGGCA
>CAZFDW010000306.1:0-8102 GCA_964517865.1 uncultured Chitinophaga sp.
AGGCGAAAGCCCGCCGAGTTCTTGCAAAGCCTTCGCGATAGTCATGGACGCAACGCCTTCAAGGGACCAAATCTCTCCAGCGTTGACCCAGAAACAAAAACCATCGTACAGCTGTTTCACCCAAGAATTGATATTTGGGTGGAACACTTCGAGTTTGATGCCGGAACAGTGGTGGGCCTCACACCGAGAGGTCGAGCGACGGTACGTCTCCTTTTCATGAATGCTCCGCGACGTGTGCAGCTTCGAGAAGAACGGGAGACCGAAGACAGGGGCGGGTAATGAGGTTCATCCCTACCCTACAGCCAGCCGGACTCTACAGCAATTCAGGCAGATTCTGTGGGTCATACGAGTACCACGATTTCAGGCTCACAAGCCAGAGTTTCCGGCGTGGAACACGCAGTCCTTCCGGAGCCGGTGAACACAGCATCGCGATAGGCAGTGTCCATGCCGCCAGAATCAGGATCTTCACGCTGACAGCTCGTCCCAACGGTTGGATGCTGATATGGGAAGCTGCATTTCATGCCGATGAGCGCGCGATCGACTTCGGCGACCAGGAAGAAATGGGCTTTGGAGCGCGAGTCGCCAGTCCCTTCACCGAGCAGAACGGCGGAATGCTGAGCAGCTCGACCGGGAAGAAGACGGCGAAAGAAACGTGGGGACAGCCAGCGGCCTGGTGCGATTATTCGGGAACGAGCGGTGAACGCTCCGGTGGCATTCTGCTGATGTTGAGCGCTGGCAACTTCCGCGAAAGCTGGTGGCACAACCGCGATGACGGCGTGTTCGTCGCGAACCCGTTCGGTCGAGAAGCCATGAAACAGGGTGCTCGCAGTACGGTCACAGTTGCCAAAGGAGAGACATTCCGCATCGCTTTTGGCGATTTAGGCCATCAACATGAAACAATTGATCTCGCGGACGAGTACAAGACCTGTGAAAAACTGTTAGTGGCCGACGAACCAAACAGCAACAATCGTTAGGTCAATCAATCTGGATGATCAACATGTCCCAGCCGTCACAACACTCACTCGCGCGACGCAGGTTCCTGCACGCCGGGTCGCTGCTCAGTGTCGGACTGGGACTCTCTCACGTCATGCGGCTGCGAGACTTGTCAGCGTCCGACGTGACCACCAGGCGTGATGATACGGCTGTGATCCTCGTCTGGCTCACTGGTGGTCTGTCGCACATGGACACCTATGACTTAAAGCCGGAGGCACCTTTGGAGTATCGTGGTGACTTCGCGCCGATTCGGACGAATGTTCCGGGCATCGAAGTCGGAGAGCTGCTGCCGCTGCATGCGAAGATCGCGGATAAGTTCTCACTGATTCGCTCAGTGTCGCATGGGTACGGCAATCATGATGGCGCACATAAGCGGATTCTGACCGGTCGTGATCCCAAATCGGCGGTTGGCTTCGTCAACGATGCCCCTTCGGTTGGCTGTATCGTCAACAAGGTCCGCGAGCCGCTTCGACCCGACATGCTCGCCTTCACATCCGGGCAGCGTCCTGACACGAATGCCGACAGCTACTCGCAGGGCGCGGGCTATCTGGGGAAGTCGTATGAACCGTTTCTGGTCGGTGATCCGAGTCTTGAAAACTGGTCCATTCCGAATCTCACCGTCGTCCCGGAACTTGCGCCACGCATGACTGATCGGCGGGCGCTTTTGGTTGGATTCGACCGCGTCCGGAGCAACATCGACGCCATGGGAGGGATGGCATCGGGCGACCGCTTTCAGCAGAAGGCGCTTTCGCTGCTGACGAGCGACTCTGTTCGCCGGGCGTTCGACATTTCTCAGGAAGACCCAGCGTTGCGGGATCGATACGGTCGAAACGCATATGGTCAACAGGCTTTGTTGGCACGTCGACTTGTCGAGGCTGGCACCAGCTTCGCCAACGTCGTGATGGAACATCCGGGCATCCCAGGTCCGCGGGACTCGATCTACAACTGGGACTGCCACGCGGTGAACTGTCACGTCTTTAACGATGCTCGCTGGCGGTTTCCACCGTTCGATCAGGCTGTCTCAGCATTGATCGAAGACATCTATGCACGCGGGCTCGACCGAAAAGTGCTGATCGTGGTGACGGGTGAGTTCGGACACACCCCGCGCATCAGCTACCAGAAAGGAACCGGCACCGGCGTGATGCAACCCGGCCGTGATCACTGGCCCGGCGCGATGTCGATCCTTGTTTCCGGAGGTGGTTTGCGAATGGGACAGGTCATCGGCTCGACAAATCAGCTTGGTGAGGCCCCAAAAGATCGGCCATTGTCGCCCAACGACTTGTGGGCTACGGTTTATCGACATTTGGGAATCGACATCGAGCACTCATTCCTCGACCACTCTGGCCGGCCGATGCCGATTTTGACGGACGGCGAACCGATTCGGGAGCTGACTTAAGGAAATTCCCTGATGAATATTCGACTCCAGACAGCGTCCAGACAGCGTTTACAGAGAACCGATGATGCGCGCTAACGAAACGATTCACTATTGGTTCCGCAGCCACCGAATCCTGGGTCGGTGTTTGCTCGTTGTTGTGTTGGTGCTGTGCTCTGGCGGCGTGAACGGTGCGGATGACAGTGTCGAGTTCTTCGAGAAGAAGATCCGGCCCGTGCTGATGGAGCACTGCTACCAGTGCCATGGCGCGGAGTCGAAGGAGTTGCAGGGAGGGCTGCGGCTCGACGTAAAAGCAGGATGGCAGCTGGGGGGGGAGTCGGGAAAGCCGGCGATTGTGCCCGGCAAGCCAGAGGAGAGCCCGTTGATTCGCGCGGTCCGGCATGACAGCGACGCATCTGCGATGCCGCCGGGTAAACCACGGCTTTCCGATGAGATCATTGCCGACCTCACCGCGTGGGTGCGAATGGGCGCTCCCGATCCGCGCGAAGGGACCGTGACTCGCGACGGGGATACTCAGTGGGAAGCCGAGTTTCAAGCTCGGCTGGACTGGTGGAGTCTGCGACAGATCGCGGATGTCGCTTCGCCGGACGTCGCTGGCGACTGGCCGAGGGATGCCGTCGATCAGTTCATTTTCAGCCAACTCACGCAACAACAGCTTCATCCCGCGGCCGATGCGGATGCGCTGACCCTGCTGCGTCGACTGTCGTTCGTACTCACTGGTCTGCCGCCCTCCTCTGATTTAGTGAAGACGTTCCCGGCTCGGTTTGAAAAAGAACGGGATGCGGCGCTGGCGGCGGTTGTGGACGATCTCCTGAAGTCCCCCCATTTTGGCGAACGGACAGCCCGGCACTGGATGGACGTGGTCCGCTACACAGATACTTATGGATACGAATGGGACAACCCGGCAAAAGGGTCGTGGGAATATCGTGACTATCTGATCCGCGCATTCAACAGCGATGTCGGCTTCGATCAACTCATCCGCGAGCAGCTCGCGGGGGACTTGCTGGCGACTCCGCGCATCGACTCCGCGAGTGGTTTCAATGAGAGCCTCATCGGCCCGATGTTTTACCACATGGGCGAGCATCGACACGGTGACAATGAACTGCTTAACGGCGTCCGCGAGGAGATGATCGATAACAAGATCGATGCTTTCTCAAAGGCGTTTCTCGCGATGACCGTCGCCTGTGCTCGATGCCACGATCACAAACTCGACGCCATCTCGCAGAAAGATTATTACGCGCTCGCCGGGATGTTCATGACGCCTCGCTGGACATCGCGTTCGATTGACGCTCCGCAAAAAAACGCCCCGACGATCCAGGAACTGCAGCGGCTGCGTGATGCGATTCGGGAACGAACGGCAACACTGTGGGCACAGCGGGCCGAAGAACTGGCGACGGGGGACTCGCTGCGTCAAGCCGCCGTGAAACTTGATCGGGCCGAATTGGCGAAGGCCAAACCGGGCGAGGTCGAGTGGTTGTTGCATCAACTGCTCCCCAAGGCGACCGAAACGACATGGCGGGAACCGAATCACCTGGCCGCAAGCGCTGCCGAGAAGGGGACGAAGCTGGTCGTGCAGGAGGACCGCTCGATTCTGGCCACCGAGGATGTGCCGGAGACCGACGTCTATACCGTGACGTTCCGGACCAGACCGGGTGCCGTGGATCAGATGCGTCTCGAAGCCCTGACGCACGACACGCTCGGCAACAAGGGTCCGGGGCGGACATCGCACGGCAACTTTGTGCTGAGCCATTTCCACGTCAGCGTGAAGCCGTTTACTGCGTCAGCGGACGGTTCTAACACGAACGCTGCGCTCGGCGAAGCGCAGCCGATCGAGCTGGCTGCAGCGCGGGCCGACTATGAGCAGCCGAACTATCCCGTCGCCGACGCGCTGGATGAAGCTGGCAGTACGGGATGGGGAGTTGGCCTCGGCGGCAATGTCGACCGCACCGCCTCGTTCACCTTCGCCAGGCCGATCGAGCTTCCGCACGGCGGCGAGTGGACCGTGACGCTCGAACATCGCTACGGCAGCCAGCACATTCTCGGTCGTTTTCGCATCACCGCCGGGGTCGAAACCCCGTTGTCACCGTCCGAGACCGAGGGGCTGGCGAGCGACGAGGCGACGGCAGCGGCCTGGCAGCAGCTCGCAGCTGAATGGCGCGCGACCAGCGAACCAAGGCGCGAGGCGAACGCGAAGTTCAAGCCTCTGACGGATTTCGCGCGGCCAGAATGGCCAGATGGCTTCGTCATTGATGGCGACGGCTTGCTCACTGGCTATGCGACCGGTGGCGAACCGTTGATCGCGTTGGAAGGCGACATCGCCGTCGAGCGACTGCTGCCGCGCGGGTTTCACACGCATGCCCTTTCCTCCAAACTTCCCGGTGCGTTGCGGCTGCCTTCCCAGGAGGACTTGCCCGGCCCGTTCATCACTGTGGCGCTGGCGGGAGACGAATGGAGCGGTTACCTGCGGATCTCCGATAACGGATTTCAGACCGAGAACGTCACGTTTCTTCGCCAGCCGCAGCCGACCTGGCAGACGCTGGGCGACATCGCCCCGGCCAACGGCATTCAACGCGTGGCGTATGAAATCGTAACCTGCGACCTGAATCCCAACTTCCCGCCGCGAACCGGAGTGGCGACGGCCGGTGGAATGACGCTGCCGCCACAGGACGAAGGCATCGACAAGCGAAGCTGGTTCAGCCTGACGGGGATCGTGAGCCACGATCAATCAGGCCAGCCGATGGACGACCTGCAGCGGTTCGCCAGCCTGTTCACCGATCCAGCTCCTACCGGCGCGAAGGAGGCCTGGCAGCGCGTCGGCGGCTGGTTGGCTGAGAGTGTCGCGAGTTACAGGGCGTGCTCGGATGAAGACTCTCGGAGCGTTTCGCGAACCGACGTTGGATCGCAGAGCGATCCACAACTCTGGCCGATCAGTGACGATCAGGTGCAACTCGTCAACTGGTTGCTGGGTCGAGGATTGCTCTCGAATCAGCTCGCGGATGATGCGGAACTCGCGACGCTGGTGAAGCAGTACCGCGAGGTCGAGGCATCGCTGCCGTTTCCGCACTCATGCAACAGCATGGATGAGCGTGGTGTCAAGCCGATGAACTACGCCCTGAATATTCGCGGCGACAACGATCGACGCGGGGACCGGGTGCCGCGGGGCTTGCCGCAGTTCGTGGCCACATTGCGATCAATGCCTCCGAACGCAAGCGCGGCCGACAGCCCACACAGCGGTCGTCTGGAACTGGCGGAATTCCTGACCGATCCGAAGCATGGTCTGGCGGCCCGCGTGTACGTCAATCGCGTCTGGCAGTGGATCTTCGGTCACGGTCTGGTACGAACGTCCATCGACTTCGGGCATCTCGGCGAACAGCCATCGAATCCGGAACTGCTCGACTACTTGACGCGCGAGTTTATCGCTGACGGCTGGTCCACGAAACGGCTTATCCGGCGGCTGGTGCTGAGCCGCACGTTCCGGCAATCAGGCGAAGTCTCCGCCGAGGCCGCGACCGTCGATCCGGTCAACCGCTGGCTGCACCACTATCCCACGCGACGGCTCGAGGCCGAAGCCATTCGCGATTCGCTGTTGGCGGTCTCAGGTCGGCTCGACCGAAAGTTCTACGGCCGGCCCATCAATCCGCAGCGGCCGGTCGAGGACGCGGGGAAGCGATTGTTCTCTGGTCCGCTCGACGGGAACGGCCGGCGCTCGATCTATCTCGAAGTGTCGATCATGGACCATTCGAAGTTCCTGCAGAGCTTCAACGCGCCCGACCCGAAGCTCCCCACCGGTCGGCGCGACGAAACCAACGTGCCGGCTCAGGCGCTGGTGATGCTCAACGATCCGCTGGTTCTGGCGATGGCCGATCAGTGGTCATCCCGTCTCGTGGCGGATGACAGCTCGACGGTCGAGGATCGCGTTCGATCCATGTTCGTGCAGGCTCTCGGTCGTCCGCCGGAAGCCGAGGAGCTGGCCCGCTGGGCAACGCTGATCGAAAGTCTGTCGAGCGGCGAGAACGTTCTGACCGATCACGTCGCATGGAAGCACGCGGCACACACAATGTTCAATCTGCAGGAATTCACGCATTACCGATAGACGTTCTCCATCGTTTACCGCCCAGCCGCAGGCGCCGGCTTTTTTCCCCCAGAAGCCGGCGCCTGCGGCTGGGCGGTAAGGCGAGCGGCGGTAAAGAACATACCCACACTAACCCGAAGCGCCAGCGAGGCAGCCTCGCTGGCGCTTCGGGTTGGTAAATTCTTTACTGCCGCTCGCCTAAACAACGTACCGAGCTTCATCCCGGAGATTTTCAATGACACTTTTGACACTTCATCCAACCTTCACTCGTCGCCAGATCCTGCAAACCGCATCGACCGGTTTCGGCTGGCTGGCGCTGTCCGGGTTGCTCGCCGACGAAGTGCGTGCAGAAGCCGCTCCGCGCTCACTCAAGCCGCACTTTCCCCCGAAAGTCCGTAGCGTCGTCCTCTGTTTCATGGACGGCGGTCCCAGTCATGTCGATACCTTCGATCCCAAGCCGATGTTGAAAAAGCACGAAGGTGAGAAAGTCGGCAAACACTCGACCAACGCGCTGTACTCTGACCCGAATCGGATGTGGCTCCCCAGCCCGTGGGAATTCCGGCAGCGTGGCGAAAGCGGACTCTGGGTCAGCGACTTGTTCCCGCACATTGCCGGAGTGGCCGATGACATCTGCGTCGTCCGTTCGATGCTTGGTCACTTGCCGCTGCATGGGCAACAAAACCTGCTGATGCACACCGGCCGCGTGACCGGTCAACATCCGAGCCTCGGCGCGTGGGTCTCGTACGGACTGGGAACCGAGAATCGCGACCTGCCCGGTTACGTGCTGCTGAACAACGACTGGGTGCCCAACGGCGGGATGGAAAACTTTGGCAGTTCGTATTTGCCGGCCAGTCATCAGGCGACGATGGTGCGAGCGAAGGGAATTCCTGTCGATAACATCGTACCCGCCGACGCAGCCGACCTGCAGCGCCGGAAGCTGGCCCTGCTTGCGGACCAGAACACCGTCTTTGCGGGCAAGTCGTCGGACGCCTCTGCGATTGAGGCGGCGATCACGAACTACGAAACCGCGTTCCGCATGCAGTCAGCGCTGCCGGAAGTCGCGGACATCAGCCGCGAAACCTCGCATATTCAGTCGATGTACGGCATCGGTTCGCAGGACGAGCATCAGAACTACTATGCGATGCAGGCGCTCCGCGCGAGGCGGCTGGTCGAAGCGGGCGTACGTTTCGTCGAGATCACCTGCCCCAGCTTCGACGGCAACAATTCGCCGTGGGATCAACACGGGGCGCTCAAGGCAAATCATGAGAAGAACGCCCGTATCACCGACCAGTCGGTCGCCGCACTGATTCGCGATCTCAAGCAGCGCGGATTGCTGGACGAGACGCTGGTGGTCTGGGCCGGGGAAATGGGACGCACGCCGCACCATCCCGGCAAGGACGGCCGCGATCATCACATCAACGGCTATTCAATCTTTCTGGCCGGCGGCGGTATCCGCGGCGGCATGACGTACGGATCGACCAACGACTTCGGCGAAGCTGTCGCGGAGAACCCCGTCACAATCCACGACATTCACGCCACGATCCTGCACCAGTTGGGCATCGACCACGAGCGTCTCACCTACCGCCACGGCGGCCGCGACCACCGCCTGACCGACGTCCACGGTACGGTGTTGCGTGCTATACT
>CAZFDW010000307.1:0-8085 GCA_964517865.1 uncultured Chitinophaga sp.
GTGTAAATGCGATCAAGTCGAACCATGATTTGTGTTCTGTGTGTGAGTTAAGAAAGGTAAAGAATACATTGTCTCACCCATGCTGGCAGACCAGAGCGTCCAATCCGCCCGGGAGGGCAAAATGTTCAGGACTCATTCAGGATTCGCATACATCGCTCGCAATTCATCAAAAAACGGCTGTTTGAATCCCTTCAGCCAGAACTTCACGCCATTTTCGTGACGAACGGCTTTGATCGGAGGCTGCCCCAGGACCAGCAGCACCAGCGACCCGATCAGGCTGATGAGTCCCAGCGGCATCAGAATTTCGGGTACCTGCGAATCTGCGCCGGCAATGATGAGGGCGAATCCACCAAAGAAGCCAAGGACTCCCGCAAAGATCATCCAGCGTTTTCGGTTTCTCAGTTTTCGAGACAGGAAGTAGCGGGTTTTGCAATCCTTTCGCAGAATCAGATATACGATCAACAGGATCAGGACTCCCGCAAAAAGCGTGATGTAGATCCACTTGGGAACCCACGTTACCGTTTTTTTGATCAGCACAATATCTTCTGTGTTACCGGTGATGACACAGATGGCAGGCAAGGCGACAGGTGTTCCGCACATGATTAGATTGCCGTCCACATAAAAACGATCCGTCGGGTAGGCGGAAACTACGGCGGGAGATGAGGAGCCACGCACAGATTCCGGGGCGGCGTATGGGTTTTCTTCGTCCACGGGATCGTCCTTTCAGATTCCAGTATCAGCAAACAACTGAGGACGAATGGTATGTCGCCGCACAGCCCATTGGGCAAGCCTGTCGATTTGAAATCTGAAATTTCAGATCAGTCAGTGATTTCCTGCGGACTCACAGCACGGTGCTGGGCGGCGGACAGGTAGCACGCATCAACCAGAGCCATCGTATGCAGATTGTCCCTCGCACTGATCGTCGGCGTGCGTTTCTGTTCCAGCGCACACAACAGTTCGGCCATCGGTCCGATAAACGCATCCGGAAACCAGACACTGTCCCAGCGCGGCGAATGCCATTCACCTTTGTCATGCACGGTTGAATAGTCAATCGTGCTGGGAACTCGATCCGGATATCCCGGCCAGCCAATGGTGCCCCGCGCGATGCCTTCCGTTCCCTCAACACGCCAGCGGATGCCGATGTCGGCGGCACTCCCTTCACGCGCTGGACCGCTCCAGACGTCATCCCATGAAGACGCCCGGACACCGCCGGGGAACTCCAGAATGTACAATGCGATCCCGTCACGATGAGCGAACTTCTGTGCCGTTCGCGGATCCGGCGCGACGCTGGCGAAGACCCGTTCCGGATTACCCAGCCAGTAACGGAAAGTGTCCAGATGATGGATGCTCATGATCCGCAGTGTGACCCAGCCCTGACGTTCCTGCCATGGCATCCAGTGTGGAATCGCCCGCATGTCGATTGTCGCAAGCACCGGTGCTCCCAGCGTTTCCGCCGCAATCAGCTTGCGACAGGCATGTACCGACTGGTCGAATCGCATGTTCTGATTAACAGCAAGGACGATTCCCGCCCCTTCGCACAGATTCACGAGTTCCAGTGCTTCCCGATAATCCACGCCCAGCGGCTTCTGGGCCAGAATCGCCCTCAATCGGTGCGGCGCACGCACAGCGCGGCGGATCATGTCGGCCTGACAATCCGGCGGCACGGCAATGTCCAGAACCTGAACCTCCGGATGCGCGACAACCTGTTCGACGGAATCGAGGAGGCTCGGAATGCTGTGTCGAGTTGCGACGGCGGAGGCGGTGGCCCTCGTCCGCGACGTGATCGCGACCGGATTGAGTCCATGCTGACGATACGCCACCAACTGGCAGTCCGCCATGATGAAGCCGGCACCGACACAGCCTATCCCTATGGTTCGGTCGGCTGGAAGTTGCGGCTGAATGGATTCAATAAGACGGGATGGATGCATGGCGAATATGTAGCCTGGACATTCATGTCCGAGATTTTGCCTGTAAGTATCCCGGCTGCCGGACGAATCTCGATCCACAATAACATTTGCCTGGACAGCGTTTCATGGTCATGCGACGGACAGGAATGTCCATCCTACGACGCAGCAGGCTTTGGTTCAAGTTCGCAATTGATGACATCCACCATCTGCCGCAGGCGACCGACGGCTTTGCGATTAAACACCAGATTCAGACGCGGCAGATGGGCCAGATGCTCGTCGTCCACTTCCAGGCGATGAACAGGAGCCTTTTCGATTCTTCCGCTTTCACAAATGTCTCCAAAATCGTTGTTCAGCCGAGCGACAAATTCATCCGAGGGCTCAATATGCAGACGCAGAATCAGCAGTTCCCGCACGAATCTCATGCTGTTGTACACGCTGTAAAAGCCCAGCACTTCTTCGACGGCTTCTTCCACGCTGTCGGTGACTTTGAACAGTGACAGATCGCCCGGTGAAATCAGGCCATTGTCGAGCAGTTCGTCACGGACATATTTCAGGAACGCAGTCCAGTACGTTCCCCCAGGTTCGTCCAGCAGCACAATCGGCATCAGATCGCGTTTTCCTGTTTGCACGAGCGTCAGAGATTCAAACGCTTCATCCATTGTTCCGAAGCCACCCGGACATGTGACGAGGGCATGGACTTCTTTGACAAACAACAGCTTCCGTGTAAAGAAATACTTGAAGTTGACAAGTTTCGGGTCACCGGCAATCACCGGATTTGCTTCCTGTTCGAATGGCAGCAGAATGTTGAGACCCATGGCCATTTCACGACCGGATCCGCGATGGGCGGCCTCCATGATTCCTCCGCCGGCACCGGTCACGACCATCCATTCTTCTTCTGCCATGCGGCGACCGAACGCCTCTGCCGCTTTCCAGCACGGATGATCGGCCTGCGTGCGTGCCGATCCAAACACCGTCACTTTGCGATGCCGACGATAAGGCGCAAAGACCTTGAAGGCATACCGCAGCTCTTTCAGC
This sequence comes from uncultured Chitinophaga sp., assembly GCA_964517865.1. Taxonomy (GTDB): domain Bacteria; phylum Planctomycetota; class Planctomycetia; order Planctomycetales; family Planctomycetaceae; genus SXXK01. Next base: position 2,943 of record CAZFDW010000307.1, read on the forward strand.
GCGCGGCTCAGGATCTTAAGATCTCCGCGCGTCGCACCGTCGCGTTGCAGTTTGTCGGCGGTTTGCTTGATTTCCTCGATGAGTTCCGAATGCTGCTTAAGCTCGACAACATGCTCGATGACATCCATTTCGGATTCATTGACATGCTTGAGCGGCGTGCGTCTTTGGGGATTCATGTTGCTAACTCAACAGCGCCTGCATGGCCTCTTCGCGCGTCTTGTAGATCGCCCAGATCGTATCGAGAGCCGTAATTCGCAGCAGCTCCAGAGCCGTTTCATTGGCCCCGCAAAGGACCAGCTCGCCGCCGTTTTTCTTGACGAACTTGTGGCAACGGAGTAACAGCGCGAGAAACACAGATCCAAAATAGCCAACTCGACTGAGGTCCACCACCACCATTGGAGCTTCCTGAGAAGCAAGCGGCTCCATCACCAGATCTGCGGCCTGTTCGACCAGATCCCAGTTGAGTGAATCGACATTTGCCGCTGGTGTCACGACAACCGTGTTGCCGTGCCATTCGATCTGAAAACTGTCAAGTACTTCTGACACTATCGTCCCTCCCCCCGTTCGCGATGATTCCGCAGCTTCAGATGCAAACCGGAAACCGCTGTGGGGAAAGGCTATCGGAATTCGCCGGCGCCGCCAAGGAAGGCGGCCGGAACTACGACAACCAGCCAAGAATTCCGGCTGTCGTGACGACAACACCCGTCAGAAAAAGTATGCAGACGATCATCCGTCGGATAAACTGCTGCCGACGGTCTCGAATGGACAACACCGCTTCCAACATCGCCACGCGATTGTATCGCAGCACCGCCGTGTCCGTTTCTTTGCCCGGGGCGACGCTCCACCCGGAGTTGGAATCTGAACGGACACCAGGACTCTTTGCTATTGCCGAATTCACGAGAACACCGTCTTTCAATTGGTCAAAGATGCGAATCATGCCGATTTTCGCCGCAGGACTTTAAAACGTGGCTTTCCGCAGTTCGAAATTTTGCCGCATTTATTTGCACCGATACCACGAAACATTTTTTACCATGTTCAACAGGACACTGCCATTTCTGCACTGACTCACGGTTCCTAACGGTCGGAAAGGATTCACTGTACGGTTGACAATCAAACGCTGGTTCGACAACCGTCGGAGAATTAAAAGGGAGTCCGCACCAGCGATTGGTTTTTCACCTTCATTCCTCTCCGTGGAGATTGATTCATGACAGAATTGTCTGGCAGAGTTGCCATTATTACCGGTGCAAGCCGGGGAATCGGGTTTGGACTGGCGCACGCTCTGCTGCAGGCCGGATGCCGTGTCGGCATTTGCTCAAGAGATTTGAACAGAATTCGAGTCGCTGAGAATCGACTGCAAGTGAGCCCCGGAAAAGTGCTTTCGTTCGCGGTTGATGTGAGTAACGAGACAGACGTGCAGCGAATGTTCGATGAGGTCACATGTCAGTTCGGACCACCGGACATTGTGGTGAACAACGCAGGAGCTTTCGACGGTGGCCCGATTGACACGCTGCCACTCGAGGCATGGAACAACGTCATCGGTTCTTGCCTGACTGGTTCATTTCTGTGCACACGGGCTGCATTTGCGTCAATGAAGCCGCGCGGTCGTGGACGCATACTGAATATTGGATCGATCTCAGCCCAGAGACCGCGCGAGAACTCAGCGGCCTACACCGCTGCCAAGTTCGGCGTGCAGGGACTCACGTACGCCGCAGCGCTCGAAGGGCGACGCTTCGGAATTGCCGTCAGTTGCCTGCATCCGGGCAACGTGCTGGTTGAGCGCCGTGTTGATTCGGGACTGGGATCGGATGACGAGCCCATGATGGAAGTCGATGCCATCGTCCGCGCCGCAATGACAATGCTCACCATGCCCGACCACGTCAATTTTCTGGAAGCCATCGTGTTGCCGAATGAACAGCTTTATATCGGACGGGGGTAACCATTACATGCGGATCGTCTGCGCCCGATCAGGGCCGACGGAAATCATTTCAATCGGCTTGCCGACCAGTTTCTTCACATCATCGACGTATTCCTGAGCACTTGAGGGCAGATCCGCAAATTTTGTGATCCCCGTGATGTCTTCCTTCCAGCCGGGGACACGCCGCAACACAGGTTTTGCGGTTGCCAGATCTTCGCAACGGCTTGGGAAGTCGCGCGTCACATGGCCGTTAATGTCGTACGCCTCGCAGATAAACAGTTCATCGAAACCACTCAGCACATCCAGCAACGCAATCACGATCGAATCGACTCCGCTGATCCGAGCGCTGTAGCGAGTGGCAACGGCGTCCAGCCAGCCACAGCGGCGAGGCCGTCCGGTGACTGTGCCAAACTCGTTGCCCGCAATTCGAATGCGCTGGCCGATTTCGTTGTCGAGTTCAGATGGAAACGGCCCACCACCGACACGCGTCGTGTAGGCTTTCGCGACACCGATCATCTTCCTGATTTCTCGTTCCGGCACACCGCTGCCGCTGTGGATTCCACAGCCGGAACTATTGGACGAAGTTACATACGGAAACGTGCCGTGATCGACGTCCAACAAACTTCCCTGAGCCCCTTCGAACAGCAGCCACTTGCCATTCTCCAGTGCATCCAGCAGATACGTTGTCGAATCAGCCACCATCGGACGAATCCTGTCTGCAACCACCGAGTAGTCGGCAATAATCGCGTCGGCATCCAGCTGTTCGCAGTCAGGATTGAGGGCGTTCAGGATGATCTGTTTAAACGGCACAATTTCACGAACCTTCGACGCGAATGCGTCGCGATTGATCAGGTCGCCAATGCGGATCGCATGAGACCGACCGACCTTGTCGCGGTAGCAGGTGCCGATGCCGCGCATCGTGGTTCCGATCGCAGCCGCTCCTCGAGATTTTTCCAGAGCCGCTTCTTCCAGCAGATGCCAGGGACAAATCACGTGGGCTCGATCACTGATCATCAGCCGACCGCTGCAGTCATGGCCTCCGGCCGCCAGACCGTCCAGTTCCTTAAGGACCGCGTGCGGATTGACGACGACTCCCGGCGCGATGACCGATTTGACGTGACTCTGCAGAATTCCGGTGGGCAGCAGGCTGAGCTTATACGTCGTGCCGTCGAACTTCACCGTGTGACCTGCGTTGTTGCCACCCTGATAACGGACGACAATGTCATGTTTTTCCGTGAGCAGATCGACGACTTTGCCTTTGGCTTCGTCACCCCATTGCAATCCAATCACTGATGTTGCCGGCACTGAATCGCTCGCGAAGAAAAGGACGTGTCACTCCCGAATGCTGCCCAGGGTAACACCCTGCAGCAGTTGATGCAAAAAGAAACCGGACATCGGTACGCACCGACGTCCGGTCAGGAGGCGTGCAAATTGTACAGACCATGCTCCGATTCAAAAGTCGCGCGGGTTGTTTTTTGCGAGACGATGCAACATGTTTTGTAGCAACAACTTGTGACATCGGAATCTGGCGGAAATCCCCGTCCGGACTGAAATCAGCTTAGACATTTGTGTCAGGCGTGCAATTGCGTTAAACTTCCAAGTTTTCTAAATCTGACGTCAGGCCGGAAACCTCTGTTTCTGCACAGCGGCTGAAAGTTATCAGTGCGCTGGCGGGATCAGGTCGTTTTCGTTTTTTACGTTCGCAGTTTGGAAAAAGAAATCGGTGACGTCGATGGCAGTTTGCTCCGGCGTGTTTTTGGAACTTGTCAGGAAACGAACGAAGTGACTTCAGCGACTGTGGTCCATGTAAAAGAACTTCTTGAGGCCGATGGTCTGTTAACGGCGGATCAACTGATTCAGCTTGAACGTGCTGTCTGCAGTTCTCAATTGACCGAAGTGCGGCAGGTTGTGGGTGAGATCACTCGTCGTTTCGAAGCGGGCGAGAAATCTGAGAGTTTGATGGCCCGAGGTGGCGTGGGTGCCTATCTGTTAGCACGTCAAACGACTGCGGACAGGCTTCTGTCGGGGGTCACCCGCGACGGTGTCGCCATGTTTATTCATGGTCAGTGCCTGACATCGTTGAATCGCGCTGCAGAAGCGGCGGATCGTTTCGATCAGGCGGGCAAAGCTGGGTTCGATCCTGTCGGTTGTGCCTTGCGTCGTGCGGGTGCGATTCGTGCGTCGGGCAAGATCGATGATGCAGAAAAACTGCTGCGCAGCGTGGCCGCCTCGGCTGCAAGCCGGGCTGAGTATTCATTTCAGATGGGCTGTATCTGGGCTGACCGTGGCGATGCGCTCACGGCCGTCGAATACTTCGAACGAGCGGTGGATATGGACCCGCATCATTCGCGCGCACTGTTCTGGCTGGCAGCTGAGAATTCTCTGCGGGGAAATGACGATGAGGCAATTCGCTTATACGAACGCTCACTGTCGCGCCCGCCCTTTTTTACCGGGGCGTTGCTGAATCTGGGGCTGCTGTACGAAGACCGCGAGAACTACAAAGCGGCGGCCTTCTGTTTTCGCCGGGTGCGTGAATATGATCCGACAAATGAATTCGCACATTTGTATCTGCGCGACATTGATGCGGCTCAGGACCAGATTATCGACGAAGATCAGGTTCGTACCGAAGCCCGCATGAAACAATTGCTCGGCCGACCGGTAACCGACTTCGAACTGTCCGTCCGCAGTCGAAACTGTCTGCAGGCCATGGACATCAACTCACTCGGCGATCTGACTGAAGTGAGCGAACAGGAACTACTGTCCGGCAAGAACTTCGGTGAAACGTCGTTGATGGAGATTCGTGAACTGCTGACGGCGCATAGCCTCCGGATCGGTCAGAATCTGCACAAGATCCATTCACGTGAGCACATCATCGATCAGAGCATGACGCCGGAAGAACAGGCGATGATGAATAAGCTGGTCGGCGACCTGAATCTTTCCGTGCGATCCCGCAAGTGTATGTCGCGCCTGAATATCCAGACCATTGGACAACTGGTATCGCGCACCCCCGACGAACTCCTCTCCAGTCGCAATTTCGGTGTGACGTCTCTGAATGAAATTCGCCTGAAACTCGGCGAAGTCGGCATCCGCCTTCGCAACGACTGAATCAGCGCTGGTCATCGTAACCCGATGGTGTAATGGTAACACAACAGATTTTGGTTCTGTCGTTCCAGGTTCGAGCCCTGGTCGGGTTATTTGTCTGATGCGTACCACGACGCACCCGTGCTC
>CAZFDW010000308.1:0-8041 GCA_964517865.1 uncultured Chitinophaga sp.
AATGTTCACTGTTTTCCCAGGCCGGTTGAAAAAAGTACCGTGTTGGAAAGGCAAAACGGCGACAAGTCGCCGCACTCCAAATGACCGTTGCTGACACCAGGATTCATTGCCATATTATGATATTGTCGGGACGGCAGAAAATCTGTAGCCTGCGACTGCCGTACGGGATGCAGCGCGAGTCTCACCGTGACCGCGAATCAGGGAAGAGTATATGATCGGACAGGTGCCTTACCCAGCCACCAAAATGTTTGTGCTGGATACGAACGTCATTTTGCACGACGCTGGTTGTCTGCGAAATTTCGAAGACAACGACATTGCCGTCCCGATTACGGTTCTTGAAGAGCTCGATCGCTTCAAGAAAGGCAATGAGGACATTAATTTTCAGGCCCGTGCGTTTCTCCGCCGCCTGGATGAACTCACTGGCGACGTATTGTCTCCGGACGGTGTTTCGATTGGTGAAGGGTTGGGGAATATTCGCATTGCAATGAAGGCCAACCATCGGCAGCAGATCGATCATCCGTATCTGGATTCGCTGTCGAATGGTCTGAGCTATCTCATTGACCGCATGGTCGGGCAGCCACTCTTCGCCCACGTGACGCTCGAAAAAGGCGAACGCAGCGAACTGGCCGAATTGGCAAGCAACCTGCTGTAAAGGGTTTGCCGATCCAGGAGTTTGTCCCGATATTCCAGCACCGTGAGCGGCAAGGCGCTAGCCTTGCCGCTCACAACACCTCAAATCTGACCGCGCGGAGTATGGTTTAAGCGCGAGGGCAACGCCCCGCGCGTGGGATTCCATCCAGATGGCGAGTATTCCGCCCCGGTGTTCCCGGCGATTTTGTGCATTCGGTTGTCCCCATTCGGTTGTCCATTCCATGCGCCGCAGGGAGACAACCGAATGGGGACAACCGAATGAATCGCACGAAAAACAACGCTACGGAAAGCAAATGACAACGCTCCTCGAACGTTTCGCTTTTCAGGTTTTCAAAAACGTGTCACTCATGGCCGCGTGAGGTATAACCGTAGCGTGCGTGCAGCGCGAGCGCAACGGACCATTCGGTTGTCCATTCCATGCGCCGCAGGGAGACAAATGCAGACAGACTCCTACGGAAACGCATATGCATCTGCGGCAGATGCACGGATCGAAATCGTCGCATTCGGAGTGGTCAGTTGGATCAGTCTCTCGTCCGCAAGATGCACACAGCGGAGTGGGGGCAGGCTGGAACAGACCGGCGACCGAGCGATCAATTGTCCGGTGTTTTCGTCAAAGATCTGCACGATCAGTTTGTCTTCCGACTGATATCCGGTGTTGGATTCCAGAGACGGCTCCGGAGCTGACCAGGACACCAGCAGATCCGTCGGATCTCCGAGCACTTCCGAGAAAACAGCCTGCTCTACGTGGGTGCTCCAGGCAACTTCTCCCGTGACCGGATCCAGACACAGCAACGGCCCATTTGATAATTGCGGCGCACCACGGCTGTATGCATGTTGCATCGCATGGCCGGATCGGCCGTCTACGCTGAGTCCTGCAAAGAGACGCCCGTGGCGTTCAAATGCCGAGCACGAAAACACAAATCCGGATTCTATAAACATCGATGCTGGAGTCTTGAAGATGATTCGTCCGTGATCGACGTCAATCAGTATCAATTCAAGTGATGCCGACACCAGCAGCACGCGATTATTCTCCAGCACCTGGCAAATGGTTCTGCCGTCACGATTCAGCGGTAAAATTGGTTCTTCATCTTCCAGTTCATCTTTCCCGGACGCGCTGTCGAACATGTGCAGGCGAGCATTTGCATCGGTGTACAGCAAGCATCGTCCAACCGTAACAACAGATTCAGACTTACCGATCGCCAGTCGCCCGGAACCCAGCAGTGTTCCGTCGCGGGTGTTGAAACGTTCGTAACTGCGAGAGTCGCTGCCCATCACGATCACTGCCTGTCGATCACCAGCAATCCTGCGTACAGACGGATTTGTGCCTCGATCTATGATCGTCTGTTCGCTCTGCGACAAGGTCTGCTTTCGAGTCCACAAATCATCGCCCGTCAATGGGTCTGAACAGTGCAGCTCATCGCCGAATTGCCAGATAAAGTGAGCGGAATCCAGCGAGCCAAATTCGACTCGGAGTGTATCCTTTTCGCCATGTCGAAAATGGCGAGTCCACAGGATGCCGGCCTTACCGGGAACCGGACACGATATCATGGCAATTTCGTCGGTACTACAGACAGGGAACATCGCCGGCGTGAGATCACCGTCCGACAATGGCACGAAGCGCCCGGCCGTACTGTTGATCGTAAACGGCAAAACAATCTGATCTCGCACAGATCCGTCTGACGGATCAATGGAAGTCACCGTGCCAACAGCATCAGCGTCGCGAGACTGATATGTATTCATGCTGCAATACTTTGGAAGCAAGTCGAGCCAGACCTGGTGATGAATCGCATCAAACTCGGCGTCCGGCTGTCGAATGAACGGTGACAATTCAAATGAAAGCGGCGTTGACAACGTGGACGTGATTCCGATCTCAGGCGATTCTGAACTGCTGATGACGCGACTCAGATTCCCGACATTCTCTGCGGTCTGTGCCGATCGGCTTCGCGACACGTTGGTGTCCCGGAGTGTCCTCAGCTGCGCCAGGAATTCGGATGCCTGCCCGTCCGAAGGCTTGTCCGAGGTCGCCGAAACCTCGCACCATCCAATCAGAAGCAGCTCGGCCGCGGCAAATTCACCACGACTGATCAGACGATTCGCAAGTCGTTGACATGATGCCTCATCGGACATCATTTCAGGATGCTGCAGAGAACGACTGACAAGTTGCCGCAGTTCCTGATTCGAAAGCCTTTCAAGTGCGAGGATATCACCTGGTGAATCGCTGAAAGGTTCGTCGAACAGTAATTCCGGTCGGACACTCCACCGGTTTGTGAGTTTGATCGACTTATTCCAATCGCGATTCTGTTTCAGCCCCGCCAGTCCGTGTGACCGGCGGTCCGGAGAAGTTTCTGACAACAGTTGAAACACGTTCGCCCGGAAATCCATGTCGGGCGGCAGCTTCAATTGCGACAGGAGCTCAGCGTCACGAGAAATCCCCGCGTCGGGCAATACCGACTGTCCCGGCGGCATTTCCGGCAGCGCCTCACGTCTGGCCACGATTGCCAGACCCCATTGATGCAGAATGAGTTCAGCGAGAAACACATCGATCTGCGGGTTCTGTGGTGTCCCTGAATTTTGAGAGGCCACGGCATTACGGAGCAACGCCAACGCGGCGTCAACATCTCCGTTGATCAGATGTGCCTGAGCCTGAATCAGGATTCGTTTTGTCGGATTCGCAGTCAATGCCGGCAACTGATCGGCGTCCTTCAGCAGTGCATCGACCCGGGGGTAAACGGCGAGACAGGTTGGCGTGGAGACGCAGATCAATTCATCGTCGCTGATGACGGCCCCGTACTGATTCATCGACTTCCCCGGTGCATCGACGATTGATGGCGTTATCAAAGTGCCACTGGACAGATTCACCGTCAGCGCCTGGCCGTAACGCAGAGGAATGACGCAACGATCTCCGCGACATTCGGCGCGGCCACTGGTGACGGGAATCTGCACGACCCAGTTTTGAACGCCCGTTGTCAGGTCGATGCTGCGGCAATGACGATCTCCGACGAGGATCACCTGACGACCGCAAATCCCGGCAACATAATAGTCCGGACTTCCGCCGACTTCTCCACCACCAAACGCACGACGTGAGGACTTCCACTGAATTTCGCCAGTCTCCAGCGAGAGTCCATAAATTGAAGCGGAATCATGATTGCCGCAGACGATGATTCCATCTGCAATACACGGCACCAGGATTGAAGGGGATGAAATCGGTATCTCATCAGGCGGCATTTGCCAGCCAATCCGAAACTCCGGCGTGAGCTCGTCGCGAATCGCCGTGGCCCATTGCAGCGTCCCGTCAAATGTGCGCACGCCGATCAACATTCCATCAGCCAGACTGCACACGATCGTCTCCCCGCTCACCACACAAGTGCTTGTGTGTTTTGTGAAGATCGAACTGCTGATAAATGCGAGAGCATTTTCATCGGTGTACGCGAGCGGTTGTCGCCACAGCAACTGGCCCGTAGTTCTGTACAGGCAATTCAGGAATATCTGAGTGTCATTCTGCGTCAACACGAACAGCCGCGTTCCCTGTCCTGTCGGCGGTGAGAGAAATCGGTGCCCCGACCAGGTCTCATTCGGTACTTTGCTTTCGTCACCGGTGGCCAAAAGTGTGTCTTTTTCGTTGTCGTACGCTTCAGACGAAACCAGTGGTGCTGAGGTTTCTATCGAATTGACTCTGGCAATCGGATCGTATTGAAATGACTGTCCATCGCCGACTTGCCATGCCACAATCGGAACAGCACCATGACCGCGGCGGAGAGCGACCAATCGACTCGCCACGGGTTTACGAATGAACTCATCTTCTTCAATGACAGGAAACCCGTTGAAATTCCTGACCACACGGCCCACGGAATTACCAGCAAATGGATCGGCTCCGGAAAAAAAGGAGAATCCATCGACGAAGTACAGGAAATCACGATCAGACGCCATGAGTCCAAACTCCGCCATCCCGTAAATCGGGGCCACTGTGTTGATGGACGAGTTTGATTCGTTCATTGTGCGGTCGGTCTCGTCTTCCAGTTCAGTGTACACTGCGTCCAATTGCGGCTGGAACGTGTCGGTGGGAACGGACCAGTGTTCCCGACCGCTGACTCGATCCAGCGCGATAATCCGAAACGGTGTGCGGATCACGATGCTGTCGTTCCAGAAAACTGGTCGCCAGTTGTTAAAAAACAGTTCGATGCGGTTTTCCGCTTCCGGATCGAACCCCGACAACAGAATTCCGGCGTCCGGCTGGGGCGCACCGGGAAAATTCCAGATCCCTTCGCGCCAGGTCCAGAGCGGCTGCGGCCACGGTGGTGAAATTGTGCCGCTTGATGCGGATACTGAAAATGACAAGAGCGCGCCGTGCGATGCTTCGTCGTTGGGGTTCAGACTGCTCAGATTCTCTTTCAACGGACGCAATTGTCGCTGCAGTTCAGCTTGCAGCACGGTGCCGGAGTACATTGCTTCCAGTTGTCGAACCTGCGCGGCCACCTGGCGTGAGTCACCTTTCAGCAGTTCACACGTCATATCGATCACGTGCGACTGGATACCAGCTTCCGTCAGCGGAAACGCCCTCGACACGCGCGCCGTATCGTGCCGGCCACCGCGGCGGATCGCGGATTCCAGCTCCTGTCGGGCAATCAGCCGGTTTGCATCAACCCATGATCGCTGCAATTCCGGAGAACTGTGCATCAGCACCAACAGTGCGCGGTTATGAAGACCGGTCGCTGATTCCGACCTGGAATCAAATTCGAACACATCGTGCGGATGCGCCAGGACCGGCAGCAGAGATTCCCGCATCAGTTCGCCATTTTGGCGGTCTCGTCCTGATTCGGCTGACCGCAGAAGCAATTCCATCTGTCGGTCGCGAAACAATTGCCGAGAAAGGATTTCCGCCAGACCATGCTTCGGCATTGCGGAAGTTTCCGCCGCCGGGCGCTGTTGTGCGAAAGAAATCGCATCACAGCAGGTCCACAGGATGCAGACTCCCAGGACACAATGCAGCAGAAGATTTGTCCACGATTGGTGCATGAATGACATAGTACTCAGAATGATGTCAATTGTTTTGATAACCAAGTTTAAGTATACAGGAGATTCCTGCAAAGTGTGAGAGGAAGTCGCCGTTTTTGGCCCCGCAGATTCTCCCCGGAACGTCAAATCACATGTCTGTCTCAGATCATTCCTTTTCAAACCGTGCTGACAACGACACGCCGACTGGTCGTAAGGCGTCGAAGCCGTCGCTGGCCACGCACATTGTCAACGGTGTCGAACAACTGGTGCTGGATGCCATTGAAAGAACAAAGCCACTCGAGGTCGATCCTGCCCGGTCGCAGTTGTTTGCATTTTTTGTGGCGGCAGACGAAGCGGGGATGATTGCCGACGACAGCAATGTCGGAGTGTTTGATGGCTTTGACGAGGAAGGCTCTGTCACGGACCTGTCCGCCGACAGTCTGTGCCGACTACTCGCCCGGCGCTGGGGTCTGGACATGGCCGCGCGGGAAGCACAGGCCCTGCAGACTCGCCTGCCTGCCGACCAACTGGAACGCATGCGGGTGTTGTGGTCCATGATGCGGATGTGGATGGAATGGAGCTACGCCTGGCGACGCTGGAAAGAGTTTCATCCAAAGTAGCGGCCCAGCGTGTCGCCTCAGGCGTCAGGCCACGGCATGACTGTCTCGAAGCAAAAGCCTGTAAGTGGCTGGTTTTCCGTCGGGCTGACCAGACAACAACGGTCAACGACTGCTTGAGATCATTGTTCGTCGCTGGAAGAACAGGATCATTTCTTCGTTGTTCTGCGGATTGGGCACAGCGCTGACCATCTGCCAGCCGCGATTCCCAAGCTTCTCAATGTACCCGCCCTTGAATGTGCCTTCCTTGTCGGTTTCAAGATAATACGTCATGTATTCCATCTGCGGATGAATGAGCGTATCAAAGAGCAGCCGTGTAAACAGCTCCGCCGACCAGATGGTGAGGATCAGGAGAAACAGTTGTTTGTAGCTCATCGCTGTTTCCTTCCGGAGTGATTCCTGTAGGGTGTGTGCAGCCCCAGCGAAACACACCAGTTTCTCTAGTCCAGCTGCGCTCGTCCGGGCGGATGTCGCTGCATTCTGCGGAGCTCCTGAATCGCCTTTGAAGTCACGGGGCGACTTGAAGTCCTGGATTCAGGTATCACCGGAGACCGATAATTCACGGGATCCAGGAAGTCAGCGTCATTCGTTTGTTTTTCCGGTTCGACAGGCAGTCTCAATTCTTCTGTTGCATCGGGAGTCTCCTGTAATTGTTCCATTTCGATCAGTGGTTTGGTCTCAGGGATATCGGGAACATTGGGGACGTCAGGGACGACAGTTCCTGGCTGCGATTCCACGGTCGTCGGTGGAATTCCGTTGACGCTGTCGATGGCTCCCGGTTCAAACGGTCGAGAAGGATTGCCGAGCGATTCCCACGAGTTCACGTCTGGTCCACCGACAAATTCTTCCGGCACGGTTCGCAGATGCGCATTGTCCAGAGCCCGCGACATGGCTTCACCACGAATCCGTGCATCGTCGTAGGCTTCCGGATTCCATTCACCTTCAGCAAGGTAGATCGAATTCGTTTGCAGGATTGCTCCCTTGCGGAAATTCAGATCAGTAATGGCCTTGTTATAGTCCACGATCAGCTTCAGGTAGCCCTGGTCTGCATCTCGGCTGGAGAGGCGGGCGTCCAGAACACGTCCCAATACAATCGGGTCACTCGCATTCTCGGCCTCCGCTCGACGAGCTGTTGCTTCGGCATATCCCCTGGCAGCAGCAGCTTTTTTCATCCCGGATTCGGCCAGCAGATAATTCTGCTCCATGTTGATCATGGCATCGCTGAGTTCATATCCGACTTCCACTTCCTGGCGTGCCAGAACCGCGTGCGCTTTGCGGAGTCGCAATTCGTAGTTTCTGACCTGTGCACGGGCGAGTCGCAGTCCAAGCGGCATCGAAAACGAGACGCCGGTTGTCCATGACGTATTCTCGCCCTGACTCAGAGATTCAAAGTAACTGTTGTAGCCAACATCGGTCACACCATCGTCGTCCTCGCGACCTCCCAGATGGTCACCAAGTCCGTTGACGCGATACTGTGAAACAAAATCCAGACGTGGGCGGGCAAGATTCTGTGAGGCTTTGTACTGCAATTCCAGACTGCGGATTTCCCACTTCTGACGTCGCAGCTCATGTCGATTGGAAAGAGATTCCAACAAACTCGACTCCCAGTCCGGTTCCAGTTTGGCCTCAGACGGCACATCAACGGGTGTGATGAATGTGCCATCATTGAGTGGCAGGCCCAACAGCCGTCGCAGGCGATATTCAGCCTTCATGACGTCGCCGAGCGAGCCTTTGATGCGGGCATCGCCTTCATAAAAACGACTCTCGGCCTGAAAAACCGA
>CAZFDW010000309.1:0-2630 GCA_964517865.1 uncultured Chitinophaga sp.
CGAGTTGCTCAGCCTGGCCAGATATCGCACGCATCCGCGACCACCGCTTTGATTTCTCTCAGCAGTGCTGGACGCGAGCTTTGCCTTGTGCCGCAGTCGATCTATGAATACTGGGTTGTGGCGACACGACCGACGACGGTCAACGGCCTCGGGCTTACAATCGCTGATGTCGATTTGCAGGTGCAAGACCTCCTGACACGATTCACGTTGCTGCGGGATGAACGCCGAATCTTCGCTCACTGGTATGAACTCGTGGTCCGAAACGCCGTGCATGGCAAGCTCGCACATGACACACGACTGGTGGCCGCCATGCAACGCCACGGGCTCACGTATTTGCTGACGTTCAATACCGCAGACTTCTCACGCTTTACCGCAATCCATGCATTGTCGCCTGAAGATATTCTTGCAGGGCAACTGCCGACGTAATTCGCCTCTACTTCACGACCAGGACAGGTTGCCCCGCACGAAGGGGTCAGGAACAAAAAGGAAGAGGGCGACAAAAGGGGTCAGGTCTCTTTCTTTGGTCTCGATCTGGGGCGACAAAAGGGGTCTCTTTCTTTGGTCTCGATCTGCGGGTTGGTGAGTCCTGTTCACGCAGTGACACTGATTGTCCGGTGCCGCTCTGTTCTGTCAATTGGCCAAATCCTTCAATCCGTGCTGTAAAAAATATCTTCCATCTGCGCGGCAAGCTGCCGTGACGGGTGCGATTCATCCGGTCCGTGGATACACGGCGGGAATCCGGGTTTTGTGGTCATTCATTGGATGCTGTTGGAGATTTGCATTTTTGAGTACTTTGTTTGGCTTGTTTGATTTGTCGAATTTCAAAGGTGCCCCGTCCGGCTTCACGTCGGTGGACACCAGGTTTGACGACTACCAGACAGTCCCAGCAACCGCACTTCCGGCACCCAACTGGCTTTATGCCAGTGGATGCCTGGTTTGACGACTTTGCAGATTGGATCGCGATCGTTGCGTATGTCTCTGACAGGGGATTTACAAAATTTTTCAAACCGCGCTTCCACCGACGCAAGGTCGGGCGGGGAGCAACGTCTGGCATTTTGTCGATGTAGTTGGCAAACCGCTGGTCCACTGGCACGGGGCGAGCGGGGCCAATCGACCATTCTCTTATCTCTGCACAATCGCATCCACGACCTGTCCATGCACATCCGTCAGACGGAAGTCGCGGCCCTGTGAGCGATAAGTCAGCCGCGTATGGTCGAGGCCGAGCTGGTGCAACAGTGTGGCATTCAGATCGTGAACGTGGACGGGGTCACGCACGATGTTGTAACAGAAATCATCGGTCTGACCGTGGACCATTCCCGGTCGGATTCCCCCTCCGGCAAGCCACATCGTAAAGCATCGGCCGTGATGGTCGCGTCCGTAATTCGTTGGTTCGGGTGTGCCCTGACTGTACGTTGTGCGACCGAATTCTCCGCCCCACACAACCAGGGTCTCATCCAGCATCCCGCGTTGTTTGAGATCGCGAATCAGCGCCGCTGCAGGTCGATCGACATCGCGGCACTGCAGACGCAGGTCACTCGGCAGGTTGTAATGCTGATCCCAGCCGCGATGATAGAGCTGGATAAATCGCACGCCGCGCTCCGCCATGCGCCGAGACAGCAGACAATGGCGCGCAAACGTGCCTGGTTCCCGCGCATCGGGGCCGTACGCTTCGATCGTGGAATCACTTTCATCATGCAGATCAATCAGATCTGGTACCGAACTCTGCATTCGAAAGGCCATTTCGTATTGTGAAATCCGCGTATCGATTTCCGGATGCCGCTGGGCGGCGGCTTGCCTCGAATTCAGTGCCGCGAGTACATCCAGTTGATCCCGCCGCGTGGCGACATCGATCCCGGGCGGATTCGACAGGTACAGCACCGGATCTCCGCCTGTGCGAAACGCGACACCCTGATGATCTGACGGAAGAAATCCTGAACCCCACAACCTCGCATACAGCGGGTCCGCCGGCCGCGCGGCACTGCCTCGGGAAAGCAGCACGACAAATGCCGGCAGGTTACTGTTTTCACTTCCCAGTCCGTAACTGGCCCATGCGCCGAAGCTGGGACGGCCTGGCTGTTGATGGCCGGTTTGCAGCAGTGTCACAGCGGGATCGTGATTGATGGCTTCCGTATGCATCGAATGCACAATGCACAATTCGTCTACGATCCTCGCGGTTTCCGGCAGCAGTGAACTCACCCACGCGCCGCTTTCTCCATGCTGCGCAAACGGAAACAGCGACGCCGTCACCGGAAACGACTTCTGCCCGCTGGTCATTCCTGTCAAGCGCTGATTGCCGCGGACGGATTCCGGCAGCTCTTCCCCGTGATGTTGTCGCAGCCCCGGTTTGTGATCAAAAAGATCCAGCTGCGATGGTCCACCATGCATAAACAAATAAATGATGCGCTTCGCCTGCGTTGGAAAATGGGCAACGCGATCAGCACCGCGTGCCTCTTCCAGCAGCGACGCGAGTGCCACACTTCCGAGACTCAGTCCGGATTGATTCAGAAAGTGTCGGCGATTCAGTCCCGCGATCATCGTCGTGTCATCGCCTCATCAAGATTCAGCAAAGTGTGAGCGACCACGGTCATGGCTGCGAGCTCGATGGCATCTATGGACTCATCGAGTTTCCA
>CAZFDW010000309.1:2730-8040 GCA_964517865.1 uncultured Chitinophaga sp.
AGCGGCGTATTGGTACGCGGTCGCTGCACGGTGCATTTTTCACGCGTCGGTCCGTCAAATGCCAGAAGCGACGGTGGCGGTGCCTGACGTTTGATAAAGGTGTAGAGACTACGTCGCCATAAACCATCTCCGGGGTCCTGGACGTATGTGTCTTCGGCGTTGTACGAAACTTCTTCCCACAGCCCCGGCGGCTGGTATGGCTTTACGCTGGGTCCGCCGATCTGCGGACGCAGCAGCCCGGACACTGCCAACGCATGGTCACGAATCATTTCGGCCGACATGCGAAAACGGGGACCGTGCGAAAGCCATCGATTCTGCGGGTCAGCGTCTGCAGCCGGTTCGTCACGGAATTGTGATTCCTGCCGATAGGTTCGCGACATGACGATCAGCTTCAGCATCGCCTTGATGTTCCAGCCACTGTCTCGAAATGTCGCGGCAAGCCAGTCGAGCAACTCCGGATGCGTTGGCGCTGCTCCCTGCGTCCCCAGATCATTTGCCGTCCGCACAAGACCTTCGCCAAAGCACTGTTTCCAGAATCGATTCACAGCCACGCGCGCGGTCAACGGGTTGTCATGGGAAACCAGCCAGCGAGCGAATCCCAGCCGGTTCCGCGGCGCATCATCGGGCCAGCTTGAAAACATTGCCGGGATGCCGGGCTCCACAGCTTCGCCAGGCTGGTCGTATTGTCCCCGTTGCAGAACGTGGGCAGTGCGAGGCTGCGGAAGTTCCTCCATCACCAGCGTGGTTGGAAGCGATTCGCGAAACATCTGTGCGGCGCGCTGAGTTGTCTTCGCGAGCGCCCGGGCGTGCTGTACCGACGGCTCTGCATGGCGATCGATGTAATAGTCCAGCAGCGTGTCGGTGTCTCGACCGCTGCGGATGTCGGTTTTCTGCTCGATGATGCCGCGAATCTGTTCGCCGTGAAACCATTGAGCGACTTCCGCATCCGTCAGACAACGCTGGACAATCCGCAGTTCATCCAACAGGCCATAGTAGCCCAGACCGGAGTCCCGCCGTCCGATTCGCAAAGCTTCCCGGGTGTCGAAACTGCCCATGAGCGAATCGCGATGGATATCCAGAACTGCGGGCGTGCCATCGATCAGTACCCGTAAACCCGCCGCAGTTCGCGAGCCGTCGTAATTCACGACCAGATGATGCCACTGCCCTGACGTCATCGGTTCATGCGTCACGACTTCAATGGCACTGACGCCCCAGCGTTCGACAAGATTGACACCGATGCGACCCTTTTGCCACAGGATTTCAAAACCCTGGCGATTCCCTTCGGCTGCAATCTTTGACAGCGGACAACTCAGCGAACCTTTCGGCAGAATCCATAGCCCGATGCTCCACGGGGCATCAGCCTTTAAGTCAGGAAGCGATCGTTCGGCGTGCTGCGTGGCATCAAAACTCGCTGCCTGGTTTCTGATCCCTGCCTGAAACATCAGCTTCGTGCCGAGATGCTGTGTGTCTTCAGTAAGCTGGCCGTTGAGTGCTTCATGCAGCACAAGTGATTCTTCCGGCGGATACGGTAAAGAAATCAGTGCGTCGGTTTCCCACGCCGCAATCTGTGTATCGAGTGCAGAACGTAACGGTGCGAATACGTTTGCGGCTTCTGTCGCAGCGGCAGTCAGTGCTGCCAGCTGCTGATCCTGTTCAGGAGTCGTCACGGTGATCAACGGCGGTGGATTGTCTGCGACAATGAGTCCTGTTTCCGGCACGTTGTTGAAGAACGCAAACAACTGATAGAACTCGACCTGCGTGATCGGATCGTATTTGTGGTCATGGCACTGAGCGCACGCGGCGGTAAGTCCCATCCAGGTGGTGAGCGTCGTATCGACTCGATCGATCACATATTCAGTGCGATATTCTTCGTCGATAATGCCTGTTTCATTGTTCGCGATATGATTGCGATTGAATCCCGTCGCGATGCGCTGCGCGGTTGTGGGATTTGGTAACAGGTCTCCGGCAAGCTGCTCGATAGTAAATTGATCGAACGGCATGTTGCTGTTGAACGCATCGATCACCCAGTTTCGCCACAGCCACATTTGACGCGGCTTGTCGCTGAAATATCCGTTGGTGTCCGCGTAACGAGCTGTGTCCAGCCAATCGACAGCCAGATGTTCGCCAAAATGATGCGATGCCAGCAGCCGATCTACGGCCTGTTCGTACGATTCGTCGGTGCGGTCCAGATCTTCAAGAGTCGGTGGCAACCCGGTCAGATCCAGACTGACTCGCCGCAACAACACTTCGCGTGACGCTTCCGGCGCGAACATCAGTCCGTGACTGCGGAGCGTGGCTGCGACAAACGCATCGATGGCATTCGTGCCGTCTTCGGTCGCAGGTACGTCATCTACTGCGGGCACAACCGGTTTGGTGATGGGTTCGAACGACCAGTGCCTTTGATAGATCGCGCCTTCGGCAATCCACTGACGCAGCGTCTCAATTTGTGACGTCGAGAGTGGCTTGTTGAAGGACGCAGGCGGCATCTGCGTATCCGGATCGACACTCGCAATGCGTTTGATCAGCTCGCTGCCATCAGCATCATGCGGCACAACTGCGACGGCACCGGACTCGGCTGGAGCAATTGCATTCTCGCGCACATCCAGCCGCAGTCCGGATTTTCTGGTGTGTGCATCGAACCCGTGACACTGCCAGCAGTGTTCCGCCAGAACGGGCCGCACGTCGCGGTTGAACAGGATTGGTTCGTCGGCATTGGCTCGAAACGAGGGCAGCAGCACGAGCAGCATTGCCGGGACGACAAGTCTCATCCGATTCTCGCAGTGACGTGTGTGTTGGAATTCTCTCTAATTCGATTGTCCGAGATTCGCTTGTAGTCCCGGCTTTAGCCGAAAAATGGGTTGAATGTACGTGGTGGGCCGAATGAATCTCCGCCTAAAGGCGGGACTACGAACAACGTGGAACACGTCGAACTAAAGGACGATCGAAATGAATTTATCGTAGTTGAATTCGCAGAAATTCAGAATTCCAGAGCATCCAGATCCGCGATCAGTTGATCAATTTCGTCACGGACTTTCTGTTTGATGCCGATGGAGGTGCCGACCGCTTCGCGACCGTCCAGAATAAGTTCCCGATCGCGTTCTTTGACCGCCATGTCAATCGCGGATTCACCGCTGTCGCCGCCAAACAGTTTAGACAGGTCAATTTTGAGTCCCCCGACTTCGCCCTGGGCTCCGGCAATCGCCGGCGTCTTATGCTGAGGAAAGATGATTGCGTTTTCCGGGCACACTCGACTACAGGCCGGGCAGCCTTTTTTACAACTGTCCTGCTGCTCAACCAGAATTCGATCCAGGGCATCGACGCCGTAGACTCCAAACAGGCAGAAATCGATGCACTCCATGCAGTTCGTGCAGCGACTGTAATCGATCACCGGATACCAGCGACGGCCCGTGTCTTCAGGCAGCACCGCTTTGTCTTCCAGCGTCGCGTTGCCGGTGTCGAAGGCACGGCGGGCTTCGAGCATACGTTCCGGCTGCAGGTAGCGTTGCAGTTGTTCGGGTTTTGGAGTCCCACCGATCCAGCTCATCAATTCCACGGTCTGAACTGTGTTCTCACCCGCAATCCGGCGGACTTCGCGGATGAAATCGTCCGCCTTCGCGGAACATCGCAGATCGATCGCGTAGACGCGACGGTTCGGCACATTGACACTACCAATGCCGTTTCCGTTTTTCGAAGCAAGCTCATCTTCGTCGTCGTCCTCCGTATCTTCTTCTGCCGACTTGAGCAGACTCAATCCTTCGTGCCCGCGCACACCAGCGCGGTCCAGTGTCCAGCGGGCCGCGCGATCGTAGAGCCAGCTCAGCACGATGAGGTTGCCGGGTACAGATCGCAGGAAGAGCTGTCCGGTGTGATCGTGTGACATGTCATATAAATGCGGCACCAGCGACACATCAACGCCGTGTTCGGTGAGCAACATCGTCGCGATGTCTTCTTCCAGTTGCCGGCGCACGGGATTGCGTCCCTGCCCCTGACTGATTACGACGGTGACTTTACTGACTGCCATAACGATGACTGCATTCAAAAATAAGAGTAGCCGAATTCGTGAGAATTCGGGGATTCAGGGGTCAGGAACCAAATTGTTGCTCGTGTCGCCGACGCGAGTCTTCCCGCCACGGAGTAACGGCCAACTTTGGGTTAGCTGCAAAGCCCATGTTAAGAATTCTGACGAAGTCCACTACGGGATAAATCACGATTCGTTGATCTGCCCTTTAATGGTTCTTTGAGCATCTTCCCAGGCGGAGTTCAAAAACTCAACGTATTCTGCCGCCGAAAGCAAATTCGCTGCAGGTTCGAATTCATAGAGCCACCCGGAACCGTAATTCTGGGCATTGATTCCTGAAGGATCGTTCAGTAATTGCGGGTTAAAACTGATCACTTTTCCGGCGCACGGCGGAAACATCGACGATACGGCCTTCGCGCTTTCGATTTCTCCGATTTCCTGATGATCGCGGACGACGGTCTCCGGATCAATCGACCATTCCAGAAAATAGACGTCCTGCAGCAGGCGCACCGAATACGCCGTGAAACCGACGCGATATCGCCCTGGACCACATTCCTGCAACCACAAATGCCGCCGCGAATACTGGCGATCATCCGGAATTACAGCCTTATACAGACCCATCATAAAACAAAGCGGTTCGGACATGCGTCAGCCTGAAGGCAGGTTTGGTGAACAGAATGGCGTAAATTTACTCGCTCACGACGGACGATTCTATTAACGCAGGAGCAAGAATTGTTGTATAGATCCCTCTCATCAAACAGCAGTAAGCGCAGTCAGCATTGTGAGGAAGAAAGCCCCTTCCCGGGACGTTGAACGTCGCACTCACTCCGAACGGCTGTCAACCTGACCGGGAATGACAGCTCTATTCACAGTGGCGAGAAATCTGGGATCCGATTTTCCACATGGACCGCCAAGCGGCCGCTCAGCAATCAGAATCCTGATCCCCGACTGAGCACAATGCACTCTGTTGTTCTTTCACAACTAGCGGCAACCGGGATCATAACCCCAGCCGGGTGTCTCTGATTTTCGAAGAGACAAATCACTTTTTTTTAAGGATCGGGTCGACCAGAGATCACCGTTTGGCCGTGTCTCTGTTTTTCGGAGCCGGATACCGAGCAAGATCAGACCTCAACGCAAGTTGTTGCGGAAAAGCGGGATACATCGCCACTGTTGTGTGTCTCTCTCCGGCAGCCCATGAAAAAACCCGGGGTCGAAATTGTTTCGACACCGGGGTTTAAGTGGCGGGGGCCGGATTTGAACCGACGACCTCGAGGTTATGAGCCTCGCGAGCT